>NZ_JAUBTG010000009.1:125103-158446 GCF_036702395.1 Microcoleus sp. D3_18_C2 | reverse complement strand
TATCACTAACTTCTAGGAGTTAGGCTAACCGTCCCTGGATAGGAGAACCTACCCATTTAGGTTAAACGAATCGCACATCAGCCTTAATATTAAAACATAATGATCAGCAACAACTCAACTAAAACATCTCGCGCTAAACTGCTAGAGGACTGATACCAATTTAATGTGAAGTTGCACATATCTCGATCCCCCTAAATCCCCCTTAAGAAGGGGAGTAGGGGTTGACTTTGAGCGGAATCTTGTCCCCCCCTTATTAAGGGGGGCTAGGGGGGATCTGATTCTACGGGGCCTCATAAAAAATTGGTATGACAAGCTTACCCAGCACGAGTAAAAGTATATTTGATTATGGTGAACCGTCTTGCTCAATCCCAAAGCCTTTACCTGCGGAAACACGCCGAAAATCCGATCGACTGGTGGCCCTGGTGCGACGAAGCCCTAGAAGCGGCCCGAAGCGAAAATAAACCGATTTTCCTGTCAATTGGCTACTCTAGCTGCCACTGGTGCACGGTGATGGAAGGGGAAGCATTTTCCGATCGCGCGATCGCCCAATACATGAATGAGCATTTTATACCGATAAAAGTCGATCGCGAAGAACGCCCGGATATCGACAGCATTTATATGCAAACCTTGCAAATGATGACCGGTCAAGGCGGTTGGCCGCTCAACGTTTTTCTCACTCCAGACGAGCGAGTTCCCTTCTACGGAGGCACTTATTTCCCCGTAGAACCGCGCTACGGACGGCCGGGATTTTTAGAAGTTTTGCAAGCAATTCGCCGCTTTTACGACACAGAAAAAGGCAAAGTAGAAGCCTTCAAAGCAGAGATTTTAGGCAACCTCCAACAGACGGCAGCGCTGTCAGGAGTAACCGCA
Source organism: Microcoleus sp. D3_18_C2 (assembly GCF_036702395.1). Taxonomy (NCBI): domain Bacteria; kingdom Bacillati; phylum Cyanobacteriota; class Cyanophyceae; order Oscillatoriales; family Microcoleaceae; genus Microcoleus; species Microcoleus sp. D3_18_C2. The sequence continues at coordinate 157,576 of NZ_JAUBTG010000009.1, read as the reverse complement.
GAATTAAATCGCGAACTCTTCCAAAAAGGCTTAGAACTCAACACGGGAATTGTTGCGGGCAGCAACCCCGGCCCCAGTTTTCCGATGATACCTTATGCTGAGCTAGCACTGCGGGGAACGCGATTTAATTTTGAATCAAAATACGACAGCAAACAAGTCTGCACTCAGCGCGGATTAGACTTAGCATTGGGCGGCATTTACGACCACGTAGGAGGCGGATTTCACCGCTATACGGTTGATGCGACTTGGACTGTGCCACACTTTGAAAAAATGCTCTACGACAACGGTCAAATTGTTGAGTATTTAGCAAATTTGTGGAGCGCGGGAATACAAGAACCCGCTTTTGAAAGTGCGATCGCGGGGACAGTAGAATGGTTAAAGCGAGAAATGATTGCGCCAACAGGCTATTTTTATGCTGCACAGGATGCGGACAGCTTTACCCCCCCAACCCCCCCTTACCAAGGGGGGGCAGAAAATTCAACCCCCCCTTATCAAGGGGAAACAGAAAATTCAACCCCCCCTTACCAAGGGGGGGCAACGGGGGGGTCAGAACCGGAAGAAGGAGCATTTTATGTCTGGACTTATGCCGAACTGGAACAACTATTAACTGCTGAGGAATTGGCAGAAATTAAAGCACAGTTTACTGTTAGTCGCAGCGGCAATTTTGAAGGCAAGAATGTCTTGCAGCGCCGCCATCCGGGCAAACTAAGCGACAGGGTAGAAAAGGCTTTGGCTAAACTCTTTGCTGTGCGTTACGGTGGCAATCCCGATAGTGTAAAAACCTTTCCGCCAGCCCGCAACAATCAAGAAGCTAAAAACGACAGTTGGCCGGGTAGAATTCCCGCCGTTACTGACACGAAAATGATTGCTGCTTGGAATAGCTTAATGATTTCGGGCTTGGCCCGCGCGGCGGCTGTTTTTGGAAATTGGGAATATCTAGAATTAGCTGTGAAAGCGGCTAATTTTATTTTAGACAATCAGTGGACGGATGGGCGGTTTCAGCGGTTGAATTATGACGGACAATCTGCTGTTACCGCGCAGTCGGAAGATTATGCTTTGTTTGTGAAAGCTTTGTTGGATTTGCACCAAGCGAGTTTGACTTTAGGCAACGGGGAAGAGGCAAAACAGTTGCCGAATTCTCAGTTTTGGTTGGAGAAAGCTGTGCAGGTGCAAGAAGAATTTGATGAGTTTTTGTGGAGCGTGGAATTGGGAGGATATTACAATACTGCTAAGGATGCTAGCGGAGATTTGTTGGTGCGGGAACGCAGCTATATAGACAATGCAACTCCGGCGGCGAATGGAATTGCGATCGCCTCTTTGGTTCGCCTCGCGCTGTTGGGCCCGAATTTAGAATATCTCGATCGCGCGCAGCAAGGCTTGCAAGCTTTCAGCAGTATTGTGCAAGATGCTCCGCAAGCTTGTCCGAGTCTACTTTCGGCGATCGACTGGTATCAGCATTCTACCCTGATTCGCACGACTCCCGATCGAATTGCTGGGTTGATTTCTCAGTATTATCCTACTGCTGTCTGTCAGATTGAGGCTGATTTGCCTGAAGGGGTTATCGGGTTAGTTTGCGAGTGTTTGACTTGCAAGGAACCGGCGAAAAGTCAAGAGCGGCTGTTGGAGGAAATTTTGCAAAGTCAAACGCGAGTTTAGCACCAATACTGTCTATATTATTGAACCGCGAAGACGCGAAAAACGCGAAGGAAGAAGGAGGAAGCAGAAGGAAGAAGTAGATTATCTTCTACGGGGAAGGAATCGCATCTTCAGTCTGCTCCTCAATCTTCCAAAGAATCTCAGTGGCTTCAGCCCGCTTGAGTGTCAACAAATGCAGATACTTTCCGGCGGCACGGCAACTCGAACGCTGTCGCCGACTTGGTGTCGCTGCAAGTCATCTCTGTGCAAGTTTTGTCGGCGAAGGGCGATCGAACTTTTAGCAGTCAACCGCACCGTATAGCGCGTATCAGTGCCAATATAAATAGCCTCTTCTACTATTCCCGGCCAGCTATTTTCATCGTCATAATTAGCCGGATAAATAGCAGCTTTTTCTGGCCGCAATACCAGGGTGACAACTTTCCCGGCGGGCATATCTTCGGCTGTTGCAACTAACACGGGCAACTCCTGGTCAACCAACACGATTATTTTACCGTTTTGCTTTTCTACTACTCGACCACTTAAAAAATTGCTGTCGCCAATAAAATCAGCAACAAACCGCGTTTTAGGATATTCATAAATATCAACAGGCGTCCCAACTTGTTGCAGTTTTCCTCCATCCATCACTGCAATTCTGTCCGACATCGTTAGTGCTTCTTCCTGATCGTGAGTTACATAAATAAACGTAATTCCCAGTTTTCGCTGCATTTTTTTTAATTCTAATTGCATCTCTTTACGCAATTTTAAATCCAGCGCTCCTAGGGGTTCATCCAACAGCAACACAGACGGCTGTTTGACTAATGCTCTTGCTAGTGCTACTCGCTGCTGCTGTCCCCCTGACAGTTGGCGGGGATAGCGTTTTCCTACCTCGGTTAACTGTACTAATGCTAAGGCTTCAGCAACGCGATCGCGAATTGTTTTCTGAGGCAAATTCTCCATTTCCAACCCAAAAGCGACATTTTGTGCTACTGTCATGTGCGGAAATAAAGCATAGTTTTGAAATACCGTATTTACTGGGCGGTGAAATGGCGGGCGATTTTGCATCGGTTGGCCGTGAATGTAAATTTCGCCGGCGGTGGGAATTTCAAAACCGGCAATCATTCGCAAAGTTGTAGTTTTGCCGCAGCCGGAAGGGCCGAGTAAAGAAAAGAATTCTCGATCGTAAATTTGCAGATTGATGTTATCTACAGCTAAGAAATCTTGACTGCGGGCACTTTTAAATACTTTGGAAACTTCTAAAACTTCGACAGAGTGCATTGTGTTAGTATATCTTAGGGATAAGCAATAAAAATTTGAGTTCGATCCCGGTTAAACTGATATTTTACACCATTCTCAATTACTTGTTTAGGAACGGGCAAGATGCCCGTTCCACAAGAAATTTATTCTTTGTGGAACAGGCATCTTGCCTGTTCTTGACGGGCAAGATGCCCGTTCCACAAGAAAGAAATTTATTCTTTGTGGAACAGGCATCTTGCCTGTTGTTGAGAATGGTGCAACTCCAAAACAAGCTAAAAAATTAAGTAAACCAGCCCCGGCAGAAACCTGTTTTATATCTACTTTCCGGCCCCTGCTTTAACTTCCGTCCAAGCTCGATCGTACAATGCAGTTGCTTTCCCGACATCCTCCAATAATTTCATTTTGGCAAACACCTCAGTCGGCGGGTAAATTTGAGGATTTTTCAAATCTTTCGGGTCGATTAAACCTCGATCAATTGCTGCTTTGTTGGGCGATCCGAAGTGGGTAAAATTGGAAATTTGGGCGCCGACTTCTGGCTGCAAAATAAAGTTAATAAATTTCTCCGCTAACTCTTTCTGGGGCGCACCTTTGGGAATAGCCATGTTGTCCGAAAAAATGATTGTTCCTTCTTTGGGAATAGCGTAACGGAGATTAGGATTTTCTGTCATCACTTGGAAAATATCACCGCTCCATTCCATTGTCAAATTTACTTCTCCTTGATCTAGCATATTTTGCCCGGTGTCGGGGACAAAAGCTGCAATGATATTGTTACTTTTAATCAGCAAATCGCGGGCTTTATTAATCTCTTCGGGATTGGTTGTATTTGGGTCAAATCCTAAATACATTAAAACTCCTGCTAATGTGTATCTAGCATCGTCTTGCCACGCGACTTTTCCGGTATATTTAGGGTCGAACATCACCCCCCAACTGTTAATTTCTCCCTGGACTGTTTTCACGTTGTAGCCAATTCCCATAGTTCCCCACTGGTAGGGCAGCGAATATTTGTTGCCTGGATCAAAAGCTTGATTGATAAACTTAGGTTCTAGGTTCTTTTGGTTGGGAATGTTGTTTAAATTCAGCGGCTCAATTAGATTTTCCGCGATCATGATTTTCACCATGTAATCGGCAGGAAATATTAAGTCGTAACCGGGGTTTCCCTGTTTGAGTTTGGCATAGAGTGCGTCGCTGTTCTCGAAAGTGTCGTATTGAATTTTAACATTGTTCTCTTTCTCGAATTGGGCGATCGCTTCTGGGGCGATATAACTTGCATAATTGTAAATGCTGAGCACTTGCTGTTGGTTGCCACCTGTGGGGCTACAGCCGAAAGCCACCGTTGCACTCATCACAAACAAAAGTAGGAAAGTCAGCAGGCGTTTCATAGGTTTTGTTAGTTGCAGACAAAAATAATTATGACACAGAAAGCATTTTTTTTAACTTTTCTGAACTTTTAACGATGATACAACGAGCAACAAGGAAGCCAACAACATCAAAGTTGAAATGGCATTAATCGCTGGTGTGACTGCAAATTTTATCATGCCATAAACAAATAATGGCAGCGTCATGGAACCGACGCCAGTGGTAAAAAATGTCACGACAAAATCGTCCAGCGACAGAGTAAAAGCCAGCAGTGCCGCGCTGAAAATAGCGGGCCAAATCAGAGGGAGAGTGATGCGCCAAAAAGTTCGCCATTCGTTAGCGCCTAAGTCAAAAGCTGCTTGTTCTAATTGAGGATCTAGTTCCGCCAAACGCGCCCTGACAGTAATAGTCACAAAGGAAATATTAAAGACAACATGACCGATAATTACGGTAGGTAAGCCGAGATTCAGGCGAATTCCCGTGAGATTTTCTACGATCCGAAATACTAGGGTAAAGAAAACTAGCAGCGAAATGCCGATCGTAATTTCGGGCATGATAATCGGCAAAAACAGTAAAGCTTCTACAGCTTTGCGCCCCGGAAAATGAAAGCGTTCGAGTGCTAGGGCGAGCATTGTACCAAAAATTGTCGCTAACACCGTCGAAATAGCTGCAATTAGCAAGCTGTTGTTAAGTGCTGTCCAGATTCCGGCGCTGCTACTCGTAGCAATCGTCGCGCCTGCATTGCTAAACAAACTGCGGTACCAATCGAGGGTAAAACCGCGCCAAACGGCATTGAATCTGGAGGCGTTAAAGGAGTAAATAATTAAGATGAGAATTGGCAAGTAAAGAAAGGCAAATGCTAGTGCAGCTTGTACCCAAAGCCACTTTTTGCCGATCGCCCGCACGAGTAAATCTAGTTTAGTCATTAGTCATGAGTCATGAGTCTATTTTATCTGAGATATTGCACTATTCTCAATAATCTTTTTACGGGCGGGCAGGATGCCCACCCCACAAGAAATTTACTCTTTGTGGAACGGGCATCTTGCCCGTTCTTGAGAATGGTGCAAGATGTAAATTTCCACCTAAACTCCTGGCCTACCTTACCTTATTAAGTTTCGTCAGACACGCGGAAGTAAATTAACACCGGAATCAATATGATTACCGTCAACAGCATAGAAAGCGCCGAACCAAAAGGCCAATCGCGGGCTCTCATAAACTGATTCTGAATCAAATTTCCCACCATAACTGTTTTAGAACCACCTAATATATCCGGTGTGATGAAAGCGCCGACAGCGGGAACAAAAACCAAAATTGAGCCTGCAACAATCCCGCGAGTTGTTAACGGTAAAAAAACGCGCCAGAAAGTGCGGATATCATTTGCGCCTAAATCGTGAGCGGCTTCTACCAATGAAAAATTGAAGCGTTCTATGCTAGAATATAAAGGCAAAACCATGAAAGGTAAATAGCCGTAAATAAGACCGATCGCCACAGCGAAAGGCGTAAAAAGCAAATTTAACGGTTCGCTAATAATTTGCAGGCTTTGCAAGGCTGTGTTAACTACTCCTTCGCTACGCAGCAGTATGATCCAGGCGTAGGTTCTCACTAAAAAATTAGTCCAAAATGGAATAATTACTAGCAAAAGCAAAGCATTTCGCCAGCGAGGAGAACGGGTGGCGATGAAGAATGCTAGGGGATAGCCAACTAATAAGCAAGTGGCTGTTGTTAGAAAAGCCAGCCAGAGCGATCGCCCAATTACTCCTAAGAAAAGTCCACTGAACAAACGCTGGTAGTTGCTGAGAGTAAATATCCAAGTAACGCCGCCGTAAGTACCGCGTTCTAAGAAACTGTACAACAGTACAATTAGCACGGGCAAAATGAAGAAAACCATCAGCCAGGCTGTAGCGGGAAATAAGAGCAGCAACAGGTTAGTTTGCTGGCGGTTTTTGACACTCATTATTTACTCAAGCGAAATTTAGCACATAATGCAACACATTTTATATCAAATCCGCATTTTATGAATTATGTCATCATTAATAAATTATCAAGAGGTACGCAATGTCAGCAGAATCGTCAACCCCCAAAATAGTCGTCGTCGGTGCAGGATGGGCCGGTTTAGGCGCTACCTATCACCTAGCCCAGCAAGGCTATGATGTCACCCTGCTAGAAGCAGGCCCTTATCCGGGTGGCTTAGTTGCAGGGTGGAAAACCGCCGGCGGGCGTTCCGTAGAAGCTGGGATTCATGGCTTCTGGTATCCCTACAAAAATATATTTTCCTTAGTCAAGGAATTAGAACTCGATCCCTTCACACCTTGGACTCGTTCTTGTCAGTATTCACCTGCGGGATTGGAAGTAGAATCGCCAATTTTTCAGGACGAACCGCGCCTTCCCACACCGTTAGGAACCTTTCTTTACACCAGATTTAAAAGGCTGCCATTAGTCGATCGGCTTTCAGCCTTACCCTTACTCTACGCCGTCCTAGATTTCGACAATTCCGACGAAGCTTGGCGCAGGTACGATCGCGTCACAGCCCGCGAACTCTTCAAACAGTTTGGCGTTTCTGCAAGACTCTACCGCGATGCTTTTGAGCCTATGTTATTAGTAGGTTTATTTGCACCCGGAGAACAATGTTCTGCCGCCGCCGCTTTGGGAATGCTTTATTATTTCATATTAGCACACCAACCGGATTTTGATGTAGTTTGGTGTCGCGGAACAGTCGGAGAAAAAATCTTTCGCCCCTGGGTCGAGATCCTGGAAAAACTCGGTGCAAAAGTATTGACAAAGCAGCGAGTTACTGATTTAATAGTTGACAGCAACAACCGAGCCACAGGCGTTGTTTGCGGCGAAGAAACCTTCGAGGCAGATGCAGTTATTTTTGCAGTTGGCGTCACGGGAATGCAAAAAATTATCAGCAGCAGCCCAGCTTTGCAAAGTCGCCAAGAGTTTCGGGATGCGATGAATTTGGGTGCAGTTGACGTGTTAGCGGTTCGCCTGTGGTTTGACCGAAAAATTGACATTCCCCTGCCTTCTAATGCCTGTTTTGGATTTAGTTCAACTACAGGTTGGACGTTTTTTGATTTGAATGCTTTGCACGACGAATTTCGAGACGAACCGGGAACAGTTGTCGAAGCTGACTTTTATCACGCAAATCAATTAATTCCCCTAAAAGATGAGGAAATAGTTTCCTTAGTTCAGCGGGATTTAGCGACTTGCATTCCGGCTTTTCGGGAGGCAAAAGTAATTGACAGCAGCGCGATTCGGCTGTCGCGGGCTGTGACGCATTTTGCCCCTGGTAGCTATCAATATTTGTTGCCGGCAGTAACAAGTTATGATAATGTATTGATGAGCGGCGATTGGGTTGTGACCCGCCACGGTTCTTGGTCGCAGGAAAAAGCTTATGTTACTGGTTTGGAAGCGGCTAATTTGGTGATTTCGCGTTTCGGAATCGGAAACAAAGCGGCAATTATTCCCGTGGAAGCTGACGAACCGCACATTCAAATCGGGAGAAAGATTAATCAGTTTACTCGCAGTATGACTAAAACTTTCATTCCCGATTTTTGGCTGCCATAAGAAGAAGGAAATTCTGCAACGCATTTAACAGATATCTTGCACCATTTTCAATTAGCCGTAGGGGCGGGTTCGCCAACAGCCTTAAAGCTTGCAAATAGGTTCTATAAACCCGCCCGACCCCACGAAAAATCCTCTTATTGATATTGCTGCAAGATGTCAGATTTAACTGAGATGTTGCACCATTCTCAATAAGCTTTTTATGAACAGGCTTTTCGGCCTGTTCCACAAGAAAATTCACTCTTTGTGGAACAGGCATCTTGCCTGTTCTTGAGAATGGTGCAAGATGTGAGATTTAACAGATGTTAGGAAGAAGGGGGATTCCCGTCTGGTTAGCTAAGAGGCCGATCGCACTAAAATGACTGTACAGTCGCACCCGCGCGCCACAGCTTCCGGGATATTCCCGTGAATCACCTGCTTCAGCAGCCCTTCCCGGCTCGCTCCCAGGACGATCGCATCGCACTGATCGTTCTGAGCCAAATCAATTAAAGCATCAGAAACCGATTTAGCGCAAACCGAAGTCGCTATTATCGAACAGCTAACCCGGCGCTTGATAAACTCCGCTGCTTGCTTTAATTCTCCGCGATCGGGTTCTGCAACAGAAGGCTGATGAACCTGACACAATTTAATCTCCGGTACAGCACTCGCAGCCACCAAAGCAGGTAGCAACCGCAAAGCCGCAGCTTGCTTGTAACTGCCGCGAATAGGCACCAACCAGCGGTGCAAACCCATCAGCGTATGCAGCCCCAATTCTGGGGCTGGAATGTCTGAATTCGGCAGGGAAAGTTCAGTGTCAGGAGTTGCTGATGAATCTGAGGATCTCGCCAATGGGGGATTATCTGCGCCCTCAACTTTTTCGGGATTTAACTCCCATTCGATAGAGGTATATTTCCGGCCGCTAAAAGCGCCGGAAAACTCATTTTTCTGACGTGTTGCTAATAGTTTTTCGCTCCATTTAACCAAAATTACCTCGCAGCCTGCTTGCCGAATTACGGTATCGACCACATCGCCAAAAATGCGTTCTTTTGTGGATAATTCGCCTTGCCAGCCCATCAAAATCAAATCGATATGTCGCTCCTTAATTGTCTCCAAAATCGCGTTAGGCACGTCGTGAGCTACCCGTATTTGGGTGTGTACTGGCAAGTTCAAATTGCGAACAATTCGCTCGGCTTGTTGTAGCAGGCGGCGGCTTTTGGTTGTCCGCACTGCGCTTTCGGAGGGGGAACTGTTGCGCGGTACTATGATGATTTGCAGGCATTCTAATTCGTAATTACGATCGCGCGCAATCGCCGCCGCCAGCCGCAGCAAAGCGGGTGCTGTTTGGGGGTTGGAAAGCGGCACTAATAAGCGGCCGTTTCCGACTTGCGGAGCCCTGGTTTGATAGACAACATAGGAAGGTTCTGGATGCGGGCCCTGGGTTGTTTCTCCGGTGAGGCGATCGGATTCAACTCGGATAATGTCGCTGCGGGTAATAATTCCCACCAAACGCCGGCCTTCTACGACTGGCAAACGGCTGATATTGTAGTTGTTGAGCCTGTACAATACCTCGCTTAAAGTATCCCTTGCTTTGACTGCGATCGGCCCTACAGTCATAAATTCTTTAAGCAGCGAGTTGCCGGACAAATTGCGATCGCTGGCATTTGCCAAATCGGTTTGACTGACAATTCCGACTAATTTGCCATCTTCAACTACTGGAAATCCTCGGTGGTGCGATCGCGAAAAAGCCTGCATCACTTCATCGAAAGTCAGCAGACTCGAAAGAGTTTCAACTCGGCGCTGCATCACGTCATCTGCGTGCAAGTCGCTCAAAGTATTGCTGGCAGCTTTTGCCTTTGTCAGTTGAATGCCGTTAAACTCCAAAAGGCGATCGTAAAAAGAGCCACTGTCCACCTTTTCCGCCACCAAATAAGCAACTACAGAACAGATCATCAAAGGCAGCACTAATTTGAAATCCGCCGTAATTTCAAACACAATCACTACCGCAGTAATCGGCGCCCTAGAAACCGCACAAAAAAACGCTCCCATTCCCGCCAAAGCGTAAGTTACCGGCAAACCGACACCCAGGGAATCTGCCTGCACAATTCCCACCATGTGACCGAGTGCAGAACCCATAACTAGGGCAGGGGAAAACAATCCTCCCGGAGCTCCAGAAGCCGAGGAAATAATTGTTAGAAAAAAGTGAGCTATAAAAGCAATTAAACTCGTTATCCCGCTTGCTTCGCCTGTCAGCATAAACTCCCGTAAACCCGTATTATCGCGGAAAGTTGCTGGGAGAAAAGCTATTACTGAACCGCAGATTATGCCAGCTAGAGCCATTCGCACGGGCAAAGCTAATTTGAGCGATCGCCTGTTAAATTGCAAGCTAGCCATAATCCCTTTGGTGAACAAAGCTCCCAGCCATCCCGCTAAAACTCCTAATAGTATATAAAACGGGATTTCCTGAGCATCAAAACTGGTTTGGTACGCGCGAAGGTTCAAATTTAAACTATCGCCGCCCAAAAGCTGCGAGACAACGGCACCGATAAATGAAGCGATAATTGCAGTCCCTAAAGTCAATCCCGAAACGTCGTGCAGCAGTTCTTCAACTACAAACAAAACTCCTGCAATGGGAGCATTAAAACCAGCAGCCAATCCGGCAGCAGCACCGCAAGCAATCAATTGTCGGCGGTAGTCTGGGGAAGTCGGCATCAAGTGACCTATCCAGCCAGCCAAAGATGCTCCTATTTGCACAGTAGGGCCTTGCCTGCCTAAAGTTAAACCGGAACCAACTGCTAAAATAGTCGTCAGAAGTTTGGCGACAGCTACTCGCAAATCTAAGGAAAGATTGACTCCGCCAAGAGCAGCTTTGACGTGAGGAATGCCACTGCCGGCAGTTTCGGGAGCAAAACGCTCAATCAATAAACCAGTCAGCAACCCGCCGCCTAAACCGACACTGGGCAGTAATATCCAAGCTGGGATTAATGTCGAGGTAGCAACTCGCCAACTGCCGAGCCATCCGACTCCCGACTTTAGCAAAACACCAGCCAGTCCCGCCACTAAGCCGATCAGACAAGCTTCAAAAATGGCTAGGCGTTTCGGCCGTAAAAAAAGTTGAGATTTGATAACCCTGGAAGGTTCCCTAAATTGTTTAGGGATAGTTATGTACGGCATAAATAGCGTAGATGACCTGAGAATTGTCTGCTCGATCGCACTTTAGCAAAAAATCCTTCGACTTAGCAAAATATAACTCAATACGGTTCAGATAATAGCGTTTCCGGTTGCATCGGAATCATAAAATTTAGTCAACACTTAACACTCAAATATTCAGTTTTTCGACACCGAGTCAAGAGTCAACACTCAATAGTCAACAGTCAACAATCATTCCGGTGTAACCCGAATTGATATAAGACACTCATGGAGACCAAACCATGTGAAAAACATACACTGCGTTGGCGAAGCCTGCCCGAAGGGCTTATGCTTCGCCTAAAGCTCGCAAGGACAAAAAAAACATTAACTGAACCGTCTTGCCCCTTGCCCAATCTATCAGAGTGCCATAGCAGTCAAAACTCACTACTTCAAATTGATTAATTTCTAGCATAGTTTGCTTCGATTTTAAGGTTGATATTCCGCAAAAATTTCAATTTTTCCCACAATGTTTTGATTAAATTGAGCCAATTCTTCGGCAGGAATCCAATATTCTTGGTGAATCGAACTGCCCACATTTTGAACTGGATATTTTTTTAAGAATTCTGCCGCAACCCGAAAGCGCGTGACATAGCCGAAATATCCCGATGCTGCATCTCTTGTATTCCAATCTCTCGCGATTTGTATGGCATAGGCTTTGTGGAGTACGGGATAAAAAATAGGCTGAAAAGACAGTCGCGGCGGAAATGCCAGAAAATCGCTTTCTTTAATCAGTTCCATTTCTTTTTTGCCGACGGCTCGGAACAGCGTTACTGTCTCTTGATCTGATATATTGATATTTTTAAACCAAGCTTTCCAACCGTCCCAATTGTGAACTATTTTAGCCAATTCAGCGTAACCGGCGGCGCGGGGATGGGAAACGTCATTTTCGGTAAGTTCTTTATGCCAAATTTCCGAGTTTTGCAGCGGGGTGCAAACATCTAAATAAGGCACATTTAACTCGTTGCAAACTTGGGCAAACTGTTCGGATAAGTTGGCAATCCGCCTTGTGCGATCGGCATCAATAACTGGCGGTGGCCCTACCATTAATACTGGAAATATTTCTTTGGCTGACGTGAGAATAGAGCGAGCATTTTCAATTGATTTTTCAACTTCTATGCGATTTTTTTCGTTTTCTCGGTAAGTGTCGTTGACGCCAAAGGAAAATACTATTCTGCCGTCAGCGTAGTGAGGTAAGCGGCAAGAAACTTCGTTGAACCAACGAGTTTCTATATTGGCACTGGTTTCTCCCCTTATTCCTAAATTGTAGTAGGTAATATCGTGTCCTTGTCCGCAAGCGGCCGCGCAAATCCGTCCTGTCCAACCGAGACATTTTGGATCGCAAGTACCGTTTACAAAAGAATCGCCGATAAAACAAATACGCATATTATGTGTGGGAATTGTTGACTGTTGACTGTTGACTGTTAACGGATGATTGCTGACAACTGGCTACTAAAAACTGCCAACTGCCAACTGCCAACTGACTACTAACAACTGACTTTAATTCTTGCCGATGACGGACAATCCTTCTACAATTAGAGACGGTGTTTGGCAAGAACCGTTCCACTCGGAGTCTCCTCCCAATTCTACTAATTGTTTGAGGACGCTGTAAACATTGCCAGCTACCATTGTGTCTTTGATTCTGCCGACTATTTGACCTTTTTTGACTCGGTAGCCGAGATCGACGTTAATTGAAAAATCGCCGGAAATTCCGGCACTGCCGCCAAGCATTTGATCGACTACAATTCCGTCGTCTAATTTAGCGATTAAATCGATTAGCGATCGCGAACCTGGTTTAATCAAAACATTGAATAAACTCGGCGTGGGATAGCTGCCCAAACCTGGGCGAAATCCGTTGCCGGTGGTGCCACTGCCCAAGGCTCGACCGGTGGTGCGATCGGTATAAAATAGCTGCAACACTCCGCTGTTGATAAAGACGATCGCCCGAGTGGGAGTACCTTCGTCATCAAAAGGACAGCTATAGGGCCCGATATCCGGCTGCTGCGAGAGGGTGACAAGGGGCGATGTCACTTGTTGGCCTAATCGATCGTTCCAAGGCGAAGCGCCTTCGAGTACCTGTTTGCCGTTCAACGCCGCACAGACAGTCCCCCACAGCAAGTCGGCGGCTTTGGCTGTAAACAGCACCGGCACCCGGCCCGTGGGGGGGGCTACATTTTCTTTCGCCCATTCCAAACGCTGCAAAACCCGCTTGGCGCTGGTGTTTAAGTCGAGGGTGCCGCGTTCGGTTTCGCCTTCCCAAATGTTGAGGAAATCTTCTCCCCGCACTAATTCTGCTGATAAGTAACCGCTGAGGGTGGTGTCGGTGTGACTGGAATCCAAGCCTTTGGTGTTCACCAAGCGCGTGTTCTCGATTTCGCAGTCGAGTTCGGCGGTGCAGAGGCTTTCTGGATAAGCTTCGCGGACGATCGCGATCGCCTCTTTTCCCCAGTTTACTAGCTGTTCGGCCGGCACCGACACTCCGCGATCGGGATAAACAACTTTCTCACCGGTGCCGAGTTCGATGGTTTCCGGTTCGTTAAGTTGCGAAAGTGCGATCGCCCTGTCCACCAAAATTTGCGCTTCCACGGGCCCGTAGGCCACCGCCAAACCCGGCCGCCCATCCCGCCACAGCCGCAGGGCAATACCTTCTGCTTGGGCGGTTTCTAGCTGTTTGAGGCGGTTTGCTTCAAAAAAGACCGGCCGCGAGAGCGATTGCGATTCCAATACCTCAGCAGCTTCTGCACCTGCTTTGGTGGCTAGTTCTAACAGTTGTTCTGCTGATTGGTGATTGGTCATTGTTCTCGGTGGTTGGTAATGGGCGGTTCGATTTTCGATTTTGGATTTTCGATTAAAGAATTGGCAATAACTTACTGGATATGGGTTGGGTGCACGGGTCTACATTTAGATTCTTTTGGGAAAACTGGTGTAATTGGCTATAACCAGATTTTACAGTCATTGGTCATTAGTCATCAGTTAATAATCTACCGTCATTAGTCTAGAGTTAACAGCTATATTGACTCATAACTAATGACTAATGACTCATAACTAATGACTAATGACTAATGACTAAATAGTTAGTTCGTGCAGCAGCCAAAATCCTGCAAAAGATTCCGATTCGGGATTCGACTGAATTGCTAAGAAATGTACTTTTTTTGCTTGGTTTTTCGCGGCTTCAAATCCTTTCGCTTCTCTCTCAGTTGCTGCGTCTCTGACACTCGCTAAAATCCAGCGATCGTTAGCTCCCGTATCTAATACCAGCCTAGCGGGTGGGCCGCTCTCAAATTTCAGGAAAGCCAACTCCAAGCCCGACATCCAACCTGCCAGGGCTGTTGCTCTCGACGAGTAGATAATTAGTCCCGGAATTTGCGTTTCTGGGGCGAGGCGTGTCATCGGCAGTCCGAAAGCTTCGCCAAATCCGATATCCCACTCGGACATTTCGTCAAAAGCTGCGATCGGCAAACTCACAAACGCCCATTTTTCGCCGATTAAAGCATCCGGCAGCGCAACTGGCGTTTCGGGTACAAATTGAACGCTGGGGTTCACAACCGGTTGATAGCCCGGTTCGGCGGGATAAACGTCTTGCATCCGTTCTTCCAGCCACAGGCTGAGGGCGAGGGTGCGGCGGCTGCAGGCGGCGGGAATGTCCAAGTCATCGCAGGCTTTAGTAATCATGTTCGCCATTTGGCGGCGGAAAAAGCGGATTTTTTCGGGGCGTTTCGGTGCTGCGGCGATCGCATCTTTAATAGCACCCGCCAGCCACAGGGAATTTACGGTAGAACTGGAGCAGAATTGCGAGTAGCGAAACAGAGACTCGGCCTTGTCGCCTACATTCAGCGGGCTTTCGCAGATCAACACTTCCCATTTTTTTTTCTCTCGCTCGTCTATGATTGGACGGCTGTAAAAGTCGAGTTCCCAAATAGTAGCCATGCCGCGCTGTTAAAAATTAATCCTTTCTCATGTTACCGGACAGCGGGCAAGTTTCTGATTCTGACAATTTAAGGCTGATTTTCACTTTCAAGGGCGATCGCACTTTCTCAAAGATTGCCACTCTCCCTTGCAGCTTCCCGTGTAATTTTTGGCAGGAGTGCACAACCGGAAGCATTAGCAACTCCTCGGAGAACAGTCGCGGAGCTCTCTCAACACGCGATCGTTTGTTAAACTTGTGCAAGCCAGGGAAAACAAACAGTATAGCTTGATTCCATGAGACAAATCATTCTCGAAAAGATTGTTTCAACCTTACAACCTTTAGATTTTGTTCTCGCTTTGTGGCAAGGAGGTTCAGCAGCCCACGGATACACCGACGAGTGGTCAGACCTCGATATTGCGGTTGTGGTTGAAGATGACTGCGTGGAAGAAGCATTTGAGATTGTTGAAAAAGCCCTCGCAGAAATTGCCGAAATCGAACTCAAATATCGAGTTCCCGAACCCGCTTGGCACGGTCAGTCGCAGTGCTTCTGGCGGCTGAAAGAAACCCCGCCGTTTTTGCTAATTGATTTCGCCGTTTTCCGGCGCAGCCGCCGCAACGATTTCCTGGAAATAGAGAGACACGGGAAAGTGCCGATCGCCTTTGACAAAGCTAATCTAATTGTACCGCATCCTGTCGATAAAAGCAAACATTTATCTACAATGCAGTCGAGATTAAACGACCTTAAAATCCGTTTTAATTTGCTGCAACCTCTGGTTAAAAAAGAGATTTATCGCGAACATTTAGTAGATGCGATCGGCAACTATCACAACTGGACGCTTCTACCATTAGTCGAACTGTTGGGCATGATTTACCGTCCCCACAGATACGACTTTGAACTAAAATATTTTAGCAGAGATTTTCCGCGCCCAATAGTCGATCGCGTCACACCGCTTTTCTGCATTGCCAACCTTGAAGATTTGGCAGTAAAACAGCAAATAGCTGAGGCTTTTTTTGCAGAAAGTTTACCGCTTGCACAAGCTAATTTTTCCTCTGACAATGCCCTGACACTACCGCAATAGGCTCAAAATTTAGTACCGAAAGCGATTAATATAGTATTATCAACTTATATCTTGCACCATTGTCAATACTCCTTTTTTGAACAGGCTTTTCGGCCTGTTCCACAGGAAAATCTACTCTTTGTGGAACGGGCCGGAGAGCCCGTTATTGAGAAAGATGCAAGATGTGAGATCAACTTTAAAGATTAACATCCCATGACAAAACTCAGCGTCAACATCAACAGAATCGCCCTCCTCAGAAACTCTCGAAACATCGGTATCCCCAGCGTTACCGAAGCCGCAAAAACAGTAATTGCTGCCGGAGCTCATGGCGTTACAGTCCATCCCCGCCCCGACGAAAGGCATATCAAAGCCACCGATGTTTACGAATTAGCTAAAATGCTAACCGTTGAGTTCAACATCGAAGGAAATCCGTTTCAGCCGCCATTTATGGATATAGTTTGCGACGTAAAACCGGCTCAGTGTACCTTGGTGCCGGACGCTCCAGACGTGCTAACATCGGATAGCGGTTGGAATATTCCCGAAAATCGCGATCGGCTCTTACCAATCATTGAAAAATTAAAAGACAACGGCATCAGAGTCAGCTTGTTTATGGACGCAGATGCTGCTCTCATGCCGCTAGCAAAAGAAGTTGGAGCAGACAGAGTAGAACTGTACACGGAACCCTACGCAACTGCTTTTCGCGAAGGTAGAGTAGACTTTGTTTTTCAACAATATGTCTTAGCAGCTAAAGCGGCTCAATCAGCCGGTTTAGGGGTGAATGCCGGACATGATTTAAATTTGCAAAACTTAGCTAAATTTTGCTCTATTCCTGATATACTAGAAGTATCAATTGGTCATGCTTTAATTGCGGAAGCGCTAGAAATGGGGTTGTCCAACACAGTACAAGCTTATCTGCAAATCCTGGCAGGTTCGTAGTACAATTTAACCTCGTGTGGTAGGGCGGATTTGGTAGTGATTAACTGGTTTTTGTCAGAAATAATAACTCAATCCGCTCTACCAAGATACAGTATCAAAATTTACGCAAAAAATGGTTTAATACGCTAGAAATATGCTAAGGTGGGGTTCGCAGCGCCCTAGATAATTAAGCGATCGTCAATCAATTTTAGATTTTAGATTTTAGATTTTAGATTTTAGATTTTAGAATTGAAGCATTGAAGCATTGACCACGGATAAATACGTTCGGCAAGTTTCATCGGATACAGGTTTTTTATTTCTGGACGGATGAATCACGTGGCGGGTATCCTGGATGCGGGAATTGTCAACAATGAAGTAACACTAGGGTTGTCACCCCCTGCTGGTGCTAGCCGTTTTCCAGTAGCAAGGCAGAGCCAGAATCCCAGAGACGGCGTTTTTTGGGTGTGGGCATTTCTTGAGCAAGAACCTCGGAAAAAGCTTTAATTTTCCTCGACTAAATTAGTAATATTCTCTGATGATATTATGCGTAGGTAGTATCATTGAAATGTCTCGACAAATTGAGGCTACTACTTAGCTCCCGCACTGCCAATTTGCTACCAGCAGGTTTTGTGCAAGTACGGGATATTTACTTGTATCCTATATGCTGCTGTAGCCTCTGTGCGATCGCCAGATTTAATCCGGTGAAAACAGGCAAACACAAGTAACCATATACAACTCCTTACCCCCCCCTCGGAAGTGCGACATGAAAAAAATAATTTTACTGACTGGAATGCTACTCATGATGACGGCAAAATCAGTATTTGCCAGCCCAGTAGCCCCCAAAATTGCACCGAGCGAGCTGATGGCTGCCTCGGAAATTACAGAAACCCTTAACAAACCCGTTACTTCTGAATCAGTTTCAAACCTCGAACCGATCAAGCGAATGTCAACCTCGGAACTCCGAGAAACCATCAACCAACCCACCACCTATATTTTTGAAGGCATCAAAGGGCGAGAACTCACTCTCTCGCTGTGGGCAGGACAACTAACAGCCGAACTGTACAGTCCCAATGGTGAAAATATGGGGGTTATTGAAAAAGGAGATAATCAGTGGATTGGCCAGTTGCCAGAGTCAGGCATCTATCGCGTGCGAGTTACCCCGAAAGGTGAAACCACCAGCTTCGTAATCGGACGCGACTTTAGCGCCAAGTGGACTTATCGGCCCGATCGCGCAATTCCCATAGCATTCAAGGAAACACAAGCCACAGTCAAACTCAAAATGTCCGGCTACCAAATCCAGCCTATCACCGTTCAAGGCAAACAGGGACAGACAATTAGGGTGACAGCTAGTACCAAAAATCTCGATCTGGCGATCGAATCTCCGTCGGGACAACTCTTGGATCAAGGCGAAGGTCAAACTTTTGCTCAACTACCGGAATCCGGCACTTACCGGGTGATCGTAGTTGCCAAGAGGCCGGTCAAGCCCTCAATCCGAGTTTCTGTGCAATAGCAAAGATTGCACAAATACTCTTGAGGGCGATCGAATTTGCGCCGCCCAAAAAAACAGCTCGCCCCATTGGCGAGCTGTTTTTTGTGTAAAATCAACCTTGGATCAGCGCTTCAAAACGTTCTTGTTTCCAAATGCAGCTTAAATCCGGGTCAGCTAAAGCTAGCTCTCGGTACAAATTAGGGATAAACTCAACAGCCCGCTGCAAATTGTCAAGGGCCAAATCAGCAAATCCCAGTAGCGCATAACAGCAAGCTTTATTGTAAAAAGCATTAGCAAAATCAGGAGTTATTTCTAAGACTGTTTCGTAGCAAGCAATCGCCTCAGAGTAGCAGCCTTTTCGCGCCAATTCCACACCCCGGTTGTACCAAATTAAATAATCTTCCAAGGGACGCTCAGATGTGGGAGTAAACTTGGAATTTCTCTGATTTAAACCTACTAATTTCTCCAAAGCAACTCTCCGTTCGCCCACAGCTTCGGCTCTGCCCGGTTGTAGAGCGATCGATCGGCTAAAACTAGCTACTGCTTGTTTGTAAAGTCCCATAGAGTTTGCAGCTATACCGCGATTGTACCAAGCCTTCGCATCGTCAGGCTTAAACTCGATCGCCCGGTCAAAACTGTTGAGCGCCTGATAGTAAAGCTTGAGTTCCAACAGGGCATTACCTCGGTTGTACCATGCCCAAGCAGCCTCCGGATACAAATTTAAAGAGCGATCGAAACTCAGAACCGCCTTCTCGTACAGCCCCATCTCGATCAGCGTCAGTCCTCGGTTGTGCCAAATACTCGCCGCGCACGGACTGAACTCCAGAGCCCGGTCAAAACTATTGAGAGCCTCCAACCACTCGCCCAACTTTCCTAAAGCAATAGCCCGGTTGTGCCAGCCAAAGCTCGCATTCGGCTGCACCGCCAAAGCCTCATCAAAACTCTTCAGCGCCTCTAAGTGCCGTTCTAAATTCCCCAAAGCCATACCTCGGCCGAACCAAGCCTTATAATGATCTGATTGCAACTTCAAAGCTCTGTTAAAGTTCGCCAGAGCACCATGATCATCCTTAGCTTCGAGGTGGCGCGATCCCAGATGGTAATACCAAGCCGCTTCCAAGTTTTGAATTAAGTTCATAATATTTTGTATCTATCTTAGGGATGATTCTACATGAAACCATACCTGGAATAAAACTGTAATTCCACTAAAAATATGAAAAATTTGATACAGGGCGATCGCCCGTACACAGTACCCGTAACAACCTCAACAATTTGCGGTCGAAACTAACTATTTTCCTCTCGTAAAAAGCTCTTTTAGCTAACCGCACTCATCGTTTTTTAGAGCTGCTGCGAATTTTAACTCTGCTTGACACTCCCCAGCCTGAAGGCATGGGGATTCTTAAGACCATAATTTAAGTCTTAAAGGCGCTGACAACTCGCCTCTACTGATTCCGCTTAGATCAAGTCCAAGCATCACCGCTACTTTTCTACCAATGTTGCCACAAGCATTGCAATCTGCATTAATTAGCCAGCCTTGCGCCGTTCGGTACAAACCACGTTTAATCCGCGTGCCAATTGGAAGCCACCCTTCGGGTTTTTCGCCGAAAGTAGGTAGCAAATCACGATCGACAAAAGAAGCTTTTGACGAATAAGATTCTTCCGTTTCAACGAACCTCAAGCCATACTGCTCACAGAGTTGAGCAATTCTATCTTTCAGTCTTCCCGTAGGGATTTGCACAAACTTTTGATTAGTTTTGCTTCCCATGTTGGCAGAATTTTTTTGTCCCTTATTCCAACCGAATACAACCGTTCCTATCCGATTTTTTAAGCAGTGCTTAATTACCTTCCTTGCTGCCTTGTTAACGGCATCTCGCATCTGACGATTCCGTCTTTCGGTCAAGCTGGCAAGCCTTTTAGACCAATAGCCATTAACTTTTCCCTTCATGAGAAATGCAACTCGTCTGTTGTATCCCTGGTTAAGCGACTTTAAAAGCTTGCCATCGACGATAAAACTTGTACCGACATTGCTCACGCAAGTTAACCAGTTATCTACGCCGTGGTCGATCATTAAGCACTTAGCAGGGTCTATATCTGCCTGGACATTGGTCGTTGTGTAGACAAACTCTAGGTAGAAACAGCCGTTCCGGGGAAGTATGCGATATTCCCGAATCGCTTTGAAATCAAGATTAGAAGGCATCGGAAGGAAAAACGCATCTAGACCGAACCACGCTTTAACCTTGCTACCCAAAGGGAATCTCAACATTCCGTCGTTGAGTTTTACCGACCTACCCGTAAATGTCACAAGTGCCATTCCGCCTTGACGATATTTCGGTAGCTTCGGACGTTCCGTAATTACGCCATTTTTAAAAGCCTTTAGTAATCCCATAAATGACTTAAAAGACTCTGCTACGCCCGTCAGAATTTGTTGAGCAGTATCAGAGTAGAACGCTTGATAGTGTCGGTTTCGGTTTTCCGTCCCCAAAACTTTGTGCAACTGAGCACGGTTTGGGATTTTACCAGTTTTAAAGTATAGCTGGCGGGAATAGTAAGTCCCACAATTAGAAAGTTTTGCAGATTCAGAACACAGGTATTCAATAATAGCTTGAATATCTGAATCAACTCGAATGAAATTTTGTTGACAGCCCAACATGAGTCATCCTCTTTGTTGTCATATAATCATACAGCAAAAACTCGAAAAATTTCCTGAATAAACGTTTATTTTTTCGGATTCAGGAATCTGAATTTGCAATTATTGAAGAACATTGCAAAGCTGTAGCTAGAACTAAAACTGATGTACTTAGAGAGAATTAATCAGGAGCCTCAAGGTTAAGGGAAAGCCGTCCTAAAAGGACGGGGCTTCAGACCCAATTTTTTGGTGAATCGCGCAACTCTTACCACCGCATCCCGAATTAGGTTTGCAGTTACACAAAAAGTTCTAGGGCGCCCCAAGTCTAACTGCAAATCTCCTAGTGCTAATAGCTTCTACTTCTGGTTGCCCAATTCAAGCAATCACAACCGCTGTTTTAGCATTCTCACTCAACATCAACTGGCCTGTTGCATCAATACTAAAATCTTTCCCCAGCAGAAAACCCTTGCCCATCAACCGCTGGCAAACAACCAGCGCAGTAATCCGGCGAATTTCTTCCATCACGTCAGCAGGAATCAAATAACTCAAACTCCAGATTACGGACTCGCAGTCATACCAAATCAAACGCTCAATACTGACAATCATCAAAGCAGCTACACTGTCAACAGACAGCCGCCCTCTGAGATCCGCAATCAAATCCTTACCAATTAAACTATTGCGAGTCATCATCGCTCTAGCCATCTTCCCAATTTCTTGTTCGAGTTCTAAATGATTCATGCTTGGCACTGGCTTTTATGTTTTTAAAGCACTACTCAGAGTAAAAACAGTAGCCGCTACCAGGCTCTGCCCTAGCGTAGCTGACGCAGGCTCTACCGCAACTCCTTTTAACAAAGTATACCTAAAGAAAGATCAAAAATGTATCTAAAGGCAGATACCAAAATAATTTTTTGACATAAATTGGCAAACCAATTCCCACAAGAGTTTTTGCGAGCAGCAAATTGAGTATTTATGCTCGATCGGGGTCAAAGTAAAGTCGATCGATTTTAGATTTTAGATTTTAGATTTTAGATTGGTAAATTCGATACATACTTAATAAAGTAGTTACTTCGGAGAAAAAACAGCAATGGCTGCAAACCAGGCAGACATCGATATTGCCCCCTTGATCGACTACGGCCTGATCGACCCCACCGCCACGCCAGAGCAAGTAGAACACTGTTGCCAACAAGCAGAGAGATTTGGCTTTGTCACAGTTTGCGTGTATCCCGCCTACGTCAGACAAGCAGTTGAGCTGCTGCACGGCAAACGTCCCAAAGTCTGTACAGTTATAGGTTTTCCCACCGGTGCTTCGACTTCAACGGTGAAAGTTTACGAAGCTCTAGAAGCAGCAGATAATGGAGCCGTAGAGTTAGATGTCTCTGTTAACTTAGGATTGTTGAAAGCGGGAAGAATCGACGAATTCCACCGGGAGTTAGCCCAAATTTGCGAAGAAACAAATCTCACCATCAAAGCAATTATCGAAAGTTCGCTCCTTTCCGATGCCGAAAAACAATTAGCGGCTGAGATTTGCATGGAAGCGGGCGCGGCTTATATCAAAACCAACACTGGCTTTTTTGGCCCGGCGAAAGTTGACGATGTGCGACTGCTGAAGGAAGTTACGAAGGGACGGATTGGGATTAAAGCTGCCGGCGGAATTCGTACTCACGAACAAGCTTTAGATTTGGTAATAGCTGGGGCAACTCGTTTGGGGACTTCCCGCGGCCCGGAATTAATGCGCCAGCGCGATAATTTAGATAAAAGTCATTAGTCATTAGTCATTAGTCATTAGTTATTAGTTATTAGCAATGGCTAATTGGTAATGGCTAATGGGGAATTCATTAGTCATTAGTCATTAGTTATTAGTTATTAGTTATTAGCAATGGCTAATTTAACTGGTTCCAAGGCTCTGCCTGGGAACCCATATTTAGAGGCTCTGCCTCGGCTGGGATTAGGAGGCAGAGCCTCCGGATCTGCGTTACCAGGCTCTGCCTGGTAACGAGTATCTAATAAAAGTTCTGCGTCGCGGACTGTTTTTGCTACTGTCCTTGTAAATCTAAAATCTAAAATCTAAAATCTAAAATCGAGTGACTCGAACTTACAAAGCAACTGGAATCAATCTTAAGAGTGCGCCGATCGGCGAATCCGATCGACTGCTGACAATTTTAACGCGGGAATTCGGCTTAATTCGAGCCGTAGCACCCGGTGTTCGCAAACAACGATCGACCATTGGCGGCCGAAGCGAATTATTTGTCGTCAACGAATTGCTAATTGCCAAAGGCCGATCGCTCGACAAAATCACCCAAGCCAACACCGTAGAATCCCATCCGGGTTTGAGCCGCAACCTAGGGAAACTTGCAGCGGCGCAATATCTGGCCGAATTGGCGATCGCCAGTGCCCTTTCCGATGAGCCTCAAGAAGAACTCTTTTGGTTGCTGGGCGAACATTTGAGCCGTTTGGAGCGTTTGTCCGATCGCACAGAAATCCAATCCGCCGCCGTACTTGTCGCCCACCTCACCCACGGCATTTTTCACTTGCTAGCCTTAGCCGGCCTCGCGCCCCAAGTCCAAGTTTGCTGCGCCACCAGACACCCGCTCATCCCAAATTTCACCGATCCGAACTGGCAAACCGGGTTTAGTATACCCTCTGGGGGAACCTTCAGCTTACCCGAACTAGCTAACCTAGAGGCAGAACTCTCTTCAGAAAACGGTAGCTTGTACAAATCCGCCTCCCGTTCCCGGCAAACGAATGGCAGCAAGCACTTGACAAATTTTGAGATTAATGCTAAGGAATTAGCAGCGCTGCAACAGTTGGCTAGTCCAGAACTAGGAGAGGGGATTGCCGATCGAACAACTTGGGTATCAGTAGAAAATATTTTGCGACAATATGCCCAGTATCATTTAGGTTGCACGATTCGATCGGGAAGCTCGATCGACACCTACCTAGAGAGTTTTGAGTTTTAAATTTTGAGTGTGGATTTAAATAGGTGAAGGGGCGATCGTACATCGCACCCCCAGCCTGCCGGATACCCGAACCTGCCGGCGTTTTCAGGTAAATTCTCAAGATTGTTACGACATCAGATAATAGATAGAGATAAAGTTACGAGATTATTAATAAACTTAGGGGTTAACACCTCAATTTCAAATTCCCATCCCCCCAACCTCCACCATCCCAGGCCATCCACCCCAAATCCTATGATGCGACTGTCTGATTCTGATTTGAGAATATCTGTGTTAGCTGTGACCCACCACAAGATGGAAGAACGAGAAAATTTTCCAGAGTTTGACTCTTATCCCGTCTCCGCCGATCGACAATGGAGCAACGTCCCAGACCCAGAAATGGATAAATACCCCACCACTCCAGCACCAGACTGGAACAACGGCAATAGCCCACACCCCGAAGCAATCCCTCCGGTTCCCACACCAGAGCCAGCAGCAGAACTCTCCGAAGCACTGGCAGAAATTCCCGAAAAACAAACGGGATTTTTGCCAGTGCTCAAAAACCCAAATTTTCTAGCATTGTGGAGCGGGCAAGTTTTTTCCCAACTAGCAGATAAAGTTTATCTCGTACTGACGATCGCCCTGGTGGCCAGCCGCTTTCAAGCGCCCGATCAAACCATCAGCAGGTGGGTATCGGCAATCATGATCGCCTTTACCATTCCCGCAGTGCTGTTCGGGGCCGCCGCGGGCGTGTATGTCGATCGGTGGTCGAAAAAAGCAGTGCTCGTAGCCACAAACCTCCTGCGGGGAGGCTTTGTTTTAACATTGCCCGTGCTGCTGTGGCTCTCTGACGGGTGGGAACTCGGTCAACTGCCGCTCGGATTCTGCTTACTGCTGCTAGTGACATTCCTCGTTTCGACTCTAACTCAATTTTTCGCCCCAGCAGAACAGTCAGTGATTCCCCTAATTGTGGAACGCCGCCACCTGCTATCAGCAAACTCCCTCTACACCACAACCATGATGGGTTCGGTGATTATTGGCTTCGCAGTCGGAGAACCCTTACTAGCTTTAGCCGACACCCTATTTTCCAACCTCGGCGGCGGACTGGGAATCGGCAAAGAATTAGTAGTAGGCGGAAGTTACGCCTTCGCCGGAGTGCTGTTGCTGTCGATGAAAACAGGCGAAAAAAACGAAGTTGAACACGAACCGCCACACCCCCTAGCAGATTTGCAAGACGGCCTGCGTTACATCAACGATCAACCGAAAGTCCGCAATGCTTTAATTCAACTAATTATTCTATTTTCCATTTTTGCAGCCTTGGCAGTTCTAGCAGTTCGGCTGGCAGAAATCCTCCCCGGTATGAAAGCATCACAATTTGGCTTTTTGCTGGCTGCGGTGGGCGTCGGAATGGCTGGTGGGGCGGCGACAGTTGGCTATCTTGGCCACAAATTTTCTCACTCGCAACTGAGTTTAATCGGATCGATCGGCATGGCACTTGCTCTGATGGGCCTTTCTGCATTTACACACCATTTGTGGCTATCGGTGCTGTTCATTACCCTGTTGGGTTTATTTGCCTCATTGGTCGGAGTGCCGATGCAGACTACAATTCAAGCAGAAACCCCAGAAGAAATGCGGGGAAAAGTCTTCGGGCTGCAAAACAATGCCACTAATATCGCTTTGAGTTTACCGTTGGCTTTGGCCGGCGTAGCGGAAACATTTCTGGGTTTGCCGACAGTATTTTTGGCTTTAGCAGGATTAGCGATCGCTGGGGGTGTCTTAACCTGGTATATTTCCCGTAGCACTAATAGCAAAGTCGATCGAATCTAAATAAATAACAAACTCTGATTTACTGGAATGCACATCGCTTGGCTAGGAAAAAAATCACCTTTTTGCGGTAACGTCACTTACTCCAGGGAAGTCACCAACGCACTATTAGACCGGGGATACCAGGTCAGTTTCCTGCACTTTGCCCAAGAAGCGGGCCCACTGGACAGGAACAATACGGGGTGGAGTATGGCAAATGGTTCATGGGCAAAGGGAATTGCTCAAACCTCATATACCAATTCGCTTTCGTCCGCGAGTTGCAACGAAGTCTCTTTACCCTGTCACTACAAATCGCAAATTTATACGATTCCCACTCTCAAGTCCCGCACAGTGCTGATGAAATCTCTGCGGCGGCTGAAACCCGATGTTGTTCACGCTTCCCTGACGCTTTCACCTCTAGATTTTCTGCTGCCGGAAATTTGTCAAGAATTGAATTTGCCTCTGGTGGCGACTTTTCACCCGCCGTTTGATCGCAAATTGCGGAATTTGACATCGGGAACCCAACACCTGATGTATCAACTGTACGCTCCGTTTTTGGCGAACTACGACTCGACGATCGTTTTTTCTCAGATTCAGCGGGATATATTGGTCAAGTTGGGAGTGCCACAGGAACGGGTGGCTGTGATTCCCAACGGCGTGGATGCCATTAAATATTCTCCAGGGCCTTCGGGGTTGAAGTCAGAATTAAAAGCCGATCGAGTTTTTGTTTACCAAGGCCGCATTGCCCAGGAGAAAAATGTCGAAGCCCTGCTCAAGGCCTGGAAACAGTGCAATTTTGGCCCTAGGAACGTATTGGCGATCGTAGGTGACGGGCCCCTAGCCGCCTCGCTGCAACTATTTTACGGCGAAGAGGATGGCATTGTGTGGCTCGGATTTGTTGCCGAGGAGGAACGCCGGATCGAAATTCTGCGGGGTGCTGACGTATTTATTTTGCCTTCTTTGGTGGAGGGACTATCGCTGTCGCTGCTAGAAGCGATGGCCTGCGGTTTAGCTTGTTTGGCAACCGATGCCGGTGCTGACGGCGAGGCCTTGGAGGAAGGCGCGGGGATAGTTTTGAACACTCAGAGGGTACGAAGTCAGTTGCAAACCTTGCTGCCGCTGTTTTGCGATCATCCTGAGTTGGGAATGCTGCTTGGTCAAAAAGCACGCCAACGGGCGATGGAGCGATACACTCTCAGTCAGAATATTACTGAGTTGGAAAAGCTGTATGCAGAGGTTTTGCAAAAGCAGCGCGTACTAATTCGCGGTTTAGCATAATTCAGCAGGAAGAAGGAACTCCGAACCAGTTGAAATTAATCCGTGTATTCGTGTCAAAATCGGTCTCGTGCCTTCCTTCTTCCTTCGCAAATGACTTACAAAAATCCCGCTCCTACAGTAGATATTATCATCGAATTAGCCGATCGCCCCCATCGCCCGATCATACTCATTGAACGCCGCAATATTCCCTACGGCTGGGCAATTCCCGGCGGCTTTGTCGATTATGGGGAATCGGTAGAAACGGCGGCCAAACGCGAAGCTTTAGAAGAAACGAGTTTGAATGTAGAATTAATTGAGCAATTTTACGTTTATTCTGATCCCAATCGCGACGCGCGGCAACACACTATTAGTATTGTATTCTTGGCTTCTGCAACCGGCGAACCTCAAGCCGCCGACGATGCTAAAAATTTACAATTTTTTGAATCTTGGCAGATTCCCCATCAATTATGTTTCGATCACGATCGCATTTTACGAGATTATTGGCGTTACCGTCATTATGGATTGCGGCCGCGTTTGTAGGCTGAGGATTTGTTAACCACAGATGTAGGCGGATTAACGCAGATTGATTGCTATGATTTATCGGTGATTTATCTGTGTTAATCTGCGGTTAAATTCATTAAACTAAATTCTATGGCAAGCTTGACAATATTAGGCGGAGGTGCTTGGGGTTCGGCACTGGCCAATCTGGGAGGAAAAAAAGGCGATCGAGTTAATTTGTGGTCGCGCAGCAGTTCTGTTAATCTAGAATCAGTTATAACAGGTGCGGATGTTGTTGTTTCGGCAGTTTCGATGAAAGGAGTTGGAGCAACGGTCGATCGACTTTTGGCTTTACAGTTAAGTCCCAGTACAATTATAGTTACCGTCACCAAAGGTTTAGACCCCGCGACTACCCGCACTCCATCTCAAATTTGGCAAAATGCCTTTCCTAACAATTCAATAGTCGTACTTTCGGGCCCTAATCTTTCCGAGGAAATTCAGCAGGGCTTGCCGGCTGCAACGGTAGCGGCGAGTTTGGATTTAGCGGCGGCCAAGCAAGTGCAAAATATTTACAGTTCTGATATTTTTCGGGTTTATGTGAATGAAGACCCGCTGGGAACTGAGTTAGGTGGAACTTTGAAAAATGTATTTGCGATCGCCGCTGGTGTTTGCGACGGTTTACAATTAGGAACTAATGCTAAATCTGCTTTGCTGACTCGCGCTTTGCCGGAAATGATTCGGGTGGGAGTTCGTTTGGGATCTCGCGCAGAAACTTTTTACGGTTTGTCTGGTTTGGGAGATTTGCTCGCTACTTGCAACAGTCCTTTATCACGCAATTATCGGGTTGGTTTCGGATTAGCTGAAGGCAAATCTTTAGAGCAAATTTTGCAGGAATTGCAGAGCACTGCTGAGGGAGTCAATACTACTAATGTGTTGATTGATTTGGCCAATCAACGCGGCATAGAAGTGCCTGTTTCTCGTCAAGTTTATCGCTTATTAAATGGTGAAATTACTCCTGAACACGCTGTTTTATCACTGATGGAACGCACTTTAAAACCGGAGTAATATCAAAATAATTACCAGATATTTAAAGCAGCATCACTGAGAATGAGTTTCTTAAAAAAGGCGCTCTAATTTTTTGTACACTTCATCATCGTTACGCTTACCAACTAGAATAATTTCTACCAAATCTTCTTCGGAATTAAAGCTGTAAATAATCCGATACTCGCCACTATCTACCCGATAATAACCCGGATATCCGATTAATTGCTTGCTATCATTAGGTAAAGGATCGACATTCAGCGCTAACACTTTTTTAGCAATTTGAGCCGCTATTTTAGGTGGCAAACCCTTGAGAAAGTCGAGAACTGTTTGTAAACCATCAAGTTTCGCCATTGGCCAGTTGTTTTAGTGTTTCTACAAAGGTTTTAGTACCAACCATTTGAGACTGACTCAGGGCAGATTTTGCTGATGAACCTAAAAGCATATCTTCTAATTCCATCAGCCGCTCTATCAAGCGCTGATAGGCATCAGCGGACATAATTACGTGGCTGGGCTGCGATTTATCTGTGAGTAAAACTGGCTCCACAGCAGCTCGGTTAAAGACTGTCCCCTGTGGATTACATACTTCTGCGAGGGTGTAACTTTGCATGACAGATGTTATGAGCGTGGGTTATGTCTATTTTAGGCAAAATCGGCAGCAACAGGCAAGATGCCTGTTCCACAAAGAATTGATTTTCTTGTGGAACAGGCATCTTGCCTGTTCATAAAAGGCTTATTGAGAATGGTGCAAGATGTGGGATAAATACGATCTATTTACCGCCGTAATAAAAAGCGATTTCTTTCTCTTTCAGCGGTGCAAAGTTTGCCGCAACCAGCATTTTATCGAGTTCCTCTTGTCCGATGTGTTTGACACCGATTCGGACAATGCGCGATCGCATTGTATTTGACACGCCGCTGCGCTGTCTGCCGGCTTCTAATCCCATCACTTGCTCGTACAGGTCTAATTTTGCTTGCGGAATCGGAGTACCGTCAAAGTCGATTCCAGAGGCGATCGCAACATCGATCGCATCTGCACCAGTTGTAGATTGAGCCGCTGAGTTTGTTTCTGAAGACATTGTGCTGTGTTATCAAAGTTTGCTGTGCCAGCATTTTATCAGAGAAGCTGCTACATAAATTATTCAATCTAAAATCTGGCGTTGCTGATTCACGGTATGAATAAAGTTTTATGG
Source organism: Microcoleus sp. D3_18_C2 (assembly GCF_036702395.1). NCBI lineage: Bacteria > Bacillati > Cyanobacteriota > Cyanophyceae > Oscillatoriales > Microcoleaceae > Microcoleus > Microcoleus sp. D3_18_C2. The sequence continues at coordinate 127,891 of NZ_JAUBTG010000009.1, read as the reverse complement.
GAAGTTACATAACTCACGATAGTTGGCTTATAGTAATTCCGAAATTTTCCATTCATAAGCTGTTGCGCGTTTAAATTGCATATTCGGGACGGACTCGCGTGCCCATCCCACAATAATTTGAGTGATTTTTGACACACAATTTAAATGGAGAACAGCTTACCTGTATTCAGCAACGCCTAAAATCTAAAATCTAAAATCTAAAATCTAAAATCTAAAATCTAAAATCGATTGACTTCCTTCAAATCCACATTTCCGCCGCTCACAATCACGCCAATCCTCGCATTTTCAGCCGGCACAACACCTGAAAGCAAAGCCGCCGCCGCTAACACTCCCGTCGGTTCCACAACTATCTTCATGCGTTCCCACATAAAAAACATTGTGCTGCGAATTGCCTCTTCTGAAACTGTTGCCATATCATCAACATAATGCAGCACCAAAGGAAAGGTTAATTTCCCCAAAGATGGTGTGCGCGCACCGTCAGCAATCGTATCCGGGTTAATAACAGTTTGTAGCGTTTTCGTGCGGAACGATCGCGCCGCATCGTCTGCTTGCTCCGGTTCCACTCCTATTACTTTACACTGCGGAGACAAAGTTTTTGTCGCGATCGCACATCCCGACAGCAAACCCCCGCCCCCACAGCAAACTAACAGCAAATCCAACTCCCCAACTTCTGCGATTAATTCCAGCGCCGCCGTACCTTGTCCCCCAATCACCCACGCATGATCATAAGGAGGAATAATTGTCAAGTGTCGTTCTGCGGCAATTTTAGCGGCTAACTCTTCGCGGGAAACTTGAGTGCGATCGTACAAAATAATCTCTGCACCGTAGCCGCGAGTCGCTTCTTGCTTGACTTTTGGCGCATCTGCCGGCATAACAACAGTAGCAGGAATTTCTAGCAACCGTGCCGCAAGGGCGATCGCCTGCGCGTGATTTCCCGAAGAAAAAGTCAGCACTCCCCGCCGTTTTTCGGCTTCAGATAGCTGCATCAAAGCATTGCAAGCACCCCGAAATTTAAACGAGCCCGTGCGCTGAAAGTTTTCGCACTTGAAAAATACCTGAGAATTTGTGCGTTTGTTGAAAGTTTCCGAAGTCAGCACCGGCGTCTTGAAAGCCTTGCCCTGCAAGCGATTTGCCGCCGCCTTCACATCCGCGAAACAGACTGACAAGGGATTTTGGGCACTCATAGATTTTAGATTAGGGCGATCAAGGACTCTATTTGTAGGGTGGGCATTGCCCGCTTCACTCTTACCATTAAACTATAAATTTTTATCATCAGCTTATGAATAATTATCATTAGCTGTGGCGCTTAATGGTTAAAAAAGCTGTGGACTCAAATCAAAGTTATGACAATTTACTATCAACAATTAAAGGGACGTTTGTACTTGCACAGGAGAGGGGTTAATCAATTAGGAGTGACGCATGGGGCCCAGAAACCTGGTTTTTTTACGAAAATACTTCGTTCGCACTCGAAGATGAGGTAAAAAACCCGGTTTCTTTGTCGAAGTGCGTCCATGTGAATACAAATTTAACCACCGCCGGATTAATTGTAGAGAAACGGCACGGCGGAGTGTCCTGATTTTCGGTAATATCAAATCCATTGGCATCGGAATTATTCATCTCTCTCTCCCCTTTCTCTGTATCCTCTGTGTCCTCTGCGGTTTAATCAACCGGAATGGATATAACGGGTAAAATAAACCGGATTGGATGGTGAAATTGCCCTCGCGAGTGCGATCAACTCCAACCATCGACAACAACGGAAAAAAGAACACAGCAATGCCATTTCCCTACCCAAAAAAGAGCAGCTAAATTGTTTAACAATTACCAAAAAAAAGGACACAGCATGGCTGTGTCCTTACCCGTATCTTGTAGGGACACAGCATGGCTGTGTCCCTAACCGTACCGATATCCCGATTAGGATTCTTGCCGTTTAGAACAAGAACAATTCAGTATTACCGGAAATTCCTAAATCGACATTATTGACAGTTGCAAACAAACTGTTACCGCCAACCGTAGAACCGTTGCTATCGTAATACAGTTTAGTAGACAAACCGTCGTAGATAGCCATGATGGACGGGCCGGTTAAAGTTGCTTCGAGCGCAGTTACAGAAACTGTGCTGCTGTAAGCGTAGAAACTCGAAGCCAAAGTCCCTCCGGTTGTAAACGCTGCAAAACCAGTTTTGTCGAGATTAATTACATCATCAGCAATGCTGTAATTGGTAATTACATCCCCGCCGTCAGCAGTAGTTCCGGTGAACACAAACACATCCGCACCAGCACCGCCGTTGAGAACATTGGTTCCCACACCACCGATTAAAGTGTCATTCCCCTCGCCGCCGAAGAGACTGTCGCTACCCGCGCCGCCGAAAATGCTGTCGTTACCTGCATCGCCGGAGATACTGTCGTTACCTGCACCGCCGTCGAAAATATCAGCACTCGATCCGCCGTTCAAGATGTCAGCAAACTCAGTGCCGGTGACGTTATTAGCTGTCGCACTTCCTGTAAATAAGACAGGAGTGGTGAAGTTGTAACCGCCAACACCAGAACCGAAGTTGTTAACTCCGCTTGTCGGGAAAGTACCGGGATTAGTGATTAAATCCACAACGCTACCTGAGTTGGTAGTAGTACCATTGGCAGAAGGTGCGATCGTACCTGTAAATACAAAGTCCGCCGTTCCCAGATTGCTAGCAGTACCCAGATTCGCAATGAAGGTAGAACCACCGGCTACGGTACCGTTCGAGTCAAAATACAACTCTGTTTCGTTCGACGCATTAGTAAAGGCGAAGAAACC
>NZ_JAUBTG010000009.1:123819-125003 GCF_036702395.1 Microcoleus sp. D3_18_C2 | reverse complement strand
AATTGTTAAAGTCGCTTGGGAAAGTGTTTCCAGCAGCAGTTAAATCGGCCACGCTACCTGAGTTGGTAGTAGTACCAGCAGGAGATGCGATCGTACCTGTAAATACAAAGTCCGCCGTTCCCAGATTGCTAGCAGCAGTACCCAGATTCGCAATCAAGGTCGAACCACCGGCTACGGTACCGTTCGAGTCAAAATACAACTCTGTTTCGTTCGACGCATTAGTAAAGGCGAAGAAACCAGCAGTTGTAGAATTGCCCAGGGCTTTAGCTTGTGCATCTTGCAAAGAGGCATAACTGCCACCTGTGAAAATCACTAACTCTTTGCCAGTAATGTCAGGAGTTGAACCGCTAACACCGTCAAAGTTAGTCGTAGTCAAATTGCCGAAAGCGCTCGCGCTAAACTCGAATTTGTCCACCCCAACAGTAAAGTCAGCAATTTTATCGCCGCCTTCTTTCGTTGTCCTGTAAACAAACAGATCCGCACCACTGCCGCCGCTTATGACATCCAAACCAAGGCCGCCGGTGATGGTATCGTTGCCGTCGCCGCCAAGGATGGTATCGTTAAAATTGCTGCCGACAATGTTGTCATCGCCTGCTAAACCATCGAAATTAACGGCAGCCGGATAAGTGCCGAAATTCACATTGTCAGCACCAGCAGTACCGACAGGAACATTTAGTGACGTGCCGCTGAAGACAAAGTTACTGACTTGCAGGCGAATGCTTGCCGAGAAACTCGTGAGAACTTCAAAGCGCGCCCCAACAGCAAATACCAGTACAGCACGACCGGTCTCGGCATCTATAAACTGACAGAAAGTAGGCGCTTCTCGGTTGCCACCCAAAGCTATAAACCGCGCTTGCAAAGACGCGATGCTGTTAACAGTGGTATCCAGGCTGAAATCGAGCAAGTTAGCGCTGCCGATCGACCCCACAGTAGAAGTAGCAGTAATCTCCAGTCGGGTCAAGCTAGAAACGGTGAGATTACCAAAAGCTGCCGTAGAAAGCTCTAAAACATCGTCATCGACACTAAAGTCAGTAATAAAGTCAGCTTCTACAACTGTTTGAATCTCTTGGCGAGAAGTGCGGTAAATAAAGCGATCCTTTCCACTACCCCCAATTAGAGTATTGGTTCCTAGACCACCTTCGATCTCGTCATCATCATCGCCGCCTTGAACTTTGTCGTTGCCC
>NZ_JAUBTG010000009.1:104825-123719 GCF_036702395.1 Microcoleus sp. D3_18_C2 | reverse complement strand
AAGCCGCCTTTTAGCGTGTTTTTGCCTTTACCACCGATGATATCGTCATCATCATCGCCGCCGTCGATATCGTCATCATCATCGCCGCCTTGAACTTTGTCTTTGCCCAAGCCGCCTTTTAGCGTGTTTTTGCCTTTACCACCGATGATATCGTCATCATCATCGCCGCCGTCGATATCGTCATCGTCATCGCCGCCTTGAATTTTGTCTTTGCCCAAGCCTCCTTTTATTTTGTTTTTGCCTAGGCCAACTTCGATATCGTCATCGTCATCGCCGCCGTCGATATCGTCATCGCCATCGCCGCCTTTAATTGTGTCCTTGCCTTTGCCGCCGATGATTTTGTCTTTGCCTTTGCCGGCTGTAATGTTATCGTCACCATCGCTGCCTTCAATATCGTTATCCAGCGTCGCAGAACCGACAATAACTTGAGGTGCTGTAGTGCCACTAAACTTAAAGACATTTTGCTCGATGTTCAAGCTAAAACGCTGGCCGGTGAGAGATCGTTTACCGTTGCTAACTTCAAAACCAAAACTCAGCGCACCGACAAAACCTACTGTCGCTTTGAACCTTACCAAGCCTGCGTTAATGTCTGCTTGAGTGAAGGTAAAACCGACTTGTGTTACGGCGACTCCATTAAACAATAGTTGGCCGGTTGTAGCATCGGGTAGCTCGGTTAACTTGAAGACTGTGCCGCTAGGACCTTGCTCGTCATCGACAAACCGCAACAACTCAGAAGTAATAGTTTGCTCGCCGCCGCTGGAACCAGCAGTCAAGCTATTATTAGCTTCCACTCGCGGAGGGTTAAAAATCGGAGTGAGAGTTTGACTTGGAGTTGGAGTTGGAGTTGGAGTTTGAGTTTGAGTTGGAGTTTCAGGATTAACTTCCAAAAAGTCGCCAGCAGTGATCAGCGTTGCGTTGACATTCAACAATAGCGCCAAGGCAAAGTTATTGACCCGAATTTCGGTATCGCCACCGACTTGTATAAAGGTCAAGCTGCTAAAGTTCAAGTCGCCAAACAGCAGAAATTTGTCGCTGCCGTCTGTGTAGTCAGTGATGACTGCTTTTGCCCCAGAGGTACTGTTACTCACGACATAAACGTCATCTCCAGCACCGCCGACACAGGTATGGTTGCCAGTACCGCCCATCAGGGTATCGTTGCCCTCGCCGCCCATCAGCGTATCGTCGCCGTTGCCGCCGCCGCTAACGCTGTCGTCGCCGTCGCCACCGTCTGCCATGTCATTGCCGTCGCCAGTCACGAGGGTATCGTTGCCAGCACCGCCCATCACGCTGTCGTCGCCGTCGCCGCCCATCACGCTGTCGTCGCCGTCGTCACCCATGCAAACGTCGTTGCCGGCACCGCCCATCACGCTGTCGTCGCCGTCGCCGCCCATCACGCTGTCGTCGCCGTCGTCACCCATGCAAACGTCGCTGCCGGCATCGCCCATCACGGTATCGTTATCTTTGCCACCGTTAACGGTATCGTTGCCGTCGCCGCCGCTAACGTTGTCGTTGCCTGTGTCGCCCCTGACTGCATCGTTGCCTTCGCTGCCCTCACAATCGTCGTTGCCTTTGCCGCCATAGACGGTATCGTTGCCGGCGCCGCCGTCAACGTCATCATCTCCTTCGTTGCCGTGGGTCCAGTCATCGCCGTCATCGCCTTCGCAGATGTCGTTGCCACTGCCACCCATCACGGTATCGTTGTCTTTACCGCCGTTAAGGGTGTCGTTGCCGTTGCCGCCCATGACGGTATCTTTGCCCAGATCGCCTCTTATTTCATCGTCGTCATCGCCGCCCTCGCAATCGTCGTCATCTTTACCGCCGAAGATTTTATTTTTTTTGCCTCGGTTTCCTTTGATTCTGTCCTTGCCTTTTTTGCCGAATATCTCATCCTGTTCGCCGGTGGCGACAATTAAGTCATCGTCATCGGTACCGACGACGGTTCGGCGGCGATCGATGCCGCTGTCATCATCTAAGTCATCTATGTCGCCCACACCTTCTTCTAGTACGCCGTTAGATTCCGCCATTTGGCTGTCATCAGCAGCACCTTCTTCCAGTACGCCGTTAGACAGAGCTGGAAATGTGGTGGTAATGCCGTCGGTGTTTTCGGTGAGCGCTATCTGAATTAACTCGGCTAACTCCTCATCGGAAATTGTAGAGCTGTCGTCGCCTAAATCCCCGACTGGCTTTTGTGTTTCATCTTGAGCGGGAAAAAGTGTTCCCGCTCCTTCTTCTAACAACGTTAGTTCATCCATTGTTGATATTTCCCAAAAAATGGTAAGCTTCTTAGAATCAATTTATCAGCAAACAGGAGGCTGCAGAAGTTTTTTTTTTACTTCATGCTTTCGCCCCCTATAGGAGCTGGTTTCCTCATCTTTACTATTATAGATGCCACTTAAACTGCAAGGTTTTTTTCGCTATTTTGCGAGTTTTATATTCTGCCATTGCGTACCAAAATCAATTAATCCGCAACCTACACTGTAAGTGCTACGCCGAAGCTCCGAGCTTTTAAGATGTTCTCGGTATTTTCTACAGTAAGCTGCGCCGAAGGGCCCCTGCCTGTAGAGTTTCTACGTAATTTCTACAGTGAATTAGCTGAATTTAAACTCGCAACTGACAACTCCTAAATAACTACCCAAAACCTCTGTCCCCCAAATTCTACCCTTGCTTTTTTTCCGATCTAGGCTGGGTGTATTGAAGTTTTGTAACACTCCCAGCTTTGACAAATCCTTCCCTGACCTAGGATTTGAATCTCTTGACTAAACGACAGCACCCTCGTAATTTTAGTTCCCGATGATTAATTAGAAATTTAGATAATTCCCCCGACCAAATATTTGTTCTAATTTTTAGTGGCACAATTTTCTCTCATTCGAGGAAACCTCGCGAACTGAGTTTTTTTTCGGATCAATACTAAGAGTTCTGCCAAAATATATCTATCTTCAGGCAGATTGTAAGATTTGCTTTCAAATGGTATGTGACGCAGAAGTAGTTTTTGGTGACTGTTGCAAGCTCGGCATTTTGAGCGGGCATGACCCACGGCGAGGCTGCCCAACCCTGTTGTTTTGTAACGGCTTCGCTACCAAGTCCAATAATTCTCCGAGAAACCGGCCTGATGAGGGGTAATCCTCTAGATGCCAAAAAAAGAGTTGCTTGAGAGTACCGGAACAATTTTATGGTCGTTGTATTGTTGAGAGTTCTTGGCTGCTGATGTTTATTTTTGCTGCTTAACTTTAACTCGATTAAAACAGTTAAATTAAAAATTTTCTATATCATGAAAGCGGTAAATTAGCAATAAATTATTAGGAATTATCGATGGTGAAGTATCGATTATCGATCGCCACGGAGGTCTTAAGGATGAGGGCGGAGGGCTTACGGATGAGAACCCAGGGCTGACCAATTAATTAATTGACACAAAATCAAGATTACACATGGGGGGTTGGTGGTACAGGATAAGCGGTAAAGACCGATCGACCCCTCTCCCAAAAAAATAAAATACTCAAATTTGCCTGCGATATTGCCCTGAAACCGGTTGGCGAGAGCCGAAGTAATTTTAATAAGAACTAGAGATCCGCCTGGTAAAGTGCCTCCAATTTAACTTTACTCAGCAATGAGAAACTCAAGTTCACGACGAATCTAAAGGGGTCTGCGGTAGAGGTGCAAAATGTTAAAGATAGCAAGATTGGAGAAAATTCGGCTTTCACCGAGCCACAGGGCAATCAAAACTAATAAACTGTTATTAAAGTACAACTTTTATATCCTCAAAGTGTTTGAACAAATATACATGACCCTAGCGATCGCCCGATCGGGGGAAGCGCATTCAGAAACTTTGATTGGAAGAGTAAAAAATATGTTGCCGAGCGCTATTGCTAGCCGCAAAAACGCAGGCAAATTCAGAATTAAGGCGGGAGGGCGCTAAATCGGTGAGCCAGGAATTTCAACTCTCAGTCACCCCCGTTGGGGACGATGAATATCTAGTGCGGACAGAAAGGGTTGCACCCGGTGTACCCTTAGCCGAACAACAAGTCCGCTGGCCGATCGACGAATGGCTGGCACTGTCTGCTCAACTGATGAACGACCCGCTGGTGGGCTTGCTCCAGGGAAAAGCAGTACAGGGAAGCAGTTTTGCCGGTCGCGGCCTCTCCCGTTCGGGAAACAACTCAGCGCCGAATTTAGTAGCCCTGGGGCAACAATTATACAGCGGGCTGTTTCAAGGAAACTTGCGCGATAGCTGGACTTGCGCTCAAGGCATAGCCCAGCACCGCCGAGAAGTGCTGCAACTGCGACTCGGACTCAAAGGCCGGCGCTTGCCACGACTGCCGTGGGAAGTTCTGCACGCCGGCGATCGCCCTTTGGCAACCGGCACCGATGTCGTATTTTCTCGCTACCAACCAGGTACAAGTTTGTTCAAGCAAACCCGGATACTGCCTAGTGGCGGGCCACTAAAAATTTTAATGGCGATCGCCTCTCCGAGCGATCGAGACAGCTTGCAGCTCAAGCGAGAAGTGCTCCATTTGCAGCAAGAACTCCAAAACCGCACCGGTCATCCTCTCAAAAACAGCCCCCATTGCCCGGAAATTCAACTGACTATTCTCGAACAGCCCGATCGAGAACAACTTACCCAAGCCCTAGAACAAGGACACTACCAAGTCCTGCACTACGCAGGCCACAGCAACTTAGGTTCCAGAGGTGGGGAACTCTACCTAGTCAGCAGCCGCACCGGCTTAACCGAAACCCTCAGTGGCGACGACTTAGCTGGATTGCTCGTTAACAACGGTATTCAGATGGCCGTGTTCAACTCCTGCCGCGGCGCCTACGGCGACCCCTCAGACCTCGCGGACGACAGCCCGGAACGGAACTTAACCGAAGCTCTAGTCAAGCGTGGAATTCCGGCAGTGCTAGCAATGGCAGAAAGCATCCCCGACGATGTAGCCCTAACTCTCACGCGTTTGTTTTACCGCAACCTCAATCAAGGCTATCCAGTCGATCTCAGCCTGAGCCGTGCCAGAGCTGGGCTAATTTCTGCCTACGGTTCTCACCAGCTATACTGGGCTTTGCCCATTCTCTATCAGCACCCGGACTTTGACGGCTATTTGACCGGCGCGCCAGCCCACAGCGCGACATCCGGTTCTATGGTGCACATAATCGCGCCGGGAACGCCACCGGCGCTCGCGGGTACAGAATGGAAGGCCCCGTCTTCGGTTTCGGCGATCGCCCAATACCCCCCAATCCCAGCGAATCGATCCCATGAGTCAGACAATTCTGACGGCGAAGTCTGGGAATATCCCAACCAATTAAAAGATCGTAGGGATTGGGTTCACCAGAACGATCGAGCGGATGCTACTAACTCACCGAACTCACCGACGGCTTCGCCCTCCTCTATTCCTAATTCTGAGTGTTCAGCGATCCAAGCAACTCGCGCCGCTGCATCGACTCAGAAACCGTTAAAAAAACCGGGGCTGAAAAAATCTGTTACCCTGATGCTTTGCTTGTTGTCCGTTGCTTTTAGTGCTGGCTTTTTTGGGTGGCGGTACTCGAACCAGCGAGGTCCGAAACCAGAAGAGTTACTGCCGGCGGTACGGACTCCCCTGTCGCAAAATTACCTGCAACAACGTCACTAAAAGCGATCGCCCACTGCAATGCTGAATTTAGACTCTCTTGGCCTGGCTCCAAACTGGGTGGGGTTTTTGCTGGCCATTCGCGATCGGCTGCCGCTGGCAAAGCGATCGAAAGTATACTGCTCGATCGAATCTCGGACTTACCTTCATCAAGTCGGTTTTTACCGAAAATAAGCAGCAGCCCAACTAAGCATCGAGGAAGAAACTGGGTTTCTCGTCGAGAAAGTAAGTCCGGGACTGCTTAATCATAGAATGCGTCAGTCGATTTGAGATTTTAGACCTCGGCTTGAGTCCTGAGTCGAACGATTTGAGATTTTAAATTTACTCCACAGATAAATCTGGGAAATGGAACAAGAGTCTAAAATTTTGATCTCTCCACGACAGGAGTCGGTGGCTTGTCTGCGTTTTTGAGCGGGCTGATTCGGCAGCACGAGCATTCCTCATTCGGCACAAGACAATAAAAGCCAGAGTTGCCACAATTAAGAACGTCCTCACCGTCAGCGCGCTTATTTAACAATAATTAATTATGGAAGCGGCTGTGAGTTTGACCTCCTCGCATCCAGGATACCCGCCACGTGATTCATGCCGAAAGCAGACTCAGGACCGGTGAAATAAAAAACCTGTATCCGATGAAACTTGCCGAACGTATTTATCCGTGGGGTCAAGGCTTAAATCTAAAATCTAAAATCTAAAATCTAAAATCGATTGACGCGCCCCTCCAGTTGGTGCATAAATTTTGAGAGTATGGCAGTTTACAGGCCACGACTCGAAACCAATACATTTCCATCGAAACTCCATGTCGGGAACCGCTGCTAATTTGTAGTGCATCAAACATTTAAGCTGTTGTGCATTAAACTCGGTCTTTTTCAATTCCCCTGTGGAAATAACCTCAAATTCTCTGGCTTGGGGCCCGAGGAGGAAGATTTTCGCCAGTTCCCCCTAGAAATCTACTGATTCGTGGCGAAGTGTTAAGAGTCGCGAAGCAATCTCGCCCGATCAAAACTATTCTCCTCTTAGTGGCTGCCCGATGTTTCTGCCGCCGCGCCCATGGAGTCGGGTTTTAGCTTAAACCCGTTCAACCAACCGGTGAAATTTCCTGCAATTTTTACCGGATTGCCTTCCCCAGACTGCGTTCTGTGCAAGTTATATGCCCAAAACCTTAATAGAAGATTGCTCGTTGGTATTTGGGGTTTTGAGGGGATTTCCAGCCGTAAAAATAGAATTTACAAGTAGCTGGCAGTGGCATCGAGAACAAGTGCTGCCTCGTCTTGTTGAGGTAAAAGTTAACCCCGCGCCGGTAAATGCTTTCGGCAGATTTGCAGTGGCCGCGTTCTAGGTATTTCCATTCATGGCTGTCTTATTTTGACCTTGACCGCAGACACAATCGGGGATTGGTGAATGCAGGGAACAGACTTTACTGTAAAAAAGTAAAGCATTTAATTTGCGACAATAATTCCCCGCGCGATCGCTCCAAGGCTTACACAAGGATTTGGGCCGCGAGGAGCAAATTGATCGCCCTTCGAGCATCCTTACTTGCACCCCCGGTCTTGAGGCCGCAGAAATTTATCCAGAATCTTAATATTCAGAATTATTAGTATTGACAGTGAAACAAAGTTAATCTAATGTGTTGTAATTGATATAAGTAAAGTCCAATAAGCGAGGTACGGTCAATGGCAGAAACAGCTACAGCACCCTTAACAGGAAAAGGTCTGCTTCAAAAAATCAAAGGCAGTGATTTGCCACGCAGAGAACTTGCGAAGCTTTGCGGCTACTTCACTGTCAGCAAAAGTGGAGAAACCCGGATTAATCTGGCTGAGTTTTACGATGCAGTGTTAGCTGCTAAGGGCATTGAGCTAGAGAAGTCTAAAGCAGACGGACGCGGGCGAGAAGCGAGTTATCGAGCTAGCGTTCACAAGAATGGTTCGATCGTGATCGGGGCAAATTATACCCAAGAAATGGGATTAAAGCCGGGAGACGAGTTTGAAATTAAGCTCGGATACAAGCACATTCGCTTGATTCAGATCGATGTGGACAGACCGGATGTGGAATTGGATGATGAAGAGGAGGATACAGAAGAATAGAGGCGATCTCGATGCAGTCAGCCGATAGCAAGGCTACTGGATTTGGCTTCGCTACACGAGTATTTGCGCGCCACCCTTCGATTTAACTGATGAGCTGTCTTGACTATTTCTATTTTCTCTTGTCTCGCAAAGACTACAGTGCCTCTGAACTTCGCAAAAAGGGGCAAGAGAAAGGTTTTGGCAATGAGGAAATATTGGAGGCGATCGCGCAAATTCAAGACCGGGGCTATCAGTCTGACACTCGCTTGGTGGCAAACTCGATCGCCTCTGCAGCAGGCAAATACGGAAAGTCTGCCATCAAGCGCAAGTGCCTGCAAAAAGGAATTACCAACGATTTGTTCGAGCAAGTCTGGGAAGAAGAAATTGCAGAAAATCAGGACTCCGAAGCAGAAAAACTGGCCGAATTAAAAGCCAAAGTCATGCGGAAATACAAGATCGATACTTGGGGTAAAGCAGATCCGAAAACCAAGGGCAAAGTCTTGAATTACCTGCAATACAGGGGCTTTAATGCCTTTGAAATTTGGCGACAGTGGCAGACGGAAGAAGATGACGAGTAAATAGTAGGGTCAAGCAAATAGAGCAGGCCCCGATAGGCAAGCACAACTACACTGCTGCCGACGGGGCTAAAGTCTAAGTCCTGAGTTTTTTTGACACTCCCCTGCCTGAAGGCGAGGGGATTCTTGGTTCTGCGACATACCTTAAAACTATCTATCCTTGTGGCAGTGTTTAAACCAGGTATCCGTTCAAAAGAACCAAATATCGAGCTTAATTTAGATAGCCTCGCGAGGGTTTGTCTCCCCAAGCTTTCGAGAATTGCTTCTCTTGTTTCTGTGTGCCCCACAGTACATTTTAGAAATAAAAAGTTTAGTCTCTGATTTTGGCTTACATTAGTTAGCCCAGCTATGTTTTTCGTGGTTTTCGCCACCCACTAACCATTATTGTTTTCCGACCTGTCGTTTGAGCGTGGTGTCTCATGTGTATCGGCGGTTATTCTACCTGTAGTCTAGTTATTTTACTCTACAATGAACACAATGCAAGAAAGTTCAAGAAAACAATTAACAAAAGTTGATAATTAATTAAAGCCGTCAAGCTTATGACGGGGCTTTAGACCCAATTTCTTGGTAACTGTATGTCAATCCTCAGCGTTGACTAACTAAGATTCGTACATCTGCCGATGTCTGGCTAAAAGCTGGAGATATTTCTCGTTGATTTTAGCCAGCATCCATTTCTCTTTAAAAATGGCGGCGGATTCGGCTTTCACCGGATCAGTTTCGAGCGGCAAAATATCTTTTCGAGCGGCGGTTTGCTCTGCAACAGACTTCAGCTTTTGAGGGTTTTGCTGGTATTTTCGGCCGCTTTTGTGGTTAGCGTAGCGACGGGATCGAGTGTACCCCATCTGCAAGAACTTGCGGGCCATGTCGGCTCCCACAAAATCATCGGCATCGAGATACTCTAAAAACAAGGAGTAAATTTTGCTGCTAGACTCCCTGGCAATTTCAGGAGTCTTAAATCTCCAGAAAGGCAAAATTTCTCCTTTGTATGGTTCAACCAACAGCACTCCCTGTTCTCCTTTCCCTACCCGATAAAGTTCCGGGTGCTGTCTAAAGTCGATGTTTTTAAAATCCACAGAGTAGTCGAACTGCTTCATTGGGCGTTTTCTGTTGTATCTGGAACTATAGAAGCCCGGGGTTTACCTTCGTCTGGTTTGGTATAAACCCAGGCCCAAGCAATGAAGACAGCTTGAAAAGGCAGCCTCAACCAATACAGTAATTGGTTGTGGGGAATCCCTTCTATCGGAATGTTGTTGACGGCTTGATTGATATTAGCTGGAAACACGGCAATAAACAAGGCAATTAACCCCCACGCCGCCGCCCTGCTGACAGGAGGAACTAACAGCCCAATTCCGCCCAAAATCTCGAAAAAACCGCTGATATAAACCAATGCTTCCGGGTAAGGAAGCTGGGGCGGCACAATTCTGATAAAAGGTGCGGGTACTGCAAAGTGCAGCACGCCTACAATACTGATAGCTACTGCGAGAATAACTCGCCAAATTTCTTTTTGACTTTTCATGGGCAATGGGTAATTAATAATTGTTAAATTGCTACGATAATGCTTGCACAAAATCGCTATCTGCGATCGAGATGACAAGCAAACTGAGCCCCAAAAATTCCAGCTTTCCGGGTTTGTCTGCTTTTGCTGGTGGCTGTAACGATTTTATTTCGTAGAAAAACCAGGTTTCTGGCTAACTCCCAGACAAGTTTTCACAGCCCCAAACTGGAGGAAGCGAGAACTGGAATCCCACGCCTGCGCGTTGACTGCCAAAAACAGATAGCGCGCATTTTGATAACAAGATTTTAATGTCTAGTACCCTGTTGCTGTCTCTATCTTCGGGTAGTAAAACATGATTTTTGTTCCGGCTTGGGCGTCGTCAGCAGCCAAAGCAGTGGGGGATTTTGTCGATCGACAAATGCACCATCGCTTAACATTAGATAAATCATCGCCGCAATTGAGGAGTGCGATTGCTGCTAAATTTGACCCCCTCGCATCCAGGATACCCGCCACGTGATGAATCCGTCCAGAAATAAAAAACCTGTATCCGATAAAGGATCCCCCGAATTGATCTCGCGCAAGTCAATGCTTCAATTCTAAAATCTAAAATCTAAAATCAATAGTGCGGAATATTTTTATCTCATAGTGTGAAACCCTTGATTTTCGGTTGGCAGCTTGATTGTCCAATCGCCCTGAAACCCTTATTTTACGGTGGGCAATCAAAAACTGTCCGAAGTATTGTAAAATCTAAAATCTAAAATCTAAAATCGATTGACCTAGCCTTCCAGGCGCTTCCCTACCCTACCCTACGGGAACCCCTACGGGGAACGGGAACCCTGGCGGGAAGATAGCTTTGCTAGGGCGTACCTTGATTAGACTAATTAAGGCGAGTAATTTGTCAATAACTTTTAGAATTATTTAATATTTGCGTTTTGAGAATTATTGCCTCTGGCAACTCGGGAACGCTCTGTAATTAAAATTACTATCTCAAGTTTGAATATTGTCAACTTCCCACAGATGCTAGAATGAATCAAATTATCTAATTTGCTAAAAAGTCGATCGTCGTAGCAACTTCCAAAGCATCCTGCTGGAATTCAAAATAGTCACTCCTAGGCAGGAACTTTTTAGCCACCACATTATTCAAAAAGATTGAGCCTCCAAGCGCTGTGTCATTTTTATCTACACGTAAGCAATCACCGACGACCATGAACACCTCACTAAACACCTCTAAATTTGGCATTAACCGGATGCTGCGACAATCGCTGTTTGCAGGCATCATTTCTGCAGCAGCTTTAGCTAGCGGATGGGCGCCCGGTTTGTATGGACAATCCCCAAACCTCGTTTTCGGATCGGCAGCCCAAGCTCAAGAAATTAGCAGCCAAGAAATTACTAGCTACGCTCGTGCTGTGTTGGCAATAGAACCCAGACGGGTGGAAGCTTATAACGAAATTAAAGGAATGGCTGGGGGATCGGTTCCCAGAGTAGTGTGCAACGAAACTCAGCAAATTAATAGGTTGTCTGGAGGTGTTCGTGGCATCGCGGTGAATTACTGCCAACAAGCTAAAAAAGTTATCGAAACCAATGGTTTGACAGTTAGTCGCTTCAACCAGCTTACTTTGCTCCAGCAAGCGGACCCGGCAGTCAAACAGCGAATTCAAGCCGAACTGCTGCGACTGCAACAAGCGGGCAATCAATAAGCTTGAGGGTTTGAGTCTTTCTTCCTCTCCCGTTCTATTAGACTTCTCCATAAAAGCTTGTTAATGGCAGGCAGGATGCCTAAGCGCTACCTCCCCCCAACAATATATTGGAGATTTAAATTGTTCGAGTTACTAGACGATATGCAAAATTTTTTGAAAAAAGGGCGATCGTCTGTGATAAAATGCTTGACAAGATGACAAAAATGTGGTAAAGAGACAAGAACGGGAGCGGTTCAGAGAGATGAATATTTTTCAACTGGCTGTAAATCGGAATGAGATATAGCGATCGCCAAGACGATTAAAACGTTTTTAATTCCTGAAACATGAGCTGAAAATGGCAATTTCGGTCTTCCTTATTCCTTCGGCTATAAAAAAGATATTCCTCAAAAACTCGATGTAAAGTGAAGGGTTCTGAGGAATAGAATAGAAAAATGCTAACATTCACAAAACATTTACCAGCAAATCCCGATGCTGTTGTCAGCTTTACTTTACCAATGACAGCCGACGATCGCACTCGCAGCCGCCACCGATTCGAGACAGAAACGGGGGAAAGGCTGCACCTGAGTTTGCCCAGAGGTACAGTATTGCGCGATCGAGATTTATTGCAGTCGGAAGACGGTAGCTGTTTGGTACTGGTAAGTGCAAAACCCGAACTCGTGCTGACAGCGCGGGCCTCAAGCCCGCTGCTACTGATGCGGGCGGCTTATCATTTAGGAAACCGCCACGTAGCTTTAGAAGTTGCCGATAATTATTTAAGGCTTTCTCCCGACTCTGTGTTGCAGGGAATGCTAGAAAAAATGGGTTTGGAAGTAACAGAGGAAATTGTGCCGTTTCAGCCGGAAATGGGCGCTTACGGGCACAGCCATTAGATTTTAGATTTTAGATTTTAGATTTTAGATTTACTCCCACCGATAAATCCGAGGGCTTATGACTAAATTGCTTTCGGCTATTGAAGAAGCAAGAAGTCAACAGTCAACAGTCATTCGATTTTAGATTTTAGATTTTAGATTTTAGATTTTAGATTTTGGATTGACTTGCGCGAGATAAATTCGGGGGCTTGAGGATTTTCGATTTTCGATTTTCGATTGATTCCCCGGATAAATCACGTGGCGGGTACCATCAACAAATTCTTGGTCAACAGTCAACAGTGAACAATCAACTTTTATCTTTGTTGCAGTTAGCTTTTGCACCTGTGGGAGCTTATAGTTATTCTGAGGGAATCGAAAGTCTGGTAGAAACCGGTACGATCGACAGCGAGATTACTTTGAGGAATTGGTTAGAAAATTCGCTGCAATTCGGGGCTGTGCGAGTAGAAGCCGCTGTGGTGGTAAGGGCTTTGAGGGCGGCACAGATGGGGGATTTGACGGCTTTGAATTACTGGAATGCTTGGGCGACGGCTGCTAAGGAAACAGAAGAGTTGCGCTTGCAAAGTTGGCAAATGGGGCGGACTTTGGTGAGGTTGCTGCTGGATTTGCGTGAAGCGAAGCTATCCCGCAGGGAATCGCCCGTTGCTTCTGGGTTAACAACAAGTGTAAAAGATTTGGTGGAATTTGGCGGCAATCCGTGCAATTTTGCGATCGGCTTTGGCATTGCCGCCGCCAACTGGCAGATTGAAGAGGAAGCGGCCGTGTTAGGATATTTGTACAGTTGGGCTGCCAATTTGGCGAGTGCGGGCGTGAAACTGATTCCCCTCGGTCAAACAGCCGGTCAACAGTTACTGTTAGATTTGCAGTTTCAAATTAGCTGTACGGCGCAAGAAGTTTTAAAATTAGAAGATGATGAGCTTGGCAGTTGCAGTTGGGGATTAGGACTGGCTAGCATGGCGCACGAAACTCAGTACACTCGGTTGTTTCGCAGTTGAAAATCCTTCAATCCCAAATCCCTCAATCCCAAATCCCAAATCAGAAAATCAGAAAATCTAAAATCTAAAATCTAAAATCTAAAATCGCTATGGGTGCTTTTCGTGTAGGAATTGCTGGGCCAGTTGGTTCGGGGAAAACTGCTTTACTTGATGCTTTGTGCAAGGCGCTGCGGCAGCAATACCAGATTGCGGTTGTTACTAATGATATCTATACTCAGGAAGATGCCCAATTTTTGGTTCGGAGTCAAGCTTTAGAGAGCGATCGAATTTTGGGCGTAGAAACAGGAGGCTGTCCCCACACAGCCATCCGCGAAGATGCTTCGATAAACTTAGTAGCTATAGAAGAGTTAGAACACAAATTCACTGATTTAGATTTAGTATTTGTCGAAAGCGGCGGCGATAACTTGGCGGCAACTTTTAGCCCGGAGTTAGTAGATTTAACAATTTACGTAATCGATGTCGCAGCAGGCGATAAAATTCCGCGCAAAGGCGGGCCAGGAATTACTAAATCTGATATGTTGGTAATTAATAAAACAGACCTCGCACCTTATGTAGGAGCAGATTTAGGCGTGATGGAACGGGACGCGAAAAAAATGCGGGGGGAGAAACCTTTTGTTTTTACTAACTTGAAGACAAAGGAAGGATTAGAATCGGTAGTTAATTTTGTTAAATTGAATATGGCATAGATTGAGAAAATATAGTATAATGTAAATAAAGTGACACGGCTCGCAATTCCCCGTGAAAACGTCTCCAGACAAATATAGTCTGCTTGAGTCGCGGGAGTGTCAAAAAAATCTCGTTCTAGTTTTGCCGTTTAATGACTACCAAGTAAGTTATGCTGAGTTGTTATGATGCAGCCGAATACTTTTTGGCTCAGGCAAGTGAAGATGCTGGCGATCTGATATCTAATCTCAAGCTTCAGAAATTGGTTTACTATGCTCAAGGCTTTCATTTAGCTTTGTACGATGAACCGCTATTTCTTGAAGCCATAGAAGCATGGACTCACGGGCCCGTTGTTCCTGATTTGTACCGTCACTATAAAAAGTATGGTACTGGTGCAATTCCACGTCCTGAATATATAGACTTTTCGATTTACGAAGAAAAAACTAAGAGCCTGCTTGATGAAGTTTACTCTGTGTTTGGGCAGTTTGCTGCATGGAAGTTAAGGAACATGACACACGAAGAATATCCCTGGAAACTTGCTGCTCAAAATAGCGGAAAAATTACTCATCAATCCCTGAAAAAATACTTCAAGACTCAACTCAATTGTGAAGAAGCATCTTAAGGCAAATCAACGCCAAGAAAAAGGGAAAAGGATTTCACCTAGAGAAATTGTTGATTTACCGCCAGAGCAGGAGTCACCTCTATTTTCTTTGCGATACATGAATAAAGATTACTCTCTTTCTCAATGCACAAAAGATGAAAAGGCTGCTTTTGCAGATACGCTCTACAAATTAAATCAGCTTACCTGGAGTGAGATTAATGCTTGTCCCCGTCACGGATTGGGCTACGAGAAGATAGCCCGAAGTTCCATTAGAGCACCTATTCCCAGCCATCTTAAGGATGATGTAAATTTTATTGCTTTTCGGTTTTGCGGGAAGGCTCCAATGGTTGGTTATCGGGATGGGGCTGTGTTTTATGTTATTTGGTTGGACAGGGGTTTTACGCTTTACCCTCATTAAAAAGAACTCGTTAAATTAGTGGCGGTGTCCAATTTTCGCTACCTCACCACCAATTCCCTGACCAAATTTGCCAAACGTTCTGTACTGTCTGTCACCGCTAATTGAGCAGCAGCTTGAGACATTTTTTCCAAATATTCGGAATCTCTTAACAAATACAACACTTTGCTTTGCAAGACATCTGCTGTCAGTTCGCTTTGACGGAATACCACAGCGGCGCCGACTTTAGCAAATACATCCGCATTAAATCTTTGGTGGTCGTCAGCCGCGTGAGGAAAAGGAATTAAAATAGAAGGTACGCCCGTCACTGCTAATTCTGTCAGAGCACTGGCGCCCGATCGACTAATTGCTAAATTTGCTCGCTGCAACAAGCTCGCCACATTGTCGTAAAATGGCATTGACAAATATTGCTCGTGTTTCAAACTCTCGGCATCCGGGTCATTATTTCCGGTGAGGTGAACCACCCAAGCGCCGGCATCAAACCAAGCCGGAGCACACTCGCGCACTAACTTATTGACTGCGACAGCACCTTGAGAGCCACCCATGACTAAAATAACAGGTACGCTGTCAGGAATTGGCAAATTTAGAGGTTGGCGGGCGAGGAATTGCGATCGCACCGGCGTACCAGCCACCACCGTTTTGGCGCGGGGTAAATGCTGGGCTGCTGCTTCAAATCCGATCGCCACAGCAGTGCACAAAGGACTAAACCAGCGCGTCACCTTCCCCGGAATGGCATTAGATTCGTGGAGAATCACCGGCAAACCCAAAGAGCGAGCCGCTAGAATTGCTGGTGCTGCGATGTAACCGCCGGTAGTAAAGACTCCCTGAAAATTTCCCGCTTTGAGCAACTTCCGCACATGAAGGATCGAGCCGACGAGTCCGCCCAAAATTCGCACAGTACCTAGTCCAAATCGCTGCTGAAAGCCTTCAACGGCGATCGTGTGGAGGGGGTAAAGGGATGAAACTAATTCGGTTTCCATGCGATCTGGGACTCCTAGCCATTCGATCTGACAGTCGTTCAACTGACTAGCGGTGGCGATCGCAGGAAATAAATGTCCACCAGTGCCGCTAGCTGCAACCAACAACCGGAGGGGGGCTTTTGTCAAGGTTTTTGTTTTTTTTACAAGTACAAGTTCCACAGGTCAATCAATTTTATATTTGAGGTTTTAGATTATTATGCTTATTATTCCGGCAGTTTCAGCCAATTTTCAATCAGCAATCTAAAATTAGATTGTGCCATGTCCGTCCTTCCGTTGTCAGTTTTCGTTGCAGGCGAACAGTTGCCCGCGCCACGACTCCTGACAAATAACCAAATTATCACCTAATGCGTAATTTTTTGAATTTAGTGCCAAGTGCATCTCAGTATTTTTCCAGCCGTCGGGACGAAAAAGCCGATCCGCTTCGAGGGCTGCGCCAACGGGCGATCGTTTTTGGCTTTAACGGCGGGCAGTCGATCGCTCAAATATTGTTATGTTTAACAGTGGTAAGTGCTGGCGTGCTGCATCAAGGTGCGGCAAGAGCGATCGGTGCGATCGGGGCGACTCCCCAAACGATCGCCCAAACCCCTGAAAATGCGCCCGCCCCACTCACAAAACTGCTAACAGAAATTGACGCCGCCGCCAACCGGCGCGATGTCAAAGCAGTCATGGCATTTTACAGCCAGAATTTCACTCATTCTGACGGCTTAAACGGCCAAAGCATGGAAAAAGCCCTCACCCAACTCTGGGATCGATATCCAAGTTTAAATTACCGCACCGAGATCAAATCTTGGAAAACCGAAGGTAGCGCGATTATTGCAGAAACCATAACTACAATTGCCGGCACTCAAAAAAAGGATGGCAGAGAATTAACTCTCAAAGCTACCATCCGTTCCCAGCAGCGCTTTGAAGGTGAAAAAATAGTTAGTCAAGAGATTTTAGCAGAACAAACTCAGCTTAGTTCTGGAAATAATCCTCCCACAATTGAAGTAAATTTGCCGGAGCAAGTTAAGGTAGGCGAAGATTACTATTTTGATGCCATTGTACGAGAGCCGATCGGCGATGATATTTTAATAGGGACTGTTTTGGAGGAACCCATTACCGAAAAAACCTTTTTTAATCCCTCAGAAGTCGAGCTAGAGTTGCTAAATGCCGGGGGAATTTTTAAAGTAGGTAAAGCTCCGGCTACGCCAGAAAATCGGTGGGTTTCAGCAGTTTTGATGCGACAAGGTGGAATTGCAACAGTTAGTGTGCGATTGCGGGTTGTCAAGTAATAAAATAGGTGTTATGGGTTATACCATTTTAGATTTTAGATTTTAGATTTTAGATTTTAGATTTTAGATGGGGAATAACTTATGAATTAAATGTTTGGAGCGCTGGTCTACAGTTGCATTTTTTAGGGGATGGTATTATTTGGGTAATTTTAGTAGTGGCGAGTTCAAGAAAATCTTGAAGAGAAAGGACTGAATCCCTAAAGTCGTCACTACAAGAATTATGTTGAATTGACAGTATGAAATATCCAAACCCTTATCTCATTAGTCATTCCCAATTCCCAAATCTAAAATCTAAAATCTAAAATCGTATGATTTCTATCCAAAATCAAATTGTTTTCATTACAGGTGCGAGTAGCGGTATCGGAGCAGCCTGTGCCAAGATATTCGCCAAAGGTGGAGCCAAACTAATTTTAGCAGCCCGCCGTCTTGAAAAGCTTGATCGACTGGCAAACGAACTTGTAGAAACAAAATCCATCGCATCGGCAAACGAGATTTATTTACTAGAATTGGACGTGCGCGATCGCCCGCAAGTCGAATCGGCGATAACTGCGCTTCCCGATGCCTGGAAAAACATCGATATTCTGATTAACAATGCGGGATTGAGCCGTGGTTTAGACAAACTGCACGAAGGCAACTTTCAAGATTGGGAAGAAATGATTGATACCAATGTTAAAGGCTTGCTTTACATGACTCGTGCGATCGTGCCGGGAATGGTAAGCCGAAACCGCGGCCACGTAGTGAATATCGGCTCAATAGCAGGCCGCCAAGCTTATCCGAAAGGTAATGTTTATTGCGCTTCCAAAGCAGCAGTGAGAGCTATTTCTGAAGGGTTGAAACAAGACCTTTTGGGAACAGCAGTGCGGGTGACAGAAATAGAGCCTGGTTTGGTGGAAACAGAATTTAGCAATGTCCGGTTTCACGGCGATGCAGAAAAAGCAAAAAATGTCTATCAAGGATTGACACCGCTGACTGCGGACGATGTAGCCGATGTCGTGTATTTTTGCGCGACGCGATCGCCCCACGTCAATATTAGCGAAATCTTGCTAGTTCCGACAGACCAAGCTAGTGCAACTCTGGTTCACCGAAAAGAGTTTTGAGTTTTTAGTGGTAAGTGTCCGGATTGCGCTCGAATTCTCAGGAAGCTTAATTGGTAGATGCACCCTGATTAATTAACTCCCGACCAATTTTGGCCGGGTTTTTTTTGTCGATCGCCCCCCCTCGCCACAAATTCTCCAAAATTCTGCCAAAGTGTCCTGAAAAGGTGCACATCGGGCGGGAGACTAAATTAGTAGATGCACCCTGATTAATTAACTCCCGACCAATTTTGGTTTGGGGTTTTTTTTTGCGGTATCGAGGGTGATGCTGAATAAAGTTTGAGGTTGTCCGGATGGCGCTCGAATTCTCAGGAAGCTTAATTGGTAGATGCACCCTGATTAATTAACTCCCCGCCAATTTTGGTTTGGGGTTTTTTTTTGCGATATCGACGGTGATGCTGAATAAAGTTTGAGGTTGTCCGGATTGCGCTGGAATTCTCAGGAAGCTTAATTGGTAGATGCACCCTGATTAATTAACTCCCCGCCAATTCTGGTTTGGGGTTTTTTTTTGCCGATCGCACCCCAAACCACGAATTTCCCAAAATTTTCCCAAACTGTCCCGAACAGGTG
>NZ_JAUBTG010000009.1:0-104725 GCF_036702395.1 Microcoleus sp. D3_18_C2 | reverse complement strand
CACCTCGAACCGGAGACTAAATTAGTAGATGCACCCTGATTAATTAACTCCCGACCAATTTTGGCCGGGTTTTTTTTGTCGTAAGCTGCTACGCATCTAAATTGAGTACAGAGACGGGCAAGATGCCCGTCCCACAATAATTGTAGAAAAATTGACTGTCAAATTAGATGCACAGCAGCTTATTACAGCCAAAATCGCTAATTATCAAAAATTTTCTCAAACTGTCCCGAACAGGTGCACCTCGAACCGGAGACTAAATTAGTAGATGCACCCTGATTAATTAACTCCCGACCAATTTTGGCCGGGTTTTTTTTTCGTATTGCAGTCAAAACCACAAAATTTCAATAAATCAATAATTATCCGCGTTAATCTGCGTACATCGGCGGTTAAAAATCAAATTGATCCCGAACATCGTCCTAGCCACTGGAAAGTAAATAAAGATGCACCCTGATTAATAAACCCCAGCCAATTTTGGCCGGGGTTTTTTTTGCTCGAAAGCTGGATTAGTCGATCGACCTACAACACATCAAAAGACTGCACCTCAAGCACCGGGCCGATCATAGCAAAAGTCATCACATCCTTGCGGACTTCACCTTTGACACTGACTTTCAAATCAGCTTTTTTCAACTCAGAAGGAGCATTCTTAAGTTCGTAAGTTTCCCCATCTTCGCCAACCAAAGCCCAAGTGCCCGGGCCTAATCCTTTGCGTTCAATTTTGCCTTTGACAGTAATACTCATGCCGATCGCACCTCTGTTTTAATTGCTAAACGCGCCAGTCCGAAACACAGAAAAGCATTGACAATCAAGAATGTTTGTGATAATAAACCTGTGCCCAATCCCCAGACTGCGGGAGACACAAAAGCATTCACCGCTAAACTGCTAGCAAAGCCGATCGAAATGGCGATCGCGATCCACTTCCACTGTTGATGTCCCAACAGCAAAGCAATCAAAATCCCAGGAATCAAAACGCTAGCAAAAAAGGGATTCAGCATACTGCTGCCAGTAATTGCACCGCCGAGTTCGGGAATAGAACTGCCCATCACCCGCATCGGCCACTGCGGCAAGTCAAATACAAACAAGTTCCGCAGGAAAAAGAACCCAGAACTACCAGCAATCAAGCCACCGGAAAAGCCCCAAGTCCAGGCGAAGGGGAAATAATTCCGCATCAAGAAAGCCAGCAGGTAAGAACCGAGCACCATTGCAATTTTAGGCAACAGGGCGACTGCGCCGCCGTCAATCCAAAAGCGGGGGTTGAGATAGCCGTTATCGCGCAGCCAGCGGAAAAAATCGCGGAAGTTGATTTGTCCGCGCTGGGCTAGCTGAACTGCTGCGGCTGCGTCTAGGTGTCCTGAACCAAAATGGTTTAAGGGATCTTCAGTGACAGTTCGCGACGACTGCAAGAGTACGCTGCGAATTGCGTCTGGTTCTGTGATACCGGAAGCCTTGACAAGGGCTGCAACGGCTGCAACGTGGGGAGAAGCCATGCTAGTGCCTTGGTAGCCTTCAAAGACTTCGGCGCCGGTTTCCGGGTCGATCGTACTTTGTAGGATTTTGCCCATTTCAGAACCGCCGGGGGCTGCAATGTCAACCCCTGCGCCGAAATTGGAGTAAGAGGCTTTTTCGTCGTCGGGGCCGAGGGCGGAAACGCCGATGACGTGGGGATAGCGGGCGGGATAGGAAGCGGAACTGTCGCCGGAGTTGCCGGCGGCTGCGATGATGACAACGCCTTTAGAGTGGGCGTAGTCGATCGCCTCGGACATTAACTGACTTTCACCGCCGCCACCGAGACTCATGTTGATAACATCGGCGCCGTTGTCAGCAGCAAATTTAATTGCTTCGGCGATGTCGGAAACCGTGCCGCCACCGCTGCCGCTTAACACTTTTAGCGGCATTAAAGCTGCTTCGTAGGCGATGCCCGCAACGCCGTAATTGTTGTTAGTTGATTGGGCGACAGTACCTGCGACGTGAGTACCGTGGCCGTTGTCATCGTAGGCTTCGGCGCGATCGTTTACAAAGTCGTAGCCCGGTACAAATTTGGTTTCTTTTAAGTCAGCGACTGGAGTAATACCCGTGTCAATTATCGCTACTGTTGTGCCGCTGCCTTTGGTTTCGTTCCAGGCAGATTCTACATTGATACTGCGGAGATTCCACTGCTTGGTATACATGGGGTCGTTGGGAATCTCGAAAGCGCTGTAGACGTAGTTCGGTTCAATGTATTCGGTATCTTTAGCCAAATTTGATTTTCTCAGGGCGTTTAGCAAAGTGCGATCGCCCTTAACTACATATACATTGTCTGCCGCTGAGAATTCGCTGTTGAGTTGCGGTGCGACTTGGTACTGTTGGGCGATCGCATTTACTTCTTTCGCAATCTCAGCAGCACCCAAATCTTCGCGGAAATCCAGCACAATCGAGTCGTAAGTGCCTTGAGTAGCAAGTCCTGGGAAATTAGAAATCGCCCAGCCGAGCCCGATTAAAAATAAGCACAGAAGGAAAAACTTTTTCATTGCCGATCGTCCGTTTAGGGAAGGCGTGTTCACCACAATAACCCAATTTTCACTGCCCGCGCCAGTTTTCCTTGCTGTGGCTTGTGGATATCTCGCACGCGGGCGTTTGGTATTTTTCGGCTGTGGCTGTTGCTCGATCAAAAATTGCTCTAATTTCTAGTTTAAATTGCAGAGCAAGTTTTAGGAGTTCAATTAATTGTATCATTAGAGAAGATGAGAAACAGAACAAGCGAGTATTTTCAACAAGGGTATTGCATGGAAAGAGGTTTAATGTGGCTGCCCCTGCTGGCAATCTTTATCGGGCTGGCTTGGGCAGGGTGGAACGAGTATCAAAAGCTGGAAGCGTATCGCGTCTGGGCAGAACAATTCGCTAAAGCCAAGTACGATATTTATGCTGTACTCGGTCAGCAAGAAGACTGTTTAACTTGGGGAAAACCTACTCGCAGCGGGCCTGTAAATTTGCAAACTTTTTCTTTAAAAGACGTGCAGTCGCTGCGGTTGTTAGTCAACTCTCAGGCAGTTGATTTAGAGTCGCCGCCGAATTCGGGAAGTCCAATCGCCCTCGAATTTTTGTTGAAAGATGCTGCTGCGGTGCAGGTTCCTTTTACAGAAATTCCTCTAGCGACTAAATGGGGAAAACACTTACAGCAAGAATTGCAGCGCTTTAGGTAAAAACACTCTCCGGCGGGGCAGTGTATGGGGAGCATCTCAATGAAAGCAACCAAGCCCAAAATTGGAGTTTGGAGGCAGGAGTTTGGAGGCAGGAGGCAGAAGAAAACAGGAAGAAGGAAGGAGCCAGAAGAAGTATTTTTCCAAATATAAGATGCTCCCAGCGTATTAGATATGAACTCGGCTACTTGAAGTTACAAAAGTCTGTAAAACTGGTAGTAGAAATAGAAGTTACGCACCAAATCCTTTGAACTGCCATCTATAGGGGTAAAGTACGCACTGATCGCCCGGAGGACATGAGTTATTACAGTAAGTAGTAGGAGTAGTGTTCCCGTGCTTAGCCCGCTCGTGTTCCGTGCGTACCTTACAGTTCAAGTTATTGACCCCCTCGCATCCAGGATACCCGCCACGTGATTCATCCGTCCAGAAATAAAAAACCTGTATCCGATGAAAATTGGCGAACGTATTTATCTGTGGGGTCAATGCTTTAATCTAAAATCTAAAATCTAAAATCTAAAATCGATTGACCCGCGCGTCCTAAAACAGCTAAATTGCCAGCCCCCCAATCTGCGGAATGCAAACACAAGAATTTTTACAGCGCTATCAACAGGGAGAGCGCAACTTTGGTCACATTGACCTTAGCGGCGCTAGTTTAAGCGGTGTTAACCTGCGAGAAATAGACCTCACTGGTGCTAACTTGACCGGTGCTAATTTGAGCTGGTCTTTTTTGAGCAATGCCAAGTTGATAGGGGCTTGTTTGCGGCGCGCGGATCTCCGCAGTGTGGGGCTGGCTGGGGCGAATCTGAGCGGGGCAAATTTGAGCGGGGCAAATCTTGCTAAAGCGGATTTGCGCCTTGCTTGTTTGGAAGCCGCAGAACTCAATTGGGCCGCGTTTCCGGAAGCGGATTTGGGCGGTGCTAATCTTCAAGGAGTTAAATCTGACCAAATTAATTTGGCTGGGGCTAAACTCGACGGCGCGAAGTTGATGGAGGCGGAATTGATGGAGGCGAATCTCAACCGCGCCAGTCTTGTTGGTGCTAATTTAACGGGTGCTAATTTGCGGGAAGCGCATTTGGTGGAAGCGAATTTGCGATCGGCAATTTTAATCGGTGTAAATTTGATTGAAGCTGACTTGAATGGCGCTCAAATGCGATCGGCAAATCTGACGGGCGCTGACTTGCACCGAGCTGTGCTGGCGGGGGCGGATTTGACTGAGGCGGTGCTGGATAACGCTGATTTGAGTCGAGCTAATCTGGCGGGTTCTTATTTATTGAAAGCGAGTTTTAAGAAGGCGCTTTTGCTGCGAGCTAACCTGCAAGGAGTGTATTTGCTGCGAGCAGATTTGAGCGAAGCTAATTTGCGAAGTGCTGATTTGCGGAAAGCTGATTTGAGTGGCGCTTATTTGATGGATGCGATGTTGGGTGAGGCGGATTTAAGAGAAGCTTGTTTGATTGAGTGCCGTTTGATTCGGACGAATTTGGAGGGAACCCAGCTTACGGGTTGCTGCATTCAAAATTGGCAAGTTCAAGATGTCGATCTGTCGAGAGTTGACTGCAGCTATGTTTTTACTGAGTTTGATTATACTGCGAAAGTTGCGGCAAATCGCTTGCCGATCGATCGCGATTTTGAGTCGGGGGAATTGGGGCGGCAGCATCAAGAGGACAGTTCTATTGTCAAGGTGTGTTTTGAGGAATCTCCTAATTGGGAAGCTTTGGTTTTTACGCTGCGTCGGGTGGAGTTGGAAAGCCACGAACTCAAATTCAACGTTCAATTTTTTGAGTCGGCGGGAGAACAAAGTTTATTGCGGCTGAGTGCGAACCGTTTGGTGAACGGCAAGATTTTGGGCGATCGCATTTTGGAGATTTATCCAGATATGTTGGAAAAGGTTTTAGCCAAGGGCGCTGAAATTTTGAGTTTGCTAGACTTGGCTGTTCCTAGTAACAATGCGGAGCCGAGCCAAAAGGAAGTATTGCTCAGAAGACAGGAAATCTACCAGCGAATGGTGCGCCAAATTTCGTTTATTTTGATGTCTCAGACGCCGGATAAATTCTCTGAAAGCGTGCAGCGGCTGTTGGATTATTTGAAGCAGCAAGGTATCCCGACAGAGCAGATTCAAAAGAAAGTTATCAGTCAGGCGATCGTGCAGCGGGCGAAGCAAGACCCGGCTTTTCGGGAACAGTTGCTCGCGTGGGAGAAAACGGCGTCCGATCGCGTTCGCGGTTCGATGATGGGGGAAGCGGTGCGGTATGCGATCGCCCTTTTGACCGATTATTAACATTTAATTGTTAACCCTTGAAGCTGCAGAGTGGCTAATACCCGCACTGAGTCTTCTGTGTCGGAAACTGCAAGCATCGTGCAGCAGGCTAAGCAATACCAAGCTTTTCGGGAACAGTTGCTTATGTGGGAGAAAAGGGCTTCGGAGTGCGATCGTTGTTCGATGATGGGGGAAGCGGTGCGGTATGCGATCGGCATGTTGTGGCAATTAAACGGTTTGTTAGCCTGCGCTTGCTTCACTATTCTTCGCTTTCCTCGTTTTCGTCTTCTTCTATTTCTACCTCTTCTAGGGACTGTCCATCTCTATTGAGCAAATTCCAAAGATCGTCATAGAAAAAATGATCGATAGTTTGAATGTGCTGTGAGAGCAACGGATCTGTAATCATATTCGGTCGAATATCGCAATAATACACACCATCCAATGGATTGAGCTTAATAGTATAAGCTTTGAAATGCCCCGGCAAAAAGGTAGCATTAATGCCATAGCGATGCTGTTGCTTCGTTTTCTTTCTTTGCACATCGTTGAGGAAAATTGCAATATGAGGTACATCGGTATTGGTCAATTTATTGTACAAAAACTTATCTACAAAAATTTTGTCAATACGATCTTTACTGGAGGTTTTTACCGAACCAATAATTTTGAGTTCATCTTCTTTGCTGATCAACAAGTCGTGTTGATAACTGCTATGAAACAAAATTCCATCGTTGTCGTCTTTAACTGGAACCTGTGCTGTTCCAGCGACACAATCTATATTTAGAGCGGAAATTATGAGACAGATTAAACGCTCAAAAAGATCCCCATTTACTTTACGAGCTTGATTAGATTTTCCTGAAGGTAGTGCATCCAGAGCAGCGCCTATTGATTGCTGCATCGTGTATATGGTACAAATTAAAACTTGCCTCAATCCATCATCAGGTAACTCTCTATCACGCAACTGTTCAAGAGCTTGTAAAAATTGAACAGAATTAGTTTCAAATACAGATACCTCATACATCAAAGATGTATTAATTGGGCGCGTAATATTGTAATAGCCATCAGTCTGATACTGATAAAACTGGTAGTGATTCTCGTTCTGCGAAACAATTCTAGCTTGCAAACCCGTTTCAATAAATTTTAGATAGCTCTTACAAAAATTTATATAATCCTGAATATTTTGAAAGCGTTTTTTGTCCGTTGCATGATTGACTAAATCTGTTAATGTCATCGTATAGATTCCCGTCTTTCTGCATTTTTACGATCTAGAGATATCCATTCTTCTTTTGTCATACGACGAACATTTTCTATACGTCTGAATGCCCAATCGTTGTATTCCATATTCAGATCGCATCCCATCCAATAACGATTTAGTTGTTCTGCAACAACGAGAGTTGTTCCTGAACCTGAAAATGGATCGATAACCACATCCCCTTCATTAGAAGACGCAAGAACAAATTTTCTTAATAACTCTTCGGGTTTTTGCGTCGGGTGAGGTGTTGTTTCACCCATACCGTTACAAGTAGTGGGAATCTCTATTACATCTTTAGGCTTTGCACCTTTTGGATTTGGTGTCCAGTTATGGTGTTGCTTTGTTGAGCCTTGTGCATAAGCACTTGTTTTCGCTTGCGGATGTGAAGGATATTTTAAAGTATGTGCGCCATAGGGAATTCGTACATCGTCAATATTTAGTTTGAGGCAATCAGATTTACGAAAGTGAAGAATGCTTTCATGGGAACGCCCCCAATCGTTACCTAAATTCGCTTTATTTTTATAGTGCCAGATTAACCAACGGCAACTCTTAAAATACTTGGATGCTGGACGTTTTAGATCAGCTAAAATTTCAGAAAATCCACAAATATATAGAGACCCTGTTGATTTGAGAATACGCGAAGCTTCGCTAACCCATTGAAGTGACCATTCAATGTACTGCTCTTGATTCTCAAAGCGATCCCAATCTGCTTTCTTAATGTTATAAGGTGGATCGGCAAAAATCAAATTAACACTCTCAGGCTCAATAAATTTAAGCCAATCGATTGAATTACCTTGATAAAGTTGCCCATGAGCATGAGAATATTGCAGTTGAAAACCTTGTGTTAAAGGTTTTAACTCTTGCTCCCTAATTTGTTGTGTCTCACCTACAACGTCTAGGGAGGGTTGCATCATGTTCAAAGCTTTATTAGAACTGACCACCTTCGTTTATCCCTCGCTACCTGTGCAAACGGCTAGGGATAGATTATAGTACACATGGATTACACCTCACTAATTTTTTGAGACCTAGGACTCAGAGATTGATGATATTATTTCGGTTTACCAGTCTTGGCTGCGTAGTCGGCGACTCGCTAAGGCCCGCACTTGCTCTTCTGCGTCGGAAACTGCAAGAGCTCGCAACAACGGCACAACTCCCGGATTTTCGGGATAATGTTCGATAATCGCTTCGAGTGCTGTAAACCTGGGATTGTAAGGAAAAGAACCGTTTTGATTGTCAGGATCGCTCAAAGCCCGATCGCGCAAAAACTCAAACATTCCCGGCTCATCTTTCCATCCCCGCATTAACTCTACCAGGGCGATCGCCCGCACCTGCGAATCTTCATCCTTTTGAGCTCTACTTTTGAGCCACTCGAAAGTTTGAGACTGATTTGTCCACCCGCGCGCTAACTTTTGCAAAGCGATTTGCCTGACAGCGGGACTCTCATCGCCCTCTGCTTTAGCCTCCAGCAGCATCCAAGTTTCAGGATTGTCTGGCCAGTTGTAAGCGAGTTCAAGCACCGCCGCTTCCCGCACTAGCGCTTCCCCAGAATCGAGCTGAATTTTCAGCCAAGACAAGGTTTCCGGGGCGTCGGGCCACCCCCGCACGATCGATCGCACCAGCACGCTCAGCAGGTGAGAATCATGCTCATACTCGACCCGGCTTTTGAGGAAAGGCAGCGTCTCGCCCCGATGAGACCAGCGTTTTGCGATCTCTGCCACCGCAGTTTCTCGGACGTTCAGGTGTCTGTCAGACGCGGCGAGATTTTGCAACCAGCCAAAGATTTCGAGACTGCCTGATGCCAGTGCGGCGACAGCCTCCACTACTACTTGCCGCACAGTCCAGTAATCCTCGGAATCAGCTATTTTTTGCAGCAGGGGCAGGGTTTCTGGGTGATCGGGCCAACCTGCGGCTATCTGTTGTAGGGCTATTTCTCGCAGGTCGGCGTCGCGATCGCCCAATGCTATATTTTTCAAAAAAGTCAGAGTTTCGGGGTTCCCTGGCCAGCCAGAGGCTATTGCTTGCACTGCTGAGCGCCGGACGCTGGAACTCGCGTCGGACTCGGCTTTAGTCTTCAGCAGCGGGTAAATGTCTGGTTCGTCGGGCCAGTGCGAGGCCAATTCTTCTAAGGCTGCTGTCCGCACTTCTTTACTGCTGTCAGATTCGGCTAGGGTTTTCAGCAGCAGGCAAACGTCGGCTGCGGCGGGCCAGCCCGCTGCCAACTCCCGCACCGCTACGGTTCGCAGGATAGAACTTCCTGTCTGGGCAAGGTTTTTGAGCAGGGAGGCCGTGCCTAAAAGGCTGTGCCAACCTCTGGCTATTTCTTGCCACGCACAGACTCGCACTCCCAAATTTTCGTCGGATTCGGCGGCGGTTCTCAGCAGCAGCAAGGTATCTGTGCGATCGGGCCAATTAGAGGCCAACTGTTCGAGTGCTGCGGTGCGGACTGCGGGACTTTGATCTGACATAGCCAGGGCACTCAGCAGCGGCAAGGTATCGCTCGTGTCGGGCCAACCACAAGCCATTTCTCGCGCACAGGTCGATCGCACTGCCCAGCTTGGATCTGATTTGGCGAGGTTTTTGAGCATCAGGTAAATTTCTGGCTGATCTGGCCAACCACGGGCTATTGCTTCGACTGCTGTGGATCGGACTTCGCCACAGTCGGTGGAGTGAGCGAGTATTTTCAGCCAGGGCAGGGTTTGCGGGTCGTTTTTCCAAGTTTGGGCGATCGCTGCGATCGATCGATTGCGAATTTGATAAGTTTCCTGCAATTCTTGAGCGCTTTGATAAAGAATCAGGAAACCCGTACCGTATTGCGATAACTTTTTTAAAGCGTTTAACAGTTTTTTGGCAGTTTTTTTATTAATATCATTTTCAACTTTTAACAAGCATTGCGCTGCTAAAAACAAATTAATAAATTTTTCTTGTTGACCGTTCTGATCTGTGAGATATTCTATAATTTGGCTCGCTGTTTCTTTGTCGAGCTTAGCTGCAATTTCTCTGAGGACTTCGTGCAAAGATTCGTCCCGCCAGTGCTGGCCGAAAACTTGTATGTTGAGTTCGCCCCAAGTCAGTTGACCGATTTTGAGTTGGGCATGGATTAACTCTGCTACAATCTGGGGATTATTTTCGGAAACAAGTTTTTTTAACAACATACCGATACCCTGCCCCTTAAGTTTGTTTGCATTGACCATCCTCGCATCAGCTCGGATATTAATTGAGATTTTTTTGAGCGAGCGTGGAGTATGGAGCCAATCGACTCTATTTTATACGAAAAATACTGAGTCGGGAGGGCCCTAATGCAAAATCCGCCAGCACCCACAGAAATGTTAGGTGGTGGCGGATGGCGATCGAACAATTAAGCCGCTGAATCTAACTAACAGCTACTTGGACGCGATCGGCTACAACCCGAACCGCAAAAGTAGGAATCTTTACCGTTTCATCATCCAGACATTGCCCGGTAGTCAGACTAAAGTTTTGTTTGTAAATGGGAGAAGCAACTTTGAGAGTGCCGTTGCGATCGCCCACAATTCCCCGCGACAAAACAAAAGCTTTGCTAAACGGGTCATAATTGCTAAGCGCATAAACTTCATCCCCGTTTCCCACTCGGAAAATTGCCACTTGTTCGCCTTTAACTAAAGCGCAAACTCCAGTATAAGGGGCGATCGCATCCAGAGAACACACATCTACCCAAGTAGTCACAGTATCCGAAACTTGTAATGATTGAACCATTTTCTTTTCCTGTTATTTTACTTCAATCTCGTTCCCAGTCTCCGGCTGGGAACGTAGGTTTCGAGGCTCTGCCTCGCCTCGCGGAAGGAGGCTCTGGCTTACGGTTAGAGGAGGCAGAGCCTCCGGGACTTCATTCCCAGGCTCTGCCTGGGAACGAGATTAATTTACTTCAATCTAGTGTTCTTGTTCCCCCCTTATTAAGGGGGGCTAGGGGGGATCTCCGGGTTTCCTAGGCTCTGCTTGGAAACCCGATTATATGGGTTATTCCGAAACTCCAGCCAGAGCCTTTTCATGTTCGTTAGCCGGCCGCGTTTGTCCCCGTTCCGCAACACGAACAATACTCGGATCGGGCAAATCGGAATTCACAAAATGCTGGAATCGCTGCACCTTTTGTGGGTCTTCAATCGTCGTTTTCCACTCACATTGATAAGTATTCACTAAATGTTCCATCTGCGCTTCTAATTCAGCACAAATGCCCAGAGAATCCTCAATTATTACCTGTTTCAAATATTCAATTCCGCCCTCAAGTTTGTTCAACCAAGTAGCAGTGCGTTCCAATCTGTCGGCGGTGCGGATGTAGAAAACCAAGAATCGATCGATATACTTAATCAGCGTTTCCTTATCGATATCCGTCGCCAGCAAAACCGCGTGCTGTGGCTTAATACCGCCGTTGCCACACACATACAAATTCCAACCATTCTCTGTCGCAATTATCCCAAAGTCCTTGCTTTGAGCTTCCGCGCATTCGCGAGTGCAACCAGAGACAGCAGATTTGAGCTTGTGGGGCGATCGCAAACCACGATACCGCAATTCAACTTCGATCGCCAAACTCGTTGAATCCTGCACCCCAAAGCGGCACCAAGTGCTACCAACACAAGATTTTACAGTACGCAGAGCCTTACCGTAAGCGTGTCCCGACTCAAATCCCGCATCAATCAACCGCCGCCAAATATGCGGCAATTGATCCACACGAGCTCCAAACAAATCAATCCGTTGCCCGCCAGTAATCTTAGTATAAAGCCCAAAATCCCTGGCAACTTCACCCAAAACAATCAACTTATCCGGCGTAATTTCTCCCCCCGGTATTCGTGGCACCACCGAATAAGTACCGTCGCGCTGAATGTTTGCCAAAAA
Organism: Microcoleus sp. D3_18_C2; assembly: GCF_036702395.1. NCBI lineage: Bacteria > Bacillati > Cyanobacteriota > Cyanophyceae > Oscillatoriales > Microcoleaceae > Microcoleus > Microcoleus sp. D3_18_C2. The sequence goes on along the minus strand of NZ_JAUBTG010000009.1, from coordinate 93,189 downwards.
GTAATCGTTCGTATCTTGCAAACCGACGTGAGACTTCTCTAAAATATGGTCATTCCAAGTAGAAGCCAGCATCGAACTAACAGCAGGCTTGCAAATTTCGCAGCCCTTACCTTTGCCGTGTCTTTCAATCAACTCCTCAAAGGTTTTAATCTCTTGAGAACGCACTAAATGGTACAATTCTTGACGAGAATATTCAAAATGTTCGCAGAGATTATTTTTGACTGCAAACCCAGCTTTCTTCATCTCCGCCTTGAAGATATCCGTCACCAAAGGCACGCAGCCGCCGCAGCCCGTCCCCGCTTGAGTGCATTTCTTGACGCTGGCAACATCGGTTAAATTATGCTCGCGAATCGCTGCACAAATCTGCCCTTTGGTAACATTATTGCAAGAACAAATTTGAGCAGAATCCGGCAAACTGTCAACTCCAAAACCCGCCGGTGCTCCCCCTTCTCGCGGTGGCATTAATAAATCTTCGGGATGCGGCGGCAGAGCAATTTCATTTTGCATGAATTGCAGCAAAGTGCCGTAAGCCGAAGCATCTCCCACGAGAATTCCGCCTAAAATTCGGCTGCCGTCTTGATTTAAAACTAATTTTTTGTAAATGCCTTGGAATGTGTCAGTGACAACAATTTCTTTAGCATCGCCCGACTTGGGAAAAGGCTCTCCAAAACTAGCGACATCCACTCCCAATAATTTGAGTTTAGTGGACATATCCGCACCTGTAAAAGTGCTTGTGGGACGGGCATCTTGTCCGTCATCCGCTACACGGCTCAAAATATCTGCTGCTACGCTTGCCATTGTATACCCAGGCGCAACTAAGCCGTAGATGCGATTTTGATACAGGGCGCATTCTCCGATCGCATAAATGTCAGGATCGGAGGTTTGGCAGCTATCATTAATCAAAATGCCGCCGCGTTCACCTACTTCTATACCGCAACTTCTGGCAATTTCGTCGCGGGGCCGAATGCCAGCAGAAAACACAATCATATCTGTTGCTAATTCCGAACCGTCAGCAAACAGCATTTTAGTAACTTTGCCATCTTCACTGACAATTTCTGTGGTAGATTTGCTGATATGAACCGAAACCCCCAAATCTTCTATTTTGCTGCGGAGAATTGCCCCGCCAATTTCGTCAACTTGCACGGGCATCAGCCGCGAGGCAAACTCAACAACGTGAGTTTTCAAGCCCATATTTTGCAGAGCATTAGCACATTCTAGACCTAACAAACCGCCGCCAATTACTACACCTGTTTTGCAATTTTTAGCGTAATCGGACATCGCTTCCAGGTCGTCAATTGTCCGGTAAACAAAAGTTCCTGTAGCGTCTTTGCCTTGAATTGATGGCACAAATGGATAGGAACCGGTCGCGAGAACAATTTTGTCGTAGGGAACTTCTAAACCGTTGGCTGAAGAGACTGTTTTTTGTTCCCGATTAATGGCGACTGCTTTGTCGCCAATGTGAATCTGGATGCCGTTTTGTTGATAAAATCCCGGTGCAACTAAAGATAAATCTCCCGCTGTTTTGCCAGAGAAAAATCCGCTGAGGTTTACGCGATCGTAAGCAACGCGCGGTTCTTCACAAAAAGTAATTAAATTCCAGTGTTTGGCAGCATCCGAGCTCACCATTAACTCCAGGAACTTGTGACCTACCATGCCATTGCCGATTACAATGAGGTTTTTTTTGGCTGTCATGAGAATCTATTTTATCCCGTTTATCAGTCGTTGGGTTAATTAATATAAGAATTTATTATAAACTTTTGTACTTATAGATACAAAAAATGGAGATTTATGCAATTGTCGAATACTTCCGATTGCATTTTTGCATGATATGTGCGATCGACCGATTTTAGATTTTAGATTTTAGATTTTAGATTTACTCCACAGTTAAGTGGGGTGCGTTAGTCGATTTTAGATTTTAGATTTTAGATTTACTCCACAGTTAAGTAGGGTGCGTCAAGTAAGTCTTTTTGACAAAACGATTAATATTTTTACTGTGACGCACCTTACAGTTTTCTAATTCTTAATTATTATTTAAGCGCCCATGCCCGAATACTGCTTCAAACCCTGCCGCCAAAGCCAGCGATTCCACACAAAAAACACCGCACTCCAACCCAACATTACCAACAAACCGCGGCCTAAATCTACGGGTAATCCTATCAAGATAGAAGCGGGAAAATGAATCAAATAAGGAAACGGCGTCCACAAAACTACTTCGCGCACGGGTGCGGGAAACACTTCTAGTGGCGCGATAAGTCCCGATAAAAACAGGTAAATTAGAAACCAGAATTGCTCGATCGCACTTGCCCTTTCCAGCCAAAAAGCAAACAGCGCAAAGGTATACTGTATAATAAACCGCAAGCAAAAAGCCAAGACGATAACCAGCAAAAACAGCAAAAACCTGCCAAAACTTGGCAGCCAAAAAGCCTGCGGGTAAAGTGCAAAAAACAGCAGCACTAATCCCAATACAAACGGCAGCCTCGCAAACCTTTCGGAAATGTGAGATACGAAGTGGTGCCATACGGGATCGAGAGGCTGCAACAATTTATTAGATAGCCTGCCTTGGACTACTTCCTTTTCAAACTCCCAAATCACCCAAACTACATTTGTTTGCCTGACAATGAAAGCCGCTAGAAAATAACGAGCAAAGTCGATCGAATTCAGCCCAAATTGACCAGTTTCGGCCGCCTGCATCCAGACACCCATCAAGATAAACGGCAAAGCTCCCGACAGCGCCCACAAAAACAACTCCGCCCGGTATTCGAGCATATAAGCGTAGTAGGTAACTAGCAAAGTTTTAGCAATTCTCACAATTCTGTTCATATCAATTCTAGATTTAATTTTTCTGTTTTAGCAACGGGCAAGATGCCCGTTCCACAAAATATTGAAACTCTTGTGGAACAGGCATCTTGCCTGTTCAATTTTTCTGTTTTAGCAACGGTTTTAGCAACGGGCAAGATGCCCGTTCCACAAAATATTGAAAATCTAGTGGAACAGGCATCTTGCCTGTTCAATTTTTCTGTTTTAGCAACGGGCAAGATGCCCGTTCCACAAAACATTGAAAATCTAGTGGAACAGATATCTTGCCTGCTATGGAGAATCAACCCAGCCAAAAACATTACACTTTTCCCGTGCGAAAAACTCTACCAATTACCTCTTCAATTGGCGGATCGGTAACAGTCAAATCTATCACTTCTAACTCCGCCAAAATCTTCGCCACGCTCACCGTCAGCTCTTCCCTTTTCACCAAAAATCGTACCGATTGTCCCTCAATAGATTCTACCTCGCCGTAAGCAAAAGCACTATCTTTTTCCAGCGGCTTAGCTAATTTTACCTGAACTTCCCGATAAGGTGCAAACCTGTCGAGCAATCCGTCTAAACTGCCATCATAAACTAATTGCCCTTCATGGATTAACAAAACGCGCTTGCACAAAGCCGTAATGTCAGCCATGTAATGACTCGTCAACAGCACCGTTGCTTGATAGCGCTCGTTATATTCTCGCAGAAATTGCCTGACGCTAAACTGTGCGTTTATATCCAAACCTAAAGTCGGTTCATCTAAAAATAATACCTCCGGCTGGTGCAGCAGCGCCGCCATCAATTCAGCTTTCATGCGTTCGCCTAAAGAAAGCTTTCGTACAGGCTGATTTAACTTGCCTTCTAGTGACAGCATCTCTGTTAATTCTCCGACTCGCCGTCGATAATCTGCATCGGGAATGCCGTAGACAGCGGCATTGATTCGCAGAGAGTCAAGCACAGGTAAATCCCAAATTAACTGCTGTTTCTGCCCCATCACTAAGGTGATTTTTTGCAGAAAATCGGCTTCGCGACGGAAAGGAGTACGATCGCACACACTCACCGTACCCGCAGACGGATAAATCAAACCCGTCAGCATTTTCAGCGTAGTAGTTTTGCCCGCACCGTTAGCGCCGAGAAACCCCACGAATTCCCCCGGTTCAATACTGAAAGAGACGCCCTCAACTGCTTTGATATTGCGGTAAGTGCGACTAAAAAAGTGTCGCACTGTTCCTTTAAGTCCCGGTTCTTTAATCGCTACTGGATAAACTTTGCTCAAGTCTTCAACTAAGATAATTGGCATCGGCTCAAATTTTAACTTTTATTTTAATCTAGGGTATTTCCATCAGGCTTGTGTCAAGATGGAGCGATCGAGCTATCTAGTAGGGTGCGCCAGCCATTGCTCGATCGCGAGTCAGGAAGTAACTGTGTTCTGGCGCACCCTAATAAACTGTAGAATATTGCAAAATATCCATAATCACATCGCACAAAGTTTACAACTATGGTACTCACCCCAGATAATTCAGGCATCTCTCGTTTGGTAGGAGACAATTCTCCTGAAAATATTACACTTGCACCAGGACAACTTGCTAGTTTTCCTGGGGGACTTTGGATGGTGGGCGGCAATGATACTGTCAGGGGATCGTCAGATGCAGAACGGATTTTCGGCAACGATGGTAAAGACAGTCTGTTAGGCGGTGTCGGCAATGATTCTATTTACGCCGGCAAAGATGATGACGATGTTTTGGGAGAAACTGGCGACGATTTCTTGACAGGAGATAGAAATAGCGATTTCCTTGATGGGGGTGCGGGAAATGATTTGTTGCGCGGAGGACAAGGTGTTGATTTGTTAGTGGGCGGAGACGGTAATGATACTTTAATTGGCGACAGAGATGTGGATATTTACCAAGGTGGTGCAGGGAATGATGTATTTGTTTTTAGAGTCGATCAAGCGGGAATCCGAGTAGTTGGAATTGAAGTTCCTGACGCGGTAATTGTGGATTTTGATAAGTCTAGCGATTCGATTGGCATTAGTGTGGCATTTACCAGCAGCAATATATCATTGGAAGAGGTAAGCTATAGCTTGAACGATCCGAGACTGCTGCTGATCAATCCTGCAACTATAGCGGGGGGAACGAGTTTGTTAGCCAAGGGTGGCATTTCCCAGCGAAGTCTCGATCCCGATGGCAACGGCCGTGTGGAAGCTACTAATATTAGATTTGGTTTTACTAATGCGTTGTTGGGTACTGTTTTGAATGTGACCCCAGCCGATTTAAACGATCGTTTTATTAATGCTAATTCTTTGCTTTAATTCGTTGCTTATATATCTCTAGTAGGGTGCGACCGGGCGCACCTTACCCATTACCCATTATCTAACTCATCGTCAAAACTGCGCGATAGCGCACTTGATTGTCCCGGACTTTCTGCATTGCTTCATTCGCTTGTGCGATCGCAAAAACTTCAACAATTGGCTCAATCTCAAACTTCTCTGCAATTGCCAGCATTTCATTAATCATAGCGCGACCGCCGATGAGAGAACTCACAATTCGGCGTTGCTTTACCAGCAGCGAAAATAACGGAATGCTCAAAGGTTCGTCGGGAACTCCCACAAAAGCAAGCGCACCGTTAGAATCGAGAAAATCAATGTACGGAACCCAATCTAAAGAAGCAGGAACAGTGCTCAACAAAATATCTAATTTGCTGCTGGGGGCTTGAGGAACTTCGCCTTTTCCTACTACAATAGCTTCGTCCGCCCCCATTTTATGTGCAAATTCTGCCTTATCTTGGGAAGTAGTAAAAACTGTAACTCGGTTGCCTAATTTTTTGGCAAATTGCACCGCCATGTGTCCCAAACCGCCGATGCCAAGAATGCCAATTTCTTGCCCAGAACTCATCCCCGCATTTCGCAAACCGGCGTAAACCGTAATTCCGCCGCACAACAGCGGCCCCGCTACGTTGGAATCGATGCCTTTGGGAATAGGAAAAGCAAAGCGGGAATCTACCATCAAATAATCGGCAAAACCGCCCGGCCCTGTAACAATTAATCCCTGGTTTTCATCGCAGAGATTTTCGTTACCGCGCAAGCAGTCGTGGCACTGCAAACAAGACGACCTTTGCCAGCCGACACCAACGCGATCGCCCACTTTTAAATGAGTCACTTGCGGCCCTATTTCTGCCACTTCTCCGATAACTTCGTGGCCCGGAACGAGGGGATATTTTGATTGACCCCAGTCATTGTCAATCATGTGCAAGTCAGAGTGACAAATGCCGCAGGCTAAAACTTTGATAATACATTCATGTACTTTTGGAGGTTCGACATCGAATTTGTATTCTTCAAGCAATCCGCCTGTTTTTGTAACTGCAAGTGCTTTGATTTGCATGGTGTATTTCCTGGTTTGTTTGCCATTATAGTGCTCGATCGACTTTCACAGTCTCTTTCTTTAGTTGTATATATTCAGGTGAACATACCCCTAGAAATGATGCGCGTTACTAATAATTTGTCGGGTGCTTGTGGCGCACCTTACCAATTAGCAATTACCAATTATAGCAATCCTCGCATCAGTTGTAAAAATATTTAGGGGTAGTGCTAATAGTGCCTACCCCAGCCTGCATCGGGGCAACCACGGGGGGGTTGCCCCTACAAGAATTACACAAATCATTTAGGATTGCTATAGCAATTACCAATTAGTCTCATAACTTGCCATTTCCCATTGCCCACTGCATCAAACCGGGAAATAACCGATAAGCTTCCGATGCCAAAAAAGCAGGGCCGACGGTAACTTCTGCACGCTGATTTTTCACAGCATCCCAGATAGCTTTAGCAATATCTTCTGGCTGAGTTGCCCACTCAGATTTCAGCATTTTGCTCATTTGCTGGCGGCGCGATTCGACTGCGGGTTCGTCTCGATCGCGAAATTGAGCTCTTTCTAAAAAATCGCTGTTAATCAGGCCCGGATGCACGGCGCAAACGTGAATACCTTGAGGCGCTAATTCCAATCGCAAAGTTTCTGTTAAACCTGTTACTGCATATTTGCTGGCACAATAAGCAGTCATTTGAGGCAAAGGCATTTTGCCACCAATTGAACCAACATTGACGATTGTCCCGGTTTTTCGTTCCAAAAAATGTGGCAACATTTCTTGAATTGTGTTAACGCATCCCCAAAAATTGGTATTCATTAATTGCTGCCAGTCTTCGGAGGTAGTGTGCTCGATCGCCCCCGTGAGACAAATGCCAGCATTGTTAACTAAAACATCGATGTTGCCGCAGGTATCTAGGGCTTTTTGGACGATCGCCCGCACTTGGTGAATGTCGCCAACATCCCCCGGAATAGCTACAGCGGAAGTGCCTTCTCGCTGCACTTGAGCCGCTGCTGCTGCCAATCTCTCAGACTGGCGAGCTACCATAACTACATCGTAACCTTTACTTGCAAATAAAATTGCTGTTGCTTTGCCGCTTCCTTGAGAAGCGCCTGTAATCAAAACTGTAGGAGCCATAGATAGTTATAAATTGTAATATCAATTCCGGTTCAACCGGAATGACAGTTGACTGTTGACTGTTAGCTGTTGACTGTTGACTGTTAACAGTTAACTGTTTGGACATTTGAACAATACCGATGCAACCGGAAACGAGATGATTCGGACTTGTGTGATGTTAATTTTTGTAGGGGCGGGTTCGCCAACAATAATTGCCCATAATCTACAATCTCATAAACCCGCCCTGCCCATACTGCGATATTGAAACTATAACAGAGGTCAGGTAATTTTAGGCGCGCTCTAGGTTAATATTTCTTGAGTATAGCAATTTTTCATTTGGCGATCGGGCTTTTTTAACGAACCGCGAAGGCGCGTTAGCGATGCGGCGCGTTAGCGCTAAGACGCGAAGGAAGAGAGAAGAGGAGAGGAGAAGAAGAGAAGAGAAATTATTCATAATTTGTGCGAAAATTGCTTTGTAAATTTTCCCAATGCCCTGTTTAGCCAATGCCCAATGCCTAAAAAATGAATCTTCCGAAACAAACGCCTAATTGGTCGATCGCCCTAGTATTAATTATCGGCGTTTTAGCCGTCTCAACTTCCTCAATCTTAATTCGGCTGGCTAACTTTTCAGCAGGGGCGGGCGGTTTGGGTTTCAGTCTGGTGCTCGCGGCCTCTCGTCTGACTTTATCTGCTTTAATTCTGCTTCCGGCTTGGCGAAAAATTCAGTGGAACACCCTGCAACCGGGAGCTCGGCGCTATGCTGCGGCTGCGGGTTTGTGTCTCGCCCTGCATTTTGCCCTCTGGATTACCTCACTTTCTTATACTTCGATCGCCGCCTCGACAGCCCTTGTCACCACTAATCCTGTCTGGGTAGCGCTTTTGTCGCGTTTCTGGTTCGGCGAAAAACTCAGCAAAATGTCGATCGCTGGCATTACTATAGCCCTGACTGGGGGAATGGCGATCGCCCTTGGAAGTGCGGGCGCAGCTAATGCTGGCAGCAGCCAACTGCTGGGCGATTTCCTTGCTCTGGCTGGTTCCTGGGCTGTCAGCTTGTATTTGCTGCTGGGGCGGGAAGCTCAGCGCCGGGGACTGGGAATTGGTGGCTATATCGCGATCGCCTATACTATTGCTGCGATCGTCCTGCTGCCTCTCCCCTTCGCCTTCGGCACTACTTATACTAATTACCCCGACATTGTATATTTTTATATTTTGTTAACGGCAGCTTTGCCTCAGTTAGTCGGCCACACCATTTTGAACTGGGCTGTAATGCAGATTTCCCCAACTCTGGTAACTCTTGCCATCTTGTTTGAACCGGTGGCGGCGAGTTGGTTGGGTTATTTGCTGTTTGGGGAAATGCCGGCGCCGGCGGTACTCGCAGGTGCTGCGGTGCTGTTGTTGGGTGTAGCAACCGCTACCGTCGGAGCCAAAAAAATTACTGTCAACACTTAAGAGTTAAAAGTTTTCGACATTGCCACTACAGTTGCCGTGAGTCAGAATAAAACAAATCAGGGCTTAAAAACAAAAATAACTCGTCAGTTAAATATCAGTTCCAAACTATCAAATGTCTGACTAATGACTAATAATACTCGGTTGCCTTTAGGAGAATAAAATTATGCTGCCAGAACAACTACAGCGGATCATCGGCTACTTTATCGAAGAAGCCACAGAACAGATCCAAATTATCGAACCAGGCTTGCAAGATATCCAAAACACCCTGGCAGATCCCCAAAGAATACACCAGCTCATCCGAGCCTCGCACTCGATAAAAGGGGGAGCAGCTATGCTCGGATTTAGCAGCATTCAGCGCATGGCTCATCGGTTGGAGGATTATTTAAAGCTGCTGAGAGAATGTCCGATCGCCATTGATAGCAGGCTACAATCGCTCTTAACCGAAGTTTTTGATATTTTAGCCGCCCTCGTGTCCAAGGTTTCTAAGGGTTTTGGGCTCAAGCACGAAGACGCAAACCAAATGCTATCCATCGCCGAACCAGTTTTTGACGAACTCGACGCTTACCTGAGATTGCGAATTCCCACTCGCCTGACGGTGAGAGCTACTACGGACGAACATATTCACGTTTTCTCCGGTTACTGCACCTCCCTGAGCGAATTTTCCTCGACTATTGCTTCGCGCGTCGGTTTGCTCGGAGGCACTATTACCCGCCACGATCAGGATAGCCAGGGGATACGCCTTTGTATTGACATTTACCTGCCGCCTTACACCAGGATCGAAAACATCCGCCAAGCTGTCGAACTCTCCGGCGCTATTATCGGGAATGTTCAGACGCAGCGCGACTTTTCGCTGCTGGCGACTGGAGATTATCCGCTTTACCAAAGTGCGATCGAACCTCCCGCAATTTGCATCGGATGCCGCTACTATTACGGCAGAAGCGACGGGGGCTACCTGCTCAACTGCACGATCCATCCCCGCGGCCCGGAAACAGATGATTGTCGCGATCGCGAACCGGAATAACCGCTGAAAACTCAGCCCTCGGAAGCACGATTTGCCTCTCGAAAAAATCTTCGGAAACCCATATTTTCCCTGATTTTTTTCACATTACCCCCTGCCATTTTTTTTAAGTTTTTAGACAACTACATCCTTCTTCCTTCGGAAATATCCCCTAACAACTGATACCGCAACTCGAATTAATTGCATCATGCTTGCAGGATGAGCGATCGCCCAGACATTGATTGTCAGACAAGTGATTGCCATAACTAGCAAGATGTATGTCGGAGGCATTACTACCCCGATCGCGAACCAGGTAAAAACGTGAAATATCATTGCTGTAGCCCAAAGGCTGGCGACAACCACAGACGCCCAAATTTGCATTCGAGGTCGGTTTAGTCCTGTCAAAATCGCTGTCTGCAAAGTAGTCAGCAAGTTTGCCGGAACTAAAAAGGCACAGATAGCTATGCAGTAGGTATGAGAAAATTCAGTAACTGTATTGAAGTCGAGCATCAGTCTAAATGTCTGGCCTGTTGGGTATACTTAAAGAGCTTAGCGTGACTTGACTTTCATATCTTGTCACCCTTACCTTAACTTAATATTTCAGTAAGTAGGCCGTTCTGGAGACGCATTTCTCTCCCCCTTTTCCAGCAGGGAAAATTTTACCACAAATATTAAAGTTTTGGAAAATTATTAAACATACTTGAAGAATCGCAACAATTGCTATGATAATTAACATCGGGAAGCGATAGTATATAGGAGCCAAGTCGGTAAAATTTATAGAAAGCTGAGGCTGGTCTCACAGCAACAAATACTGCAGGCTGATTTTCGACTAAATCTTTTTTGATTCGCTGATGATCGGATGATTGATTCTTGATTGATTCTCAGTGTCCGTCCAGGGATCGATCCGTTATGCGATCGAACAATATGAGATTATCATAGAAAAGCCACTTGGCTCTCAAATCTCAAATCATTAGAACCCTCTCGACATTTTACAGCGGAAGACAAAGAAAATGGATCTACAAATCACAATTCCCGCACTCGAAGAAGTTGACTTGACAAACTGCGACAGAGAACAGATTCACATATCGGGGCTGATTCAGCCACACGGGGTGCTACTTGTTGTACGAGAACCTGAACTAGAAATACTGCAAGTCAGTGAAAATACGCAAGATTTGTTAGGAGTAGAGCCCGAAAGTGCGATCGGTCGAAATTTGAGCTTATTCTTCAATAGAGTTCAACTCAAAAAACTCAAGCTTTGTTTGTGTAATGAAAACTTAAAAACCGTTAATCCCATTAAACTCTCTGTCATAAACAAAGGTAAATATTTAGAATTTGACTGCATCCTCCACCGAGTAGAAGAAGTATTGATGGTCGAGTTGGAATTGGCCACCAGCCCAGAAAATCTTTCAGTTTTTAGTTTTTATCATTCAGTGAGATCTACTATCAGCAAAATTCAAAGCGCCAAAAATCTCAAAGAATTATCTCAAATAACTGTAGAAGAAGTCAGAAAAATATCGGGTTTTGATAGAGTTATGGTCTATCAATTTGACCACGAAGGCAACGGCGCTGTAATCGCTGAAGACAAAGCAGAAATGCTGAGTCCTTTCTTAGGATTAAACTACCCAAGTTCAGATATTCCCAAACAAGCCCGACAACTGTATGCGTTAAATTGGCTGAGGTTAATCCCAGATATTAATTATCAACCAGTCCCCCTTGTTTCAGGAAATAATGCTCTCACGACCCAGCCGCGAGACCTGAGTTTCAGCGTATTGAGAAGCGTTTCTCCCATTCACATAGAATACCTGCAAAATATGGGCGTTGCAGCTTCGATGTCAATCTCGTTAATCAAAGACAAAAAACTGTGGGGATTGATTGCTTGCCACAACTATACACCAAAATACCTCAACTATGAATTGCGCGCCGCCTGCGAATTTATCGGGCAAGTAATGTCCTTAGAACTGCAATCAAAAGAAGGAAACGAAGACTACGACTACAAACTACACTTAAAATCCATTCAAACCAAGATTTTTGAAGACATATCCACGTCCGACAACTTGTCAGAAGTGTTAGTTAAATGTCAGCAGAATTTGCTAGAAGCAGTCAACGCCCAGGGAGCCGCAATAGTATTTGGAGACAAGTGCTATCAAGTAGGGCAAACACCTCAAGGAGAAGCGCTCAAATACTTAACTAATTGGGTGCAAAATAACCTCAAACAAGAAATTTTTTATACGGACTCGCTCACCAAATGCTATCCAGAAGCTGAGGAATTTAAAGACACAGCCAGCGGGTGTTTGGCCATAGCAATATCTCCGACTCAGAAAATATACGTTTTGTGGTTTCGCCCGGAAGTAATTAAGACCGTAAATTGGGCGGGCAACCCCAACAAACCAGTGGAAACCGATGAAGATGGCAACCCTCGACTGTCTCCTCGGAAATCCTTCGAGCTGTGGAAAGAAAATGTGAGGTACAAATCGTTGCCTTGGAAACAATGCGAAATAGAAGCTGCATTGGAACTGAAAAAAGCAATGATTAATATAGTGCTGTGTCAAGTCGATAAACTCGAAAAATTAAATACAGCACTAGAAGCATCAGTCGCCAGAGAACGGGAAAAAACTGCTCATTTAAAAACAGCGATGTCCGAGCTGAAGCGGGCGCAGACTCAATTGGTGCAAAGCGAAAGAATGTCAAGCTTGGGACAGTTGGTGGCGGCAGTAGCTTATGAAGTCACTAACCCGATTAACTTCATCTACGGCAATCTTAGCTATGCTAATGAATACAGTCAAAAAATGATCAATTTATTGCAGCTTTACAACCAGCACTATCCGTCGCCTTCGCCAGAAATTGAAGCACAAATAGAAGCAGTAGAATTAGAGTTCATAGTTGAAGACTTACCGAAATTGCTGGGTTCAATGAAAGTAGGAGCTAACCGCATCCGCGAGATAGTTCAGTCGCTGCGAAACTTCTCTAGAATTGACGAAGCAGAGATTAAACCAGTTGACATTCACGACGGATTGGATAGCGCTTTGTTGATTTTGAGTAATCGACTAAAACCGAAGCCCGATCGCCCCGCAATTCATCTCATCAAAGAATATGGTTCTCTGCCTTTTGTTGAGTGTTACCCAGTTCAAATCAACCAAGTATTTATGAATGTACTGGCAAATGCCATTGATGCTCTCGAAGATGCCTTTGTCAACAATAACTTATCGTCGCACGGCGGGGACAAAGAAGAGCCAGTTAAGTACGGACAAATTCGGATTGTGACTGAACTTTGTCCGGGGAAAAAAGCCGTAGCAGTTCGGATCGAGGACAACGGTTGGGGCATGGAAGAAAAAGTGCGCCAGAAAATTTTTGAGCCGTTTTTTACCACAAAACAGGTGGGCAAAGGTGCGGGGATAGGTTTGGCGATTAGCCACGAAATTGTGCTAGAACAACACGGTGGCAAATTGACTTGCATTTCTGCCCCCGGAGAGGGTACCGAGTTGATTATTGAGATTCCCTTGAGCCAAACTCACCCCACACCCATTGTCAAGTGAAAAAAAGTCCGCGCTAGCGAATCTATCCCAAAGGCTAGGAAATCGCCCCAATTCAAAAATCGAAAATTAGATTAAAATACAAAAGCAGCTAAGTAGATTTGAGCCAATTCAGAGGAAGCTAGTATGACTGAAAAAAAAACCGCCCAATGGGATGCCGGCCGGTTTCTCAAAACCTTGGCTTATTTCGGCGTCATTCCCTTCATTGGCAGCATTAGCTGGCTGCAACAACTCTTTGGAAGCAGCAGCAAAACTAAAAAAGACCAACCCAAACTGATACTGGTAGCCGGTGCTACCGGCGGCGTCGGGAAGCGAGTTGTCAAGCGGCTGCAACAGCGGGGATATAGAGTGCGAGCCCTCGTCAGAGATGCTAAAAGAGCAACAGAAATTCTCGGCAAAAATGTCGAATTAGTCGAAGGAGATATCACTCTCCCAGAAACCCTAACACCGCTAGTAACCGAGGGCATAGAAGCAGTTATCTGCTGTACTGGCACCAAAGTTCAACCAGTAGAAGGAGACACTCCAACGCGGGAAAAATATTATCAAGGCATCAAATTTTATATGCCGGAAGTTGTGGATGTTCCCGAAATAGTCGAATACAAAGGCCTCAATAATTTAGTGCAAGCCGTTCGCCGCCAGCTAATTAAAGCAGGCGAAAAAATAATTTTTGACTTCACAAAACCCAGCCAAGATTTAAAAGAAACTTGGGGTGCGCTAGACGATATCGTGATGGGCGGCACTAGCGAAAGTTCGATCGTACTTACAGACAATACAGCTATCTTCACAGGCAATGTTTCTACTGCCAACTCGGGCGGCTTTGCTTCGGTGCGTACCCGCAACTTCGATCCTCCCCTCAATCTCGCAGGATTTAGCGGTCTCCAACTACGTGTCAAAGGAGACGGCAAGCGCTACAAATTGATTGTTCGCAGCGAAGCTAAATGGGATGGAATTGGCTATTGCTATTCGTTTGATACTGTTTACAATATCTGGATTACTATCACTGTTCCCTTTGATGAGTTAATCCCAGTATTCCGCGCCAAAACTGTCAAAGATGGCTCTAAATTTGATGCCAGCACTATTTTTTCTTTTCAGTTAATGTTGAGCAAGTTTGAATATGATGGCGCGCTCAACCCGAAATTTACACCGGGTATTTTTCAACTGGAGTTAGAATCTATTAAAGCTGATGGGGGACAGACTTTGCCGCGATTTGTGATGGTGAGTTCGGCAGGAGTTACCCGCCCTGGCCGACCGGGAATTAACTTGGAAGAAGAACCGCCTGCTGTCAGGATGAATGATATGTTGGGGGGGATTTTGACTTGGAAGTTGAAAGGGGAGGATTGCGTGCGATCGAGCGGCATACCTTATACTGTTGTCAGACCTTGCGCTTTGACAGAAGAAGCGGGAGGCAAAGCTTTAATATTTGAGCAAGGAGACAATATTAGGGGCAAAGTCAGTCGGGAAGATATTGCAGAATTGTGCGTGGAGGCTTTGGAACAACCGCAAGCTTGCAACGTTACTTTTGAGGTGAAAGAGGGGGAAAATGCCAGTTCTCCGGGAGACTGGCAGGCTTTGTTTTCTGGAGTTAAATAAGTGTTAATCCCTTATTACTCGGCGGTTGAAACCGCGTCTACACAAACGAAGTCTGCCTCCGCAGACTAAGAGATAACTGGTTCCCAGGCTCGGCCTGGGAACGAGTAATAACTAATAACTAATAACTAATTTATGCCTTTGACTTTTTTGCGACGAAACCTGACTCCTTATTTGTTTTTGCTACCTGCTTTATTTATTTTGAGTTTGACTGTTTTGTGGCCTGCGGTACAAGCTTTTTATTTGAGTTTTACCAACTACGAATATGATTTAACTCAAATGCCGCAGTGGGTGGGTTTAAAGAATTTTGAGAGGTTGTGGGGCGATCGAGTATTTTGGCAAACTTTGACGAATACGCTGCTGTATCTCACCTGCGTTGTGCCTGTATTGGTTGTTCTACCGTTGGGAATGGCGATTTTGTGCAACCAAAAACTTAAGGGGATGAACTGGTTTCGTGCAGCCTACTACACGCCGGCGGTGATTTCCATGGTTGTCGCTGGGATTGCTTGGAAGTGGCTGTTTGCTGAGACTGGACTGCTGAATCAGTTGGGGGAATTGTTGGGTTTACCTCCTGTTTCTTGGCTGGCTAATCCGAAGTTAGCAATCTTTAGCGTCATGGCAGTTACTATCTGGAAAGGATTGGGCTATTACATGGTAATTTATTTGGCAGGGCTGCAAGCTATTCCGGCAGAACTTTATGAGGCGGCTGCTATTGATGGTTCTGATGGTTTGGGAAAGCACTGGGATATTACTGTGCCGCTGATGAAGCCGTATTTAGTTTTGGTTGCGGTAATTTCGGCGATTTCTGCTACTAAGGTTTTTGAAGAAGTTTATATTATGACTCAGGGCGGCCCTCGCAATAATTCTAAGACTGTTGTTTATTATCTTTACGAACGGGCTTTTAAGGATTTGGAAATTGGCTATGCTTGTACGATCGGGCTGGTTTTGTTTTTGCTAATTTTGGGTTTGTCGATTTTGCAAGTTAGTCTTCAGGGTTTGACTCGCAATGATTAAGATTGGTGACTGATTGGTAGTGAGTGAGATATTGCAACATTCTGATCTCAAGAACAGGCAAGATGCCTGTTCCACAATACATCACATCTTAAAAACAGGCAAGATGCCTGTTCCACAATACATCACATCTTAAAAACAGGCAAGATGCCTGTTTCACAATACATGAAATTTCTTGTGGGGTGTCCCGCCCTTCTAATTTATACTAATTTTAGACTTGAATCTCAAAGTAATGCGATCGCTCACGGTTTTGGGCAGGTCTTATTGGTGAAATCACAGGTATAAATATAGGGTTTCTGCCAGTTAAGAGGAATTTCTAATAAATCCCTGGTTCCGGTCATTCCCTGTCCCAGAAAGAGCAGCACGGCGATCGAGTTCAAGATGACATGGATAGTGCGCCAGCGATTTGAACGGTCTTTGTAAATGTCTTCAATGATGGCAAGGGAAAAAACCATAATTAGCGCAGCGGCGATGCCAATGTAGTAGTGAGACCAATACCATTCATTGGTTCGCCGATAAACGCCATCCTGAGTGCCAAGAATCACCAAACCCGTACCTGTTAGGGTCGAAAATATGCCGCGCCATAAAGCGGGTGTCGCTCGATATAGCATGACCAAAGAACCCACAGTTGCAACAAACATCAGCACAATGAAAATGACCTGAAACGAGTTTTTGCTCCAAACATCCTTGCTCAAAATATGCTCAAAAATCGGGTAGGCTAGACCCACCAACGTCACTCCTACCACAGAACCTGACAGAATTCGACCTGCTTTGACGTGTTCTGAACCGACTACAGGTGGAATTTTGCTCTTGGTGTCGATCGCAATTTGCTTGCGACGCTGCATAGTTTGCCACGCCATATTGAGAACAACACCAAGCATAGGAAAAACAATCGCTACAGCTAAAATAGGATGCAGCAAACCCAGAAAATCTTTAAATTCCATAGATCACCTTTTTCTTGAGGAGAGTTGGCTTCATTAACCCGGTTTTTGCGATACATAATATCATATCCGGCGATCTAAGCACAGGAATTTGGTAGTCAGGACTAATAGTAATTGTTCATCGGCATAGATACAACTGAAGTCCTGACTACCAACACGCTTTATGAAGGATAAGTCACCCAATATTTTGCTCGCTCAGAAAATATAGCAGTTGTCAATTGTGTGAGGTACAGCTTGTTAAGGAATGAGAACTAAATAACTTCCACTCTTGAAAGTGGGATGGGCGTCCCGCCCGTCCAAAACGGACGGACGGGACGCCCATCCCACAAACTTGTGGAAGTTATTTAATTCTCATTCCTTAGCGGAACAGTTCTTTGTTATTCAGAATAGCAGGCCAATTTTTGTTTCCTGAAGCAATGTGACCAGGAATATCCCCCATCCACTGTGCTTGTACTTTCTTGTCGTAGTTGAGATAAAGCTTCCCATTAACGATTTTCCAGGCGTCAGGCTGAGTGACAACAAGATGCCCTTCACTGGTTCCCTGGGCGCAATATCCACCGTATTGAGGAGCATACTTTTCAGGATTTTTAGCAAACATATCACGGTTTGCTGCATTAGCAAACATCCAAGTTGTTCCACCCCAATTATGTTTAAATTGGCTAACTCCCATAACTAATTTGCTTTGGGTGAAATAGGCTACAACATCCTGACCATCAAGAGCCACACCTTTTTCGGTGTAAAATTCAGGATGAACGGTTGCTGTGCTGCTTTTGCCCGCACAAGGATTGGCTTTACCCGCACAAGGATTGGCTTTACCCGCACAAGGATTGGCTTTACCAGCACAAGGATTGGCTTTACCCGCACAAGGATTGGATTGTGCAACCTTGGATGAAACCGTTGTAGAGTTTGAGTTTGTTGATGCCTTGAAGTTGCCGTAGCTAACATTAGTTGTTACCAAACCGAGAATGGCGGCAATGGCGATCGTAGTAATGTATTTTACTTTCATGTGTCTAATTTCCAGATAAATTGTTAGTAATTCCACGCCAGATGTTTGCTTGAGAGTTCTTGCTCTCTGGGAATTATGCTGGCTTGTTGTTGTCCTCAAGCTTTGAGGTTATTTACATTAATGCTCAAGAAAATGAGTGCTAGATGAGGAAGAGATGGATGAGAGATAAAACTCTGAATACTTTATACGTCCCTTTATTCAGCAAAAATTCATCGGGAAATTAGGAACGCATCATCTAGTTACCCGGAATTTCTTATAGAGTGGAGATTAACCCTGACTATCCTTAAGAGTCCTTGATACACTCTTGGCTTAGCAACCGGGTTTCTTGCTAGATATCTGGTTTCTCAACCCAAGATTGCTGATGAGAAACTTAGTAGTGCAGTAATTTAATCGCGAGTTGAGAAATTATGACAGGAAAAGACTGGTTAGTGACTGATGATGGACAGTGCAGTATTTTTGAGGCTACAAGTCAAATTGAAGATTTGACTCATCCCTACCGACTTTACCGCTTTTTAACTGACTTGGAAGATGTATTAGAGCAAATTAGTGATGATTATTTACGACTCCAGGCAATTTGTCCCCTTGTCCGCAGGTTGTTAGATAGTTCTTCCTGGTTTCAAATTGCTCTCCTTGAGCCTGACTCTGAGACAGGCTGGGCCGTACAAACACTGTATGATGAACCATTTTTTCCTCTGACGGTGCAGTTGGTGGCTTGGGCTCCGGGTGCTGTTTCTCCGATTCACAATCATGCCAGTTGGGGACTGGTGGCGCTACTTGATGGACAGGAGAAAAATACTTTTTGGCAGCGATCGCCAACTCGCAAGTTTCCCGATAAAATCACAACAGTGGGCGATATTTTGCTTGCCCCTGGTGACGTTTTGTGCTTAATGCCAGATGCGATTCATCATGTGGAAGCACTGGGAGATCAACCAACCATTAGTTTTAATCTTTATGGTGTAACAGATTACGATCGACGATTTGAGTTTAACCAGATTAAAGGTACTGCGGAAAACTTTTAAGGGTGCATTCTAATGATTTTTTGGAGCTATAGTCCTAGACGCAATCATACCAAATAAACCGGGTTTTTTAGCGAATCTCCTGGCTATAACGAAGGATTTTCGTAAAAAAACCCGGTTTCTGACTGTACAGTGCGTCCAGGAACAATCTAGTTGGAATTTTTCCTAATTTTAATGCTTAAGTCTCCTCGCTACCTGACGATATAATGAAGCTCATTCCCCAATTTATAGTCGCTATCAACCCTCTCACTGGCAAGCGAATTTCCACCTCTTCGCTTCAGTTTCGCCTGACACTGGAATTGCTGGTACTCTCGATTATAGGACTTAGCAGTGTGGCATTTTGGGCCGGCTGGCAAAGGTCGCAAAATTTAGTCGGTGCCCATAAAAAAACCCTGGAATACATTGGAATACGCTTTCCCGAACAGGTTGAGCTTTATAGTGAAATGGGTTCACTAGAAATTGGCTTAACCCGAAGCGTCCATAAAGCTTCCACAGGAGGAATTATGGTGTGGGTGAAGCGAAATGATGGGATGCTTTTGGTGAATTCACCTGATATGGATCTGCAATCTTCTAAGATTACGAAGATGATCTCGTTGACCGAAGTACCTGCTGAGCCTACTTTTGTTCAGGTGGGCGATCGCTATTTGGTGATCTGTAGCAGAACTCTGAGGATTAAAAATGAGTTACTGGGTACGGTATATTTCTCTCAAGATATCACTGATGAGCAACGTCAATTAAATGATGGGATTCGCAGTCTAATTGTTGTCAGTGTTGTGGTAATCTTAGTGTTAATGTTGGCCATCGCCAGTCGCATTCGTCATGCTCTCCATCCTTTGGAACATATGAGTCAGGTAGCTAGCACTTTGTCTGCTGATAATTTGCAGGCGGCAAAACTCCAACTGCATCAGGCTCCTGATGAGATTTTAGGACTAGCACAAACCTTTAATGAGATGTTGTTTCGCTTATCTGGTTCCTGGGAGCAACAACGCCAATTTGTCGGTAATGTTTCCCACGAATTACGCACTCCTCTGACGGTTGTAGTTGGTTATTTACAAAGTTTGCTGCGACGCAGCACTAACTTAAGTGACTATCAGCAACAAGCACTGGAAACAGCCGTTGGGGAAACTGAACGCACGATTCGGATGTTAGAAGATTTGCTGGATTTGGCAAGGGCTGATAGTGGCAACTTGCACTTTCGTTTGAATCCGGTGATGCTGAATACTCTGGTGGCTGAGGTTGCCCAGATGAGTCAAAAAGTTAGCAATCGAAAAATTATTTTCGTGTCAAATGATGAGGATGTTGTAGCCTGTGCGGATCAGGATCGTTTACAACAGGTGTTAATTAACTTAGTCGATAATGCAATCAAGTATTCTGCTCCCGAACAACCAGTTGAGTTAGTATTAGAAAAGAGGGAACAGCAGGTGATGATTCATGTGGGCGATCGCGGAATTGGTATTTCTCTCCCCCATCAAAACCGGATTTTTGAGCGATTTTACCGGGTGGATGAGTCAATGACGCGCTCTAGAGACGGTACAGGGCTGGGATTGGCGATCGCCAAAAGCCTGATCGAAGGCATGGAAGGACGTATTACGCTCCGATCTAAACCGGGAGAAGGTAGTATTTTTACTATCACCTTACCTGTCTGGAATCCGCAGCTATGAGCGATCGCATACTCCTTGTTGAAGATGACCCTAAACTGGCAAAGTTCATCGAATCTGAACTTAGTCTTGAAGGATATCACGTCACTGTCGCCCCAAACGGATTGGATGGATTAACGATCGCTCGTGATGCTCAAGCGGATTTATTAATTTTAGATTGGATGCTTCCCGGCATCTCTGGATTAGACATCTGTTTAAGGTTGCGATCGACTGGTGTTCAAGTACCAATAATTATGCTGACAGCAAAAGATGAAGTACCCGATCGCGTGACGGGATTAAATGCTGGAGCCGATGATTATGTTACTAAGCCTTTCAGTATGGAAGAACTCCTCGCGAGAGTTAAAGCACGTCTGCGCCGATCTCAAGCAAATGACCCGGATAATTTACAATTTGAAGACCTAATATTGAACGGTTTAACCCGTGAAGTTTATCGAGGCAGTCAACTAATTGAACTCACTGCCAAAGAGTTTGATTTGTTAGAATTTATGCTGCAAAATTCCCGTCAAGTCATTACCCGTGACCGAATTTTAGAAAAAGTTTGGGGTTACGATTTTATGGGAGAGTCAAACATTATTGAAGTGTATATCCGTGCGTTACGGATTAAATTAGAAGCAAGTAACTCAAAACGCCTGCTGCATACGGTTCGGGGAGTTGGATATGTGTTGCGAGAGCAAAAGTGAGGAGGGGCGGATTTACAAATACTTCGGATATGAAGTATGGATACTGGTGAACCCGCTCCTATTATACTATCTATTTTTTTGTAAAAAATCGACCTAGAAATCCGGTCGTTCCTGATAATCTTCCGCAGAACTCGGGTCTAATTCCCACCGGCTTTCATCTCGATGTTCCAGCATATCTGTTGTGTGCAAAATAGCCCCATCCGGCATCTCTATGCCCGCAGCGGCTCCGAGTTCATCAACCATATCCAGGTCTGGAGTAGGCGCGGTTCCGCCCACAGATTGCTCGCCCGTGGCACTTTCTTGTTCCGCAGCCGGATCGCCGTCCTCGCCGCCGATTTGGGAAGTGGAAGAGTATTCCGAACTGCTGTCCTGCAGAGTTGTTATGTCGTCTTGGCTCACTCCCGGTTGATCGATGACGCCTGTACCGTAAGATTCGGTAATTTCTTGAGGCAATTCGCCCAAATTATCACCATCTCTTGTTGTTTTTGCGTTGCGTTCCTTTTGCTGTGCCACGAGACTTGCTCCTGTTTGTTTTTGAACTCAATTAAATTAAAAATGTCCGAATTTCGCTTGAGCTGAATTATTTTTAGTAATTGCCAATGGCTATCATTAAATGACATTGTAATTGCTATTTAAGCTTTTAGCTTCTATCCCAGGAAATATATTGATTCTGAGCAGCTATTTCATTGGGAATACAAAAAGCGATCGCCCGTTTGATAAGGGCGATCGCTTTTTAATGGGGATGTTAATTCTATTCGGGAAAATCAGGAATTACCCATTTGGGGGGTTCCGTCCGTTTCCTTCTCACCGCTTCCTCTGCTATTTCTAGCATTTTATCCAGAGAAGTATTTTCAATAAAGTTGGACGTTGCTTCTGCGTATTCCCGCTTCGGGCACTTGTCGCCCAGAATGCAGCCATTGACGCAAGCTACAGCACAATCGACAGTGTTCTCCACCATAACTTTTTTCCTTTCGCGGTTCCAACAATTAATAGGCAGGTACTCTGGGTGAATTTGTCAAGAGACTGCTCTATATCTTTATTTTACTTCACAAATTGTCATCAAAGGTCGATCGCCAGGGCAAAACTGTTATAAAATCAAAGCAACCTACCTAATCTGCCGATCGTGAACAATTTTCTGCGGCGCTTAAAACTTTTACCTTGGCGAGAAATGCTGCAAATTTCCGCCCTCGTCAACTCAATCGTGATTGGAGTGGAGCTATTTTTAGCCTGGGGTTTCACGCAATCGCGGCCAATCCGCAACGTCGTGACGCTTCTTTACGGCTCCTCCCTCGGGACATTGATACCTTTCGTTGCTGCACTGGGAATGGGAGCTTTAGCAGTGTACTTTTTAGAGTATTGGCAACAACAATTTTTGCTCAACCGAATTAGTTTGTGGGTTTTAGTTTTCTGCGTGCTCTTGGGTTTGGTGTTAAAGTCATTCCTACCCATCCCTCCTTTATTAGCAAGTTTATCGGAAGCTGCACTCATCGGAGTTACGGTGGGAGTTTTTTGGAAGGGCCGACCTTATTGGCGATAGTCATGCCATTTTAGATTTTAGTTTTTAGATTTTAGTTTTTAGATTTTAGTTTTTAGATTTTAGATTGGCTATGACTGATGAATATTCGGGTTTGGGGGTTGTCTATAGTTACATTTTTTTTGTAAATATAGTATGAGGTGCAAATAGCGGACACTAGCCAGAAAAATTGTGCGCTATTGGCACCTTACAGAAGATAAATTGTGCAGAATTACCGATCGACTAAAAACACAATTCTCAATTCCCCAATTTCATCGCATTTCAGGAACTCTCACAGTCTCTGTAGGAGGCATCATCGCTTCTTTAGCATTCAACTTTTGATTCAACTCCCGAATCCGGCGCGACAGCAAGCGAATAATATTCACCGCAATTCCCGGCGTTTCATCAATCGCATCGTATAGCTGCATTTGAGTCAGCATCAAACACTCGGATTGTTCGAGAGTAGAAATAGAAGCCGATCGAGGTTCTGCATCAAACAGCGACATTTCCCCGAAACAAGCCCCCGCTTTCAACTGTGCCAAATCCCGATCGCCTATATGCACCCGCACCGTTCCCGATACCAAAATATAGAGAGATCGACCTTCTTGTCCTTCCGTAAAAATCCTGTGCTTAGAAGGAAATGAAAGTTCATCCATTACCGATGCTAGACGCACGAGAAAATCATCCCGCAGTTCCTTAAAAATCGGAACCTCCCTCACAAACAATAGGCGTTCGACGCTTGTTAACATAATGAGATGCAATGATTAATTTAAACTTAAACAAAGGAAGAGGAAGAGGCATTGGGCATTGGGCATTGGGCATTGGGCATAGTTTCTTTTTGTTCCCTCATCCCTCTTCCTTCTTCCTTCTTTACCTTTTCCCCCCAGCACCCAACTCTGCCATCATTTCTTCAACTTGAGCGGATACCAAATTATCGGGGTCATTTTGCAGCCTGGGCAACAATTCGACCAAAGCCCGCGGCGAGGCTATTTTCAAATAGGCTAACACTGCTTCGCGGACAAAACCCGTCGGGTGCTGCAGACAGACAAGAGTTTGTTGAGCCGTAAGACTCCAGCGCGCTTGTCTCGCCAAGTGAAAGCAGCAGGCCAAGGCCCAATCGGAAAGGAAGTGGCGCAATTCTAGCAAGCGGCGCAAACGATCGCTAGGCGCTAGAGGTTTGTAAACCATCAATTCCGAGAGGTTGCTCAATTTTTCTCTTTCCGAGTGTTGGTCTAACAAATTGATGAGCGATCGCTTCCTAGCTATATCCACAGTATTATCGAGAATTTCCAATCCCCTCGCAACCAAAGAAGGTTGGCCAGAAGCGATGTTGAAAGCAGCGGCTTGTACCGTGTCCAGCGGATAAAGAAACTTCATCAGCAAAAAACACCGCTCCCTAGCATCAGCTTCCAATCCCGCCAGAGCCCGCTGCAACAATTGAGCCGTATCGTTCCCAGGTGCTCCGGTGCTGTTGGCTTCCCGATCCGAGAAATTGCCGTAGGTTGTTACCCCAGAAAAATCTACTAGAGCTGCATAAATTTGACCGATAAACATTAACTCCTGTTCGATAAGAGTTTCCAAGCCGCTACGGCCGATGCGGTCTAGAACCCCTTCTATCCCCGCTTCCGAAGGCATTTTCAACAGGATGCGGAGGATATTGCGCCTCGTCGTTCCCCAAGCCGTCATCAAATTGCTCACCAAAATGTCGATCGCCTCATTTGTCCCAATTTGACCCAGAGCCGTCCAAGCTTGCAACCTGACCAAATCCGACTTGTGGATATCCTCAGCCAAATAAACGAGCAAAGGAATGGCATCGTTGTGAAGTTTGACTATAGCCTGCAAAGCCGCTTCCCTAGTCGATTTGTAACCAAGTCCGCGCAACAGCGAAGGATAATATTCTTCCGAATGAGTAGACGAAATCACGTCTAACAGAGCGCAGCGCACTCGCAGAGATTCATCTTGCAACAGATTGGGGATATGCAGCCGCAGTCCTTGCAAATAATCAGCTTCTCCCAGAGCCCGCGTCCCCATAACACGTTCCCGCTCTTGTTTGTGCGTCAGCATTTGGCGCAGCGTATTAGTAGCCTCTGCCTTTTGCAGGCGATCGCCCCTTCTCATAATTAAAGCAGCAGCAGTCCCCCGCACCACCGGATCGACCGTCGGCTGCAAGTAAGGCCGCAAGCTCTCAATATTCGGTTCAGCTTCCGTCAGCCAGATGTAGCGCAAAGCCAAGGCCAGAACCTCCGGCGGCAAGGATTGCTGCGAGAGTGCGCGGACTGATTCTAAATAGGCGGGGTTCGGGTGTTGCAGCATCGTTTCCAAGCTCTGGCGCTGCAAACCAGGGGACAGCGAATCGAGGAGGGGAGCCAGAACTTCTCCGACATTTTTGGGGTCAATTTGCGTCAGGAGTTCTATGCAAGAGCGCTTTTCATCTTCGCCCCCCGGCTTTTGTAGAGTTTCCACCACTGCGCGCTTGAGAGCTTTGAGGTCAACGTCTGTGACGCCCAAGCGCCCCCGCTCCGCACTTTTGACCAACAAACCCACGTATTGAGAGCGGATCAACCATACGACAAACACCCACAACAGTGCCAATATGACGATCACGCCAATAAATATCAAGCTTTGCTGGTCGTGAAATACATTTTCGTCTTGCTGGGGGAGTATCTTGCCTGTCACCCACAGCATAATCAGGATGCCTA
The DNA here is from genome assembly GCF_036702395.1 of Microcoleus sp. D3_18_C2. NCBI lineage: Bacteria > Bacillati > Cyanobacteriota > Cyanophyceae > Oscillatoriales > Microcoleaceae > Microcoleus > Microcoleus sp. D3_18_C2. The sequence goes on along the minus strand of NZ_JAUBTG010000009.1, from coordinate 67,836 downwards.
CTCCTGTAGCTCCGCAGGACAAAGGTTCGCCCACACCGTTGACCAGAGTTTGAATGCCCGATCGAATATTGTCGGGAATCGGTTGAAATAAAACCGGGCTAACAGTTTCCAAAAGCGTGTAGTGCAGCAGTTCGTCTAAAAATCTCAGCAATATTAGCCCGATGAACACAGATACTAGCTGGCCGAGAGAGGCTCCTATGGTCAGCACTCCGAGTATAGCGATGCCCGCCGGCAAAATCATCGCCGTCACGAATACACCGATTCTTTCCACCAACCGGCTCGAAGCGAACCACTGAGTCGCCACTTGAAACAGGCCTTGTATGCCTTCATAAATGCCCAAGAAGCTAGCGATCCAGCTAGCTCCGTCCCCCGGGTTTTGGTATTCTAGCTGGCTGTAGAATTGGAAATCTACCAGCACGTAGACGACTTCTGCGAGGATGAAAAAACTGACTAGAGGTACGGCGTATTTTTGAAGTGGGCCTGTAACTTTGCGGGCGGTAAATTCTTCTTGGTCGTCGTCTTCATCATCATCATCCGTCCAGTGAGCCGTTTCCGGGAATGCTTGGCTGTATTTTTCCGTGAGGTAGTACAGCAACACCGAGCCGATCGCCACCATCAACCCCGATATGAGGGTAACGTTTTTGAGTCCGACTACGTACAGCAAAACAGGCAGAGAAAATCCGCTGACTACTCCAGCTACTAGATAGCCGCTACTGACTAGCGGATAGGTGCGCTTGATTTCTCTAATATTAAACAGTTGGTTGGAAGTGATAGAAGTATTAAGGTCGTTGAGGACATAGCAAGCTTCTACCCACAGCCACATCAAAAAAATAGTAATAAAAGCGATGCTGACGCCAGCTATCTTAGTATTTTCGTAGCCGATCCCGAATCGAAATAAAAATAGCGGTATCGACATCATTGCCAGAACAACCACTACGGTGCGCCTTAGCGGCAGGATTTTTTGCAGCCACGAGTAGACAAATCCCAAGCCAGAACCTATAAACGCGCTGGCTATATAAATCCAGGGCATTTTGTCTGCACCAAATTCATCTAGAAAAAGACCTACTGTGCTGAGTTCCAGCCAGATCAGCCCGACGGAGGTTAGAGTGTAGACGAGGAACATCAGTACGGTTCGCTCTACTTCTTCCGATCGCAGGTTGAGCGATCGCAGCACTCCTTGTCTTACTCCCGCCGAACCGCTGATTTGAAAATTTTCCATGCAGCGTTGATTTCCCTGTGTGGTAGCTTATTCCTGACTAACTTCCGAAGTCATCAGCTATCAGTCACCAGTTTATGACTGATGACTGCTCACTAATGACTATCTATTTATACTTTCTTTGGCGACAGCAGCATCATCATACTGCGTCCTTCTTTTTTGGGGGCTTGCTGCACTTCTGCGATTTCCTGCAAATCTGTGGCCATGCGCTTAAGCAAGTCCTCTGCTAGGTTGCTGTGTTGGATTTCCCGACCTCTGAACATGATCGTGGCTTTTACTTTGTCCCCAGATTTGATAAAGCGGTCTGCTAGTTTGAGGCGCACTTGGTAGTCGTGTTCTTCAATTTTGTAGCGCATCTTCACTTCTTTAACATCGGCAGTGTGCTGCTTCCGCTTTGCTTCTCGCGCTTTCTTTTCCTGCTCGAATTTGTACTTCCCATAGTCCATTACCCGGCATACGGGCGGGTCAGCTTTGTCGCTGACAAGTACGAGATCGAGTTCTTTTTCTTCGGCGAGGCGCAGCGCTTCTGCAGGTGTCAATATCCCTAGTTGCGCGCCGTCGGTATCGATTACCCGGATTTTGGGGTATCGAATATTTTCGTTGATCTGGGGTAGGTTGCGATTTTGTCTTCTTTCAATCACAGGCATGAATGGTTTTACAAGCAGTAGTTTAATAGCGAAGCTTCTTGATAGTTACAGGTTTGAGCGGTCAATTTTTCACGATTGACGATCGAACTGTTTTATAAGGTGTTACCCTTACCGGACGTACTACCGCGCCCTGTGCCCCCTCCGCTAAAGCCTTGGGGAATATTTGGACGATCGTAAATGAATTCTTACAATACTTGCTATTCTACTCAGTCTGGCTGAGTTTCTGCCTAGTTTTATTTTAACTTCACACACGATCGCCCGCTCCCAGGCCCGATCGATGACAAAACCGTCAAAAATTCAGGGTAAAAGTTGAAGGATGAGGTACAACCGCTTTTGCTAGCCCATCTCCCCCGGTCTGGCAACTCCCCCAAGTCGCCTGATTTGCCTTGTAGAATAGGTATAACCAAGTGTAAATTTATGTTGCGAGCTGAGGCAAAATTGACAAATTCTCTGCTGTGGCACCAACGGGTGGGAACTCAACGAGACTGGATGTGGCGGGGCTGGCAAACTCGCTACACTTATTTGCGGCCCGATAGGGTACGAAATCAAGGCGCGCTGGAATTTCAAGATTCTGGGGCCAAACCAATGGCCCCGCGCGCATCGGGAACGCCGATTATTTTACTGCACGGGTTTGGAGCTTCGATCGGACACTGGCGACAAAATCTCGCCCAACTCGCCGAAAACCAAACGGTTTACGCCTTGGATTTGTTAGGGTTTGGCGCTTCCCAAAAAGCTCCGATCGACTACTCTGTCTCTTTGTGGGTCGATCAAGTTTATGATTTTTGGCTAACTTTTATCAGAGAGCCAGTAATATTGGCAGGAAACTCGATCGGCTCACTAATTTGTCTGGCCGTAGCGGCGGCTCACCCGGACATGGTGGCCGGCACGGTGATGATTAGCCTCCCAGACCCCTCTGTGCGAGCCGAGGCGGTGCCTGGATGGCTGCTTCCGGCGATCGAAACGGTTGAAAGTTTGTTTGTTTCTCCGATCATACTCAGGCCTCTGTTTTATTTTGCCCGCAAGCCTTCCTTTGTCCGTCGCTGGGTTGGCTTTGCCTACTCCAACCCCGAAGCTGTCACCGACGAATTAGTTGAAATTCTAGCAGGGCCAGCGGGCGATCGGGGAGCAGCCCGCGCCTTCTGCGCTTTATTTAAAGCTGTAGGGAGTACACAATTTTGCCCCAGTGTCAAGACTGTGCTGCGAAATTTAACAATCCCCATGCTGTTAATTTGGGGCAAACAAGACCGGATGATTCCCCCTCGGTTCGCCCGACCCCACCAATTTGTCGAATGCAACCCCAATTATTTAGAGCTAGTTGAATTAGACAATGCGGGCCACTGTCCCCAGGATGAATGCCCGGAACAAGTAAATCAAGCCATTTTGAACTGGATGAGCCGGAATTTTGCACCTATGGGCGAGAGCGAATTGCAGCACTGTTGATTAGACGTCAACTACCGCACACCAACCCGAAGGGTCTGGTGTGGGCTTGAAAAAGCCTGTTGACCAGACGGCTAGTTCTTGACTAGCAGGCGTTAAGACCAAGCGTTAAACTTCGTACCTTGAAATGCGTGCCAGTTTCAAGCTCTACAACCGAGCAATTAAACAGGTGATTAAGGGAAAGCCAGTGTTGCTCAGATAGTACCGAGTCTTAACATCGTCGAGGCAAACTTAACCAAGAAATTGAGTGATGCAGTAATGCGTACATTTGTCCTAGATAAAAACTTGAAACCTCTTGACCCATGCCACCGGGCACGGGCAAGAGAACTATTGAAAAAAGGGAGGGCTAAGGTTTTTAAACGCTATCCGTTTACCATTGTTTTACAGGATAGGATTCTCGAAGATTCGGTAACTCACTGTCACCGAATCAAAATTGACCCAGGTAGCAAAACTACGGGTATTGCCGTGGTTCAAGAGCAAACTGGTCGCGTCACGAACGCATTAGAAATTGCTCACCGAGGGCAACAAATTAAAGAGGCTCTCGAATCTCGCAGCTCGCTCAGAAGATGGCGTCGCAACAGAAAGACCCGTTACCGCCAACCCCGTTTTTTAAACAGAACCCGTAAAACAGGATGGTTGCCACCATCTCTTGATAGCCGTGTTGCCAATATTGAAACCTGGGTTAGGCGAATCAGAAAGGTCTGTCCCGTTACCGCCATTTCTCAAGAATTGGTGCGTTTCGATTTACAACAGTTCCAGAATCCTGAAATTTCTGGAATCGAATATCAAAGGGGCGAATTATTCGGTTTTGAAATTAAGGAATATTTACTGCAAAAATGGAATAGGAAGTGCGCTTATTGCGGTGCGACAAATGTTCCTTTCGAGGTTGAGCATATTCTCGCCAAGTCTAAGGGAGGAAGTAATCGGGTCAGCAATCTGTGTCTTAGTTGCCATTCCTGCAACCAAGCCAAGGGAAGTAAACCCGTTGAAGAATTTCTCAAGAAAAAACTTGAAATCCTTCAGCGGATACTAGCCCAAGCCAAGACACCTCTACTGGATGCAGCAGCCGTCAATGCTACTCGTTGGGAGCTATACAGAAGACTACAGTTAACCGGACTGCCCGTGGAATTGGGTTCAGGGGGACGAACAAAATTCAACCGCCAAACCAGGGGAATAGAAAAACAGCATTGGACTGATGCAGCTTGTGTCGGGGAATCAACTCCCGAAAGACTACTGCTAAATAGCGTGAAACCTTTGCTAATTAAGGCTAAGGGACACGGAAGAAGACAGCGCTGCGGAACCGACAGATTTGGGTTCCCCATTCGTCATGCACCGGCGCAAAAGTTATTCATGGGTTTTCAAACTGGGGACTTGGTGAAAGCTAACGTCCTCACTGGAAAATATGCAGGAAGCTACACAGGCAGAATTGCAATTCGGTTTAGACCAAGTTTTAAGCTAACCGCAAGAGACAAATGTTTTGACGTGCATCCAAAACATCTGACAACTATTCATAAGGCTGATGGCTATGAATATTAGTCCTAAAAACAAGGATGCCCTGTCGGGCAACTTATTTATTGGCGACAATTTCCCAGACGCTAATCCGTTGGCGGTACTCGCGGAGCTCGATATATCCGCCTCGGTTATAGCGTCCGCCCCCTTGTCGCATTTTAGGTGGACGACTCATGGAGCAAAGTAAGTCTCCGTCTTTCTGTGATGTCATGTATCTACTGTTATTGATGGTTGCTTCTTTGAGAAGCTCAGAGATTGACACAATCACCAAGATAGTGTATCTTCTCTAACTGGTAGTACAGATCCAAGTTATGCAGTTAGTCGAAAGGCAAGTCATTAAACCAAATCACAGGTTTTACCCAGAAGCCGATCGATTGTCTTTGCTGTCCAACAAACTTTACAACTGCGATAACTACTATATCTACGGTCAAAACTTTTTCTCAGGTCAACCAACCAATGCTCTGGCTGTCGATCGAACACTCAAAAAGAGTCTAAAGTACAAAGCATTGCCGGCCCAAGTAACACACAAAACTCTCCCGTTACTGCTGAAAACATGGACTAGCTATCATAGTGTTAAATTGGCGGGCGCGATCGCGATCGCCCCACTAAGTTTCAAGCAGCACCGAAAATCCCTGATTTTAAAAATCAGAAAAAAAAGAGTAGGGGCGATATGTAGTTGTATTTAACTGTCAATGTGTTAGCAAAAAAGTTAGCAAAAAAGCTTTTTCCAAAAAAAATGTTAGTTTGTCTGGGACTAACATTTGCCGGTATTGAAAAGTTACCTAAATCTTGGAAATCCGGATTGTTGTCGAGGTAAGTTGTTAAGTTATTGAGGTAGTTTAGGAAAAGTTAGAACAAAACGCAAGTGTAAAGCGGATTATAACCCTAGCCGTAACGATATTCGCCAACATTAAAGAGCTATGAAACCCCTCCCTGGAAGAAAGGTAAAATTCTACCTTCTAACTTGTACCTTCTAACTTCAAGAAACACCTTGTCTCTTGCTCCTAAAAATAAATACCTTCCCTTGTGTCCACAATCTTTCAGTCTGCTTATAACCGATCGCCCCCAAGTATACGGGAAAGTTCAAAAATGCCGGTATCTGGCATTTTGGAGCCTGTTAACGCATAAAAAAGTCAATTTAGCCAACAACTGACGGCCCCCGTGCCCCCGGTCTGCTGGCGGCTAACTGCTGAAAGCCTCTGAGGGCAAGCAGCGCCCTTCCAGCTTTTGGCAGTAACGCAAACGAGGAAAAAACTGTCGTGAAATTCCACTGGCTACTACCGAGTTTCTTAAGTGTATTTTTGCTCGCCGGAGCCGCCGAAGCAGCTAGACTGCAATCTTGGCGGTTTGATGCTTCAGAGAACCGGCTTTACATTACAACAGACGGGGGAGTACAACCCAAGGCTCAACTGATCTTCAACCCGATGCGGTTGGTAATCGACTTGCCGGGGACGAGTCTGGGTCGTCCCTCGGTCAGCAGACCGCTCTCAGGAGCGATCGAATCGGTGCGGGTAGGGCAGTTTGACAACAATACGACCAGAATTGTGGTCGAGATCAGAGACGGGTTTACTATAGACCCTCAGCAAGTAAAATTCCGGGGTATTTCTCCGAGCGAGTGGACAGTGGATTTGCCAACGCCGGTGCGGGCAGAAACTCAAAATCCGATTTCAGAGCCAGGGGGAGAAAGGTTATCAGTTGAACCTTCAGCATCCCAAGCCGAGTCAGCCCAGGCGACTGTAGTTCAAAACGTTCAGGTGACGGCGGACGGTTTTTTAGTCCGCACCCAGGGCCGTCGCCCCCAAATTAATTTTGAACAAAGTCGCGCTGGGGACATCGCTACCCTCGATATTGAAGGAGCTACTTTAGCTCCGGCCCTAAGCAGCCAACAGCCTCAAACGAACGGTCAGCACGGGGTTGACAAGATTGAAGTCCGGCAACTGCCAACAGACCCGCCCGTTACCCGCGTGACTTTGCGGATGAAGAGTCCTAATACTCAGTGGCGGGCGTCAGTGAGCAATTTGGGCGGGGTTGTGCTATTGCCTGGAAGTGTAGTACGACAGCCCTCGGTTCCCCGCCGCCTGACTGTAGACCCTCCGGCTAGACAAGCTCAAGGAAATTTAGCGAGAGTTCAGTCAATTGATTTAGCCAGTAACGGCACCCAACTGGTGGTCAGAACTGACCGCCAAGTCTCCTATAGCAGCGGGTGGGATCAGGGGTCGAGAGCTTACTGGATTAGGATCGCCTCTAGTGTGCTGACGGGCGAAATTCCTCAGCTCGATGCCAACAGTCCTGTATCGTTTAGTGCCAGCCAAGAAGATGCGGAGACTGTGGTGATTTGGGTGCAGCCGCGATCGGGGGTAGAGGTAGGCAGGGTGACGAGACCCAACCCGCAGTTGCTGTCTTTGCAGTTGCGATCGTCGAATGCTAGCGCGCAGCCTTTGACTCGCACTCCCAATTTGCAGCCTTTGCCGAGAAGGACTTTCGGAACCGATGAGTTGCCCCAAGCTTCTAACCGCCGCGCCGTAATAGTAATCGATCCTGGTCACGGTGGCCGCGATCCGGGGGCAGTCGGGATTCAGGGCATTCTGGAAAAGGAGATTGTTTTGGATATCTCGCTTCAGGTGGCGAGGCTGCTGGAACAGCAAGGGGTGCAGGCGGTGATGACTCGGACTGACGACAGGGAAATCGACCTGGATCCCAGAGTTTCTTTGGCGGAACGGGTGAATGCTACTTTGTTTGTCAGCATTCACGCTAATGCGATTAATATGAGTCGGCCGGATATCAATGGGATTGAGACTTATTATTTCAATAACGGCCAAGATTTGGCCAGGGTGATTCACGCCAGTATTTTGGAGGGGACGGGGGCGAATGACCGCCGAGTGCGACAGGCGCGATTTTATGTTTTGAGGAAGACTTCTATGCCTTCTGTTTTGCTGGAGGTGGGTTTTGTGACGGGTGCTGAGGATGCTGCTAGGCTTTCTGACCCAGCTTACCGCAGTCAAATGGCGGCTTCGATCGCTCGCGGCATTTTGCTTTATCTTCAACAAAGATAATGGGCTGTTGACGGTTGACGGTTGACGGTTGACGGTTAACTGTTGACTAATACCAACTGCCAACTGCCAACTAACAACTGCCAACTGCCAACTGACAACTAACTATTGACAAATGACAACAGACTCTGGACAACAAAGAATCGGTATTTTTGACAGCGGCGTGGGCGGTTTGACTGTTTTGACCCAGTTGTACCAACAATTGCCCAACGAATCGATACTTTATTTTGGAGATACCGCGAGGCTGCCTTACGGCACTCGCACCCCGTCAGAAATTGTGGAGTTTGTCCGCGAAATTATGGCCTGGTTGGTGGAACAGGATGTGAAAATGGTCATTATGGCCTGCAACACCAGTTCTGCTTTGGCGATGGAGATGGTGCAGGCTGAATTTGATATCCCGGTGCTGGGAGTAATTCTGCCGGGGGCGCAGGCAGCAGTGCAGCAAGGCAAGCGGATCGGGGTCATCGCAACTCCTGCTACGGCTGCTAGCAATGCTTATCGAAATGCGATTTTGGAGATGGACGATTCTTGCCTGGTGTGGCAGGTTAGCTGTCCGGCTTTTGTGCCACTGGTGGAGCAAAACCGGATTCACGATCCTTATACTTGTGAGGTGGCTAGGGAATATTTGGCTCCTTTGATTCAGCAGCGCATCGATACGCTGATTTACGGCTGCACTCATTATCCGCTGTTGGCTCCTGTGGTTCGATCGCTTTTGCCTGCTGGGGTGACATTGATCGATCCTGCGGTACGGGTGGTGGCGGCTGCAGCCAGAGAATTGGAGCTTTTGGGGCTGCGAAATCCTGGTACGGCGCTACCGACTCGTTTTTGCGTGAGCGGCCCCCCGCAGCAGTTTGCTCAGTTGTCGGTGCAGTGGCTCGGTTGTACTCCTGCTGTTGAGAAAATATCCCTGCCGACAGTTGTACGTAGCGAAGCGGGGCGTAAGCCATCGCCCGTCCCACTGGAATCTGCCGAATAATCCGGAAAATTTATAGATGAATCTAACCCCCCAAAACTCAGGTAAAGCTGGCTCTGGGGGGTTTAATTATTGCGATGTAACCTAGCAATTACACATCAATAGGTAATATTATTGAACAAAAGCTTTGATGAACAATGCAAATAATGTCCTATACGTGCTGGAGCTCTTCAGCCTTGAACCATGTCACCCTATGTATCACAAGCAGTTTTACTTGTAGACGGCTATAACATAATTGGACTTTGGCCTCGACTCCGAGAGAAGCGCGATCGCGACGAACTCGAAACAGCTCGCCGCGAGTTGATTGAGGTTTTAGTTAACTACAGCGCCGTTCAAGATTTTGAGGCCAGGCTGGTGTTTGACGCCCACTATCGAGATACTCCCGGCGTTAAAGAAATTATTACTAAAAATTTATCAGTGCACTACACTGACTTCGGTCAGACAGCAGATACTTATATTGAAAAATCTTGTGCTAGTTTGCGCTACGAGTTGCGATCGGTCAAAGGCAAAGGCCGCATGATTGTCGCCACCTCAGACCGAGCGCAGCAATTGACCGTAGTCGGCTACGGTGCCGAATGGATGTCCGCCGAACAACTAGCGGCTGACGTAGAATCCACCGCCCGCCGCAGCGAGCGCCGACACAAATCCCGCAAACAAAATTCCAGTCGCTTTCTCGCCAGTTCCCTCGATCCAGAATCCCAGCAGCGCCTCGCCAAGTTGAGAATGGGGCTGCATTAGCTGCTGAAACCCGCTCCCTGTCTGACAAAAAAAAAGTTTCTCAAAGGCCTTGCCAAATCGAGGAAGTTCAGCTATTGTTAGTAAATGTGGGTAACAAAAACCCCCAATCCTCGGTAGCTCAGTGGCAGAGCGGTCGGCTGTAATGAATGCAAGCCTTTGGTATCAACCAAAAGCCCTAGTGACATAGCAGCTCTATCCGGTAACGGATACTGAAAAATCGGGTGAATTCAAGGAAACCGCAGCACTTCGGGTGGCGGCAATCTTGAGCCAAGTCTGGCGAAAGGCAGCGGTTACGATCGCAAGTAGCCGGAAAGGTGCAGAGACTAGAGATGAGGAGCCTAACCAATAAATCTCATAGCGCCCGACATCCGACGACAAATCACAAACATGATTTGTAGGGATGATGAAATAGTCCGCCCCCTTCGGAAACGTTGGGATAAGTGTAACCGATTGGTCGTAGGTTCAAATCCTACCCGGGGAGTTAGTAAAAGTCTGAAGTTGGAATTTTCCAGCTTCAGACTTTTTGTTTTTAAGACTTGAGATGGTTTGGGGTCAAGCTTTCTGGTAGCGCCTTAATTCACATCCCTGTGAGTGTGAATTAACTCACCTTCCATAGGTATGGAAATATTCAACTTAGACAACTCCGGGTTTAATATCGCCTTGACAATACCAGAACTCACCATCACCTCCAAACAACCAAGGGCTTGATGAAGAGCTACTCGTGCGTGTTGCACAGAAAAACGTTCCTTAAACAGCAGTACCAACTGCCGATAAATTTGTTCAATGTACTGAGTGCGGCCCAAAATGTCAATCAGCAAACCATATAAACCTGTAACAGGCAAGCGCTGACCGTTCTTCACATAACACTTGATCTTGCTAATTTGACCAGCATCATAAACAGCTACAAACTCGACTTCCGCATCCAATAAATCTAACTGAAACACATTGTATGCCGAAAGTAGCCACGGAACCTCCTGCTGCGAGAAGCGTTGCATCACCTGTTTCATAGAACCCAAATCAAATCCAGCAATCACAGCTTGACCCAAAATATCATTCGTGAATCCGCCTTGAGCCAACCACTGAAAAGCTTTTTCCGGGCTTAAATTCAACCCAGAATCCCGCGCGATTTCCCTAGAATGCTCTTGTAAATCAGTGAACTGACCGTTAGCAGCGTACCAGTAATCCGCGAACCGAATGTGCTTTTTAACTCGGCTGCGCTGATTGTGATCGTATTGAGTTTTCAGCCAGTTAGCCTCGTGCTTCTGCTGCTCTAGTTCCAAAATTGTGTAAGCGACTTCACGGGCACCTGTGTGAGCTAAAGTCATGCCAGCAGCTAAAATTGGATCGGCAAAACCAGCAGCTTCTCCGACCAAAAACCAGTTTTCTCCTACTGTTCTATCAGCCAAAAATGACCAATCTTTTGTAGTTTCAATCTTTCCGGTACTGGTAGCATTAGCGATTAACTTGCTGATGCGGGGTTCGCTGTTGAGTGCTTGAGAATATATCTCCTCTGGCCGCTGTTTCATCTGCTTGTAATGTTCCGCAGGGCAAATAAAGCCGATACTGGTGCGAGTGGGGCCCAAGGGAATAAACCAAATCCACCCGTGACTCAAACTCATTACCTGTACGCGGGTGCCACCAACGCCAATTTTATCGGCCCATTCAGCGTTTGTCCAGTAGTCCCAGATAGCGATATTTTGCAACCGCGTCGGGCAGTGTGTTTCAATTCCTAAAACTCGCCGCAGCACGCCGATGTGGCCGGAGGCGTCGATGTAGTAGCGGGCAGTTATTTGTTCTTGCCGCAGGTGCAGGGTGGTAATGCGATCGCCCTCTGTATCTACTTTAACAACGGGGGTTTCTTCTCTTACTAAACATCCCATTTCTTCCGCGTGACGCAGCAAAATTTCGTCATATTTTGCTCGATCGACTTGGAAAGCAGTTTGCCGTCTCTGTCCCTCAAATTTAGCAGGACGCTGTTCATCTTTAAACTGTTCAGGCTTGATAAAATTAAAATCCCAAGGATTTGGATCTGTTCCCCAGCGATAGGTAGCACCGATTTTAATTGGGAAGTCGGCTGCTTCTACTTTGTCCCAACATCCCATTTCTTGAAGCACATCACTAATTTGAGGCAATTGACTTTCCCCAACGTGATCGCGAGGGAATTTTTCTTTCTCTAGGATTAGCACGCTCAGATTGGGATTGTATTTCTTGATCAGAGTGCCAGCAGTGCTCCCAGCGGGGCCGCCGCCCACAATTACAACGTCGTAATGGCTCATATCACAGAGAGATAGTAGATGCTGAATTTGGGTATTTACGAGAAAAATTTCTAACTATTCAGCCTCCAAATGAGCGAGGCTAAATAGTTATTTTCAACAGGTTTTATTTGAGATGTTCCACCATTCCCAAGAACTTGTAGGGGCGGGTTCACCAACCGCGTTAAATGGTACAAACAGGTTAAGTAAACCCGCCCCCACCCACGAAAAAGCCCCAATTAACATTAGTGCAACCTTTCAGTTTCCAACAGATTTTATCCCACTACTTTCTCATCTTCAGCTATGGGAGAAGTGTGAGAAATCTCCAAATTCTCAGTCCAAGTGTGAGCAATATCCAGATTCTCAGTCCAAGTGTGAGCAATATCCAGATTCTCAGTCCAAGTGTGGATCAAATTCGGTTCTAGTTCATTCATTATCGTAGAAGAAGTGCTGTTAAGTTGTGACATGATAGGTCTCCTTGTAAGTAATAGACTTTGTCTAATTCTAAGATCGATCTGGTTCTAAAAGTACCAAAGTTTACATCTCGTAAGCTACGCAGCTTTTAAAGGTTGCAAAATCTCGCGGGGTTCGGTAAAAGGTTGGTCAAAACTATGGGTTTTTGCATAAACCAGAAGTTGATCGATCTGTTTCGTGAAAATTTCAAACAAATTTTCAACTATCTCAAAAATCTCTTGACGGCTCTCAATAGTCAGTGGTATGTTTTTGATCGATTGCTCAACATCCGGCGTCCCTGTAGTATGACCTGTTTCCACATCCAAATGAAAATAGCCAAAATAGATAAGCTCCTTTTTAGTAATTGATTGGAGTTCTTCGGCAATTGATGCTGTCGCTGACAAGAACACGTTACCCGATGCTTCTACCACTTCCAGGATTGCTAGCTTAGTGATTGGACTGGCTCCAAAAGCGTATCGAAAAATTTGATATGTTACCAACCGTGAAGCTTTTAGTTGTTCGCTCCAGACAAAATTCAAAGCATCGCTGAACTTCAAGGATTTGTTATTAATACCCAGTGTTTCCATGTCGGCCAAAAACCACAACCAGTGATGATCGTCTTCGTAAGTATGATTGTTGATCATTGCCTGAAGAGGATCGTTGGTTGGTTCTTCTCGGAAAATAGACTGGTTCAATTCACCAAAACTCATTGCAAAGTGAGCAATGCAGGGAGCGAAAGCTAGGCGTTGTCTTGGGTCTATGCTTTTGTCTCGCATAAACTCAAATAGCTCTGCTTTAGCAAATTCTTGCTTCTTCTTTTCAATCAATTCTAGGACTTCTTCCATTGTGATGCACCTGATTAATGAATCTATAGGCTAGTAACTTAATCACGACGCAAATGTGATTTAAATCAATAATTGTTGTGTTTGACATCACGTTTAATTATGTTCTCGATCGCCTAAACCTGCGTTTTCGTCCTCCGGGCGTCCCCTTCGTTGTTGGTTAGCGGACTCAAACGTTGAGCAAAACCTTGAGTATATAAAAATTTGTCTGTCATGTGTGCGATCGGCATCACAGAATTTGTTACAATATGGCAATTAACTGGGTGAGGTGTCAGACCGTACATGATTAAGTCGGAGTTCAAACCAGATGTTTGGCTGTCCGCCCGTCCAGACACTTTCAAAGTTTAGGCATCTCGCTATCTAAAAAATCCCTGAGTAATTACTTAGGTTGTAAGGTATCCCCAGTTACCAAATTTACAAAAAATACTTAGGTATAGTTCGCCAGAGATTCGATCGATATCAAGCGCAATGTTTACTAAAAATTTCGTCACAGAATAAAAGCCATGAATACACTTCCCGGTTACAAAATCACAGAAGTTGTTCAACTTGGTGTGAAGTCCATCATTTATCGCGCTGTCAGGGAATCTGATCGAGCGTCAGTCATTATTAAAACACTCAATACCGAGTACCCTACAATAGAAGAAATTACCCGTTTGAGACATGAATACAAAATTAGCTCGAATCTCAAACTCGAAGGGATTGTCAAACCCCATAGCTTAGAAAAATATAACAACAGTTTCGCTCTGATCTTAGAAGATTGTGGCGGTCAATCTCTCAAGCACCATCAAGCGGGTAAAAGCATTAAACTTCAGAAATTTTTGCCACTAGCTATTCAAGTGGCTCAAACTCTCGGAGAAGTGCATCAAAATCAGATTATTCATAAAGATATAAAACCCTCAAATATTATCATAACACCAGATTTCAAACAAGTAAAAATTACCGACTTTAGCATGGCGACGCGCCTATCGAGAGAAGTCCACCAAAATAGCAATACTATGGTGCTAGAAGGCACTCTAGGCTATATATCCCCAGAGCAAACTGGTCGGATGAACCGAGACCTCGACTACCGGACTGACTTGTACTCTCTAGGCATCACCTTTTATGAAATGCTAACAGGAGAGTTGCCTTTTAATTCAACCGACCCCTTAGAATTAATTCACAGCCACATTGCGGTGACGCCAGTTCCTCCCCATCAACTAAACAATCAAGTCCCGCAGATAATTTCATCCCTTGTCATGAAACTACTAGCTAAAAATGCCGAAGACAGATATCAAAGTGCCTTTGGAGTAAAAGCAGACCTGGAAAATTGTCTAACTCAGCTACAAACTACTGGCAAAATTGAAAATTTCATTCCAGGGACACTTGACAAATCTGGTCAATTTTTGATTCCCCAAAAACTCTACGGTCGCACACAAGAAGTCGCTGATTTGATGGCATCATTCGAGCGAGTCAGCTTTGGGAATACAGAGATGGTGTTGGTAAGCGGTTACTCAGGCATCGGTAAAACATCAGTTGTCAGTGAAATCCACAAACCAATTGTCAGGCAGCGGGGTTATTTTATTGCTGGGAAATTTGACCAATTTAAGCGGGATATTCCTTATGCTGCAATAACTCAAGCGTTTGAGTCATTGATGCAGCAGTTATTCACAAAAAGCTCAGAAGATTTGGTAATTTGGAAAGAAAAGCTTTTGTCACGGCTGGGTAATAACGGTGCAATTATTATTGATGTTGTTCCTTCAGTCGAAATAATCATTGGTTCGCAGCCTTCTGTTCCCAAATTGGGGCCGACAGAATCTCAAAATCGCTTTAATCGATTGTTCAAAGAATTCATGAATATGTTTGCCCGATCCGAACATCCATTAGTTCTATTTTTGGATGATTTGCAGTGGGCAGATTTAGCTTCCTTAAAATTGATTCAGGAATTAGTTACTGACCTGGATAGCCGATATTTTTTACTGATAGGAGCCTATCGAGATAACGAAGTGAATTCGACTCATCCGTTAGTTCAAACTGTCGAAAATATTCAACAGACTGGTGCTGCAGTGCATCAAATTATCCTCCCATGTTTAGATTTGAGCAGCGTCAATGAGCTAGTATGCGATACTTTGGGTAATCAAACTGAAAACTTAAAGTCTTTGACGGAGTTAATTTTTAATAAAACTGGCGGAAATCCATTTTTTCTGACTCAACTTATTTCAACTATTCACTCTGAACAACTATTAGTTTTTGATTTCACTATTGGTGCATGGCAGTGGGACATCACGGAAATTGAAGTCGCTGGTATTGCAGATTACAGTGTCGTTGAATTAGTTGCTCGGAATCTGCAACAACTGCCGGGGGAGACGCAGCAAGTATTAAAATTAGCTGCTTGTATGGGCAACCATTTTAATTTAGAAAATTTGGCAATTGTTCGGGAAAAATCAGGCTCGGAAACGGCGGCAGATTTATGGGATGCACTTCAAGCTGGTTTAATTCTGCCAATGAGCGATGCTTACAAAATTCCGATGTTTGATGAGGAAATCGTGAAAACACACCGAAGGGGCGGGACGCCCATCCCACAAAACAATCAAAATCATCCCGCAATTATGCAACGCTCAATTGATTACAGGTTTTTGCACGATCGCGTACAGCAAGCCGCCTATTCTCTCATCCCTGACTCCGAGAAAAAACAAACTCACTTAAAAATCGGCTTCATGCTATTGCACGGCCGGCACGGGGGCACCGCCCCTACGGCATCGGAGATAGCAGAAAATATCTTTGATATTGTCAACCAACTCAATATCGGGGTGGAATTCATCACAAATCAGGAACAGCGAATTGAACTAGCTAAATTGAATCTCATAGCAGGTAAGAAAGCTAAGGCTTGTGCCGCCTATCAAGCAGCGCTAAAATATTTTAATGCAGGTCTAGAACTTCTACCCGATGGGGTTTGGCAGAGTCACTACGATTTAATCATGGAAATCCATTCCGAAGCACTGGAAGCTTCCTATATAAATACCGATTTTGAGCGCTCATTTTACCTATCAAATGTTATTATGTCCCGCGCCAAAAAATTGCTAGACAAACTCCCCGTTTATGAGCTAAAAGTTATTTTTCACTTCAATCAAAATCAAGCCCAAGCTTCGATAGATATAGCTCTAGAAGCTTTGAAAATGCTGGGAGTGTACATACCTAAAAATCCACAAAGACTCAATATTTTAATGGAGCTATTTCGCACAAAACTAGCTTTAAGAAATAAGCAGATTGAGGATTTATTACAACTGCCACCAATGACTGACCCTAATAAAATTGCGGCTATACGGATTTTAACGAATATGGTTCCGGCTGCTTTTATAGCATTACCCGATATGTTCCCACTGATCGCTTTTAAAATTGTTACTCTTTCTCTTAAGTACGGGAATACGCCACTATCTAGTGTTGGGTATTCAAACTATGCTTCGCTCCAGTGTGGGGTGTTAGGCGATATGGATTCTGGATACCGATACGGTCAAATGGCTCAGGCACTTTTAGAACGATTCCACACCAACTTGTACAACTCTCAAATTTCACTAATTTTTAATGGTTTTATCCGTCACTGGTCTGAACACGTCACGGAAAGTCTTAGCGGTTTACTTGAGGGTATTCAGAGTGGACTGGAAACGGGAGATGTCAACAATGCTTGTTATTGTGCTAGTTTTTACAGCAATTATATATTTTTGAGTGGGGAACCTCTGGAGTCGGTGGAGACTAAGCAGAGTCACTATATTCAAATGTTGGTGAATTATAAGAATGAATTTATGATTTATCAAGCCAGAGTTGGATCACAAGTTGTCTTAAACTTACAAGGTAAAACAGCCAATCCTTGCCTATTGACTGGCGACAATTTTAATGAAGAAACTATGCTACCAAGATTAAGAGATGGTCAAAATAATCTGGTAATATTTCTAGTACATTTGTCTAAGTTATGGCTAAATTACCTATTTAAAGATTATGCAATATCTGCTGAAAATGCCATTATGGCATCAAATTATTCTGAGGCTGTGATGGGCATGATGTATGTTCCCCTCCACAATTTTTACTATTCCCTAGCACTCTTAGCTTTGTATCCCACAGCTTCAAAATTTGAACAGAAAAAATACTTAAAAAAAGTTGCTTCGCTTCAGAAAAAAATGAAGCATTGGGCTGTGAAATCTCCGAGGAATTATCAGCATAAATATGACTTGGTAGAGGCAGAGAAAGCGCGAGTATTGGGACAATATGAAAAAGCTGCTCTGTATTACGATCGAGCAGTGAAAGGAGCTTCGGAAAATGAATACATCCACGAAGAAGCGCTAGCCAACGAACGCGCGGCAGAATTTTATCTGGCTCGCGGTCGAAACAAAGTGGCTCAGAGTTATCTAATAGATGCTTACTACGGCTATATTCATTGGGGAGCAACCGCCAAGGTCAAACATTTGGAGTCAGAATATCCGATTTCTTTACCCCCTGTATCGGCAGGAAGAGCCAGCGGAGATCGAACTATTACTAGCACTAATTATAGCACGAGCAGCAGTCACAGCAGTTTATTGGATTTGACAACTGTTGTTAAAGCATCTCAAGCACTAGCTAGTGAAATTGTGTTAGACAAGTTGTTAGAAAAATTAATGAAAATGGCGATCGAGAATGCTGGGGCACAAAAAGGTTTTCTGTTGATGCCCAAGGCAGGCAAATTGCTGATTCAAGCAGCGGCATCGGTGGAGTCTTCCGATGTTGCAGTTGAACAATGCCCTAGAGTATCTCCTGCAGATGTTTTGCCAATAACCGTGATTAATTATGTTGAAAAAACGCACTTAGATGTAGTTTTAAGTCAGGCTGCTAGAGAAGGTCTATTTACAGACGATCCCTATATTAAAAGGCAGCAAGTGAAATCTGCGCTTTGTACTCCTATTCTGAATCAAAGCAAACTCGTAGGTCTCCTTTATCTGGAAAATAATTTAGCTACTGAAGCGTTTTCTCCAACTAGGTTGGAAGTTTTGAAAATACTTTCTTCCCAAGCTGCCATCTCTCTAGAAAATGCGGTACTTGTTGCTAATTTGTCGGAGGCTAAGGAACAGTTGGAGGATTATTCCCGGACGCTGGAGGTGAGAGTGGAAGAGCGCACGCAGGAATTAAAGACTAAAGAAGCTAAGCTGCAAGAAGCTCAAAAACTGGCGCACCTAGGCAACTGGGAATTTGATTTGGAGGGGGATAAATTAACTTGGTCGGAGGAAGTATTCCGAATTTTTGGCCTTGACCCTAAACTACCAGAACCGACTATTTTAGAACAGAGGAAGCAAATTCATCCAGATGACCTAAAGTTGTGGTTAGAGGCAGTAGAGCAGATTAGTCTATTAGGAAATCCTTGCGATTATGAGATGAGAATTTTGCGCGCTGATGGAGCTGTCAGATATATTTATCTTAAGGCGCAAGCTATTTTTGATGGCGGTAAGGTGATTAAGTTATTTGGGACGATACAGGACATTACGGATCGCAAGTTAGCGGAGGATGCTTTGCGACTGTCTGAGGGGCAATTGAGAGAAAAAGCGACACAATTAGAAGTTACTTTGTCCCAATTACGCTCGACGCAGACTCAACTAATTCAAACTGAAAAAATGTCTTCTTTGGGACAGTTGGTGGCGGGGGTTGCTCACGAAATTAATAATCCGATTAATTTCATTTATGGCAATGTTCTCCATGCTAGCGATTATAGCTCGGAGCTGCTGGGATTGATTGAGCTGTACCAGGAGTCTTACCCGAATGCTAATCCTGAGATTGTTGCTAGAACAGAAGATATTGACCTGGCTTTTATTCAAGAAGATTTGCCTAAAATTCTAAAATCAATGCAGGTTGGGGTCGATCGCGTTCGCAATATTGTGCTGTCGCTGCGGAATTTCTCACGCCTGGATGAAGCCGAGATGAAACCAGTGGATGTTCACTCCGGGATTGATTCGACTCTGCTAATTTTGCAGCACAGGTTGAAAAAGGATGCACTCGGACATGGGGTTGAGGTAGTTAAAGAATACGGTCAACTGCCGAACGTAAATTGTTATGCTTCTGGGTTAAATCAGGTGTTTATGAATATTTTGAGCAATGCAATTGATGCAGTGGAGTTAGGAGTTGGGCGACCGGAGACAACTGCCCAACTAGAAAATCCTTTATCTCCAATTTTTGAGCGAAGGATTAAGATTCGGACTGAGGTATGCGACCTAAACTTGGTGAGAATTTATATTGCTGATAATGGTCGGGGGATGACGGAGGAAGTACGATCGCGAATATTTGACCCTTTCTTTACTACAAAAGCTGTGGGAAAAGGTACTGGTTTAGGGTTGAGTATAAGTTATCAGATTGTGGTAGAGAAACACGGCGGGAAGCTAATGTGCTTTTCCGCGCCCGGTGAGGGGGCTGAGTTTGTGATTGAAATTCCCGTGAAGCAGTGAACTTTTTGTAAGGATCGTCAATTAAATAATTTCCCTTTTTTCTTGTGGGATGGGCCTAAGAGCCCGTCCTTTCTGGGCGGGCTCTTAGGCCCATCCCACAACAGTCATGAAAAGTGGATTTTATTTAATTCTCATCCCTAAGTTTTTATATATGTTTTTTTAACCGCCGATAAACGCCGATGAACGCAGATACAATTATATCTGCGTTCATCTGTGTTTATCTGCTGATATCTGGGGTTAAAAATTCTCAATTTCAATATTAAACATCGCGTTCTGTCCGCACCCATTTAGTTTGCCGCTTCAGGAGAAAACCTAGATACAAAGGGATTTTCCAAAGGATGTAAAAAGGTACAGATAAGAGAGTTGAGCCAGAAATATCGGCACGCCCGAATTTTGCCCAAGCGCCGACAATTGAAACTAAAATCAGCAATCCTTGTACTGCTAACAAGACGGCGGGAATTGAGGATGTTCCCAAAATTGCTGCTAGTAAAGAGGTGGCAAAAGCAGCTAGCCAGATCGCGACTAAAAGCGATAGGGGAGGGACGGATAAGTCGAGGGCGATCGCCAATAAGTCAAAACGTTTTTGTTCGACTGAAGCTGCTGTCAGCCGGGGAGTTTGAGTTAACAATGTCTGTATGTGACCGTGTTCCCACCTGGTTCTTTGACTTTTAGCTGCTTGCTGCTGCTGTGGCAAACAGCCGGTGACGTTGGCTTCGGGGCAGAATACTGTTGGGTGTCCGGCGATCGCCAAATCCAAACTCATCTGCATATCTTCAACAATATTACTGCTTGCTAGGGACACCGATCGAATTATCGACCAGGGAAAAGCCATGCCAGTACCTGTTAGTAATGATGGGAATCCTAACTGTTTTAATCCGCTGGGACGGACTAAGTTTTTCACAAGAAATGCTAAAGCAGAAATGGAATCTTTGGGAGTAGGATTTGGTGGCTGTTCCATGAGATAAGTTGCTTGCACTGGTCTTTGTTGAGCAACTGCAACCCTGGCTAATTTTTCTATAGAGTCTGGCCCACAGATGCAGTCGGCGTCAACCATGATGACTACTTCTGGGGGGTCGGATTCGATCGACTGCAAGCCAAAATCCAGTGCGTATCCTTTGCCCTTGCGTTGTGTGTCTTGGCGCTCGATCGCACTTGCACCGCAGTTACGGGCGATTTCTGCCGTGGCGTCCGTACAGTTGTCCGCAATCACTAAGAGGCGGTCTTGAGGTGTTAGCTGTGGCAATATGGTGGAGATGGTGGCGGCAATTCCTGCTGCTTCGTTGTAAGCGGGAATTAAAACTGCTACTTTGGGGCGGGGCGCTTTAGTTTCCGCTGTCTCGCCCTCGCCGGACAAGAAAGCTGCACTGCATTCTAGAAATAGAACTGCAACGGGAATTAGAAGGATCAGGGCGATCGCCAATAGCACAACATCAATCAATAGGAACATTAGCTGATTAATTTCCACAATTCTAGTACCTTAATTTAATTTTATTTTTTGCGTTCATTGAGTGTATTTAATCTTATTGCATCTTTGTTAACTCACTGCGCCACGCTATCTAAAGTATGATTATATCATGCCCGCCAACAATCACCCTTCTCACATTTGTTGTGAGAACTTAAGTCCTCCTAAAAATATTAGGACTAGCCTCCTCACTAAAAATTAATTTGATTGCGGTTGTGCGGTTTCCAGTAAGATCATATCATGTCAATTCTGACAATGTTAAGTCACTCAATTTAATTAAACATCAAACAAGCCCAGACTGGAGAAACCCGGTTTCAAAAAGAAACCAGGTTTCTACGTGTTCTATTTTTAATCCACTAAACACTTAGTCGATGTTTAACATCAAATCCGGTTGCAGGGGAATAATAAAATCGAGTCAAGAGTTAACACTTAACCATTCAGTTTTTAGACCCATCCTTCAACAGTCAACAGTCAACAGTCAACAATCATTTCGCTCGTGCAACCGGAATTGATATAACTCATCCCCTGTGGGTGGGAACTCAGGAAGTAATCTCCCAACTCAAAACTATGTTCAAGCTACGCTGCATCGCGGATAGCAACAGGTTCAGATTTTTTGGTGGTGAACTGTGCGGGGGGTGCAAATTCTCTTAGATATCTCGATATCGATCGCAAATATCCCACTTCTGCTTGAATCGAATCCAGGGTAGAAAGACTCTCAACTAAGTCATCAAACTCATCTGCCGTAACTCCAGCATTGTGCAAGACTTCTTGGCTAAGTCGCCCGCAAATTCCTTGCAGGAGGAGTTCGATAATCTCGCTATAGTCAGCGATTTCTGTTCCGTAACCTTGCAATTTCTTGGGATTGATTCCCCACTGCAAAATCTTCAACAAGTCTTCAGGCGCACTCCACGCAAAAGAGGAAGCAATGACTTCTTTTTCCGCTGCGACAAGAGCGTGCTTGATTTGCACTTCGGGGAAATCTGGATCGATGATTAAGCTTTCCAGCTTTGAAACTTGTTTATCTAATACGGGCAAAGAAAAAGGAGCTAATTCTACACTCACCATGTCGCCAGCATCGTTAACACTTCTAAAAGGATCTTCCAAGACATTAATTAGGAGGTGAATGTCTGTAGGCTTTTTCCAGTCAAACTGTCCTAGGAAAAACGGTTCTTCATATCCCGGCAAAAGTCCTTGAAAATAAATCGGCAGATTTTTGCCTGATTCAAGAATTTTATAAAGAGCTACTTCCAAGGTTTCTGTCGGCCAACCGAGATTACTTACTGCGACAAACTTCAGTTTGCCGGGAACGGACACAACCAAAGAATTCAGCAATAAATGTACGGCTTCGACCAGATTTTGAGCAGTTACGTAACGGTGGGGAGCGTGAACGTTGACAGTTTTACCTTGCTCTACTTTTTTGGACATTTGCTCGCAGAACAAGCTATTTTCCAACATATGGGTAAAGCGAACCATCCCGTAAGTGACATCTCCTTCTTGAGCTGCTTTAGCAAATTGCCATTCGGCAAACTTTTTCGAGGCGGCGTAAACTTCGGTTGTAAAATATCGAGATGTTTTGCCTGTAGAAGAGAAGATGCAATGTTCTACGCCGTATTCTTCGCAGAGTTGGATGATGTGTTTACATCCTAACAGGCTGGTTGTAACTGTTTCTCGGATTTTGATTTCAGCTAGTCCGGGTTGGCGTTGGGCTGCTAGGTGAAAAACAATTGCTGGTTTTTCTACCTCAAATATGTGTTTGAGCGCGTCGAGGTTGCGAATGTCGGCGGCATAGAAAGTTACAGCACCTTCTCTGGTAAAAAGCGGGAGATTTTCTTCGGGGTTGTGACATCGGGCGTTGTCTGCGGAAATGATTTTAGTTGCGCCTAATTCGAAGAGTTTTGCGATTAAGAAACGACCGACACATCCTTCTCCACCGGTGATGAGGATGGTTTTTCCTTTGATTTGGCTGCTGCAGGCGGATGCGTATAGGTGAATAGTGCGATCGCGCACGTCGCTAAAAGGTTCGCTTTCTAATTGTCCGTCTGCTTGATAGGCGGAGATTAGCTGTGCGGTGAGAGTTTGTAAGGCCGCGAGGATTTCAGGATCTTGGGGTTCCGGGGAACCGGGGCGAACTAGCTGCTGGATGCGATCGATTATTTCCGCTTTGCTGGCACCTTCAAACACTTCTCTTTGGTTAAATGCACTCTTCACTTTTTTTTCTCCTTTAAATTCTAGAAATACCCTTGCTGATAAGCGCGTTGTTAAACAAATTTTCGAGGAACAGAATCTTTAAAATTCTGGTGGGTTTTAGGATTTTTTCGACGACGAAAAGCTAGTTAATGGGAAAGACACGCGATCGGCTCGGCTTGTAGTTTTATTAAGCCCTTTTGTAACCTGCTTACTTCTGCGAGCTGCAAATATCGGCTAAGTCGGAATGTTTTCTGTCGAAAATTTGTCACTACAACTATATACTTAAATTGCTGATTGCTGCCAATACTCTGAACATATCTTTACTATTTCTTTGCAATAACCTGTGAGTTTTCACGTAATTTTAAAGTTTATGTAAAGTAGGGTCTACATTTAAAAAACTTAACAATACACTAGACATTGATTCTAGCACTTTACTATTTAATTAAAATGTATTTTTTGTTACTAAATGAAAGTGAAGCTTAAGTAAAAATACGCACAAAAATCTTAATCAAATATTTCCGTCTGCTCAAAATCTTGTTACTTGAGGGGTGGGGTAGTCCTGCAGTGCCTACCCCTGTATGTGTGCTGCTACTAGGCGCGAACGGTGCGTTCTTTTTTGCTGCCTTCAAAGCCGCGAGCGTCGGCAACATCGTAGCCTCCTGTCCGCAAGCGGCGGTCTAAATCGCTGGCTTCAGGAGAAGTTTTTGCTGCTTCTTCGATCGTCACTCTGCCTTCTAGCACCAGTTTGTAAAGACCTTGGTTGATAATCTGCATTCCTTCGTAAGTATCATGTTCCATCAACCGGAAAGCTTCATCATCAGCACCTTTCATCAAGTAATCGTGCATAGCAGGTGTATTCACCAAAATATCGTGAACTGCTACCCGACGGTTGTCAACTGTTGGCAGCAAAAGTTGGGCAATTACCGCTACTAAAGAATCGCAAATTTGAAGCCGCATCGCCTGTTGTTCTTCAGGTGGGTAGAGGTTCAACAACCGATTAATAGCGTTAATGGCGCTGCGAGTGTGGAGAGTTCCCAATACTAAGTGACCAGTTTGAGCTGCTTGCAAAGCTGTATTGATGGTAACTCTGTCGCGCATTTCCCCGATCAGAATTACATCGGGATCTTCCCGCAAAACTGCGCGCAAAGCCTGCTGAAACTCGTGGGTATGCAAGCCGACTTCCCGCTGGCTGACCAAGCATTTTTTAGAAGGATGAATGAATTCGATCGGGTCTTCAATTGTAACTACGTGCTTTTGCTCCATCTGATTGAGGTGGTCGATCATCGCAGCTACGGTTGTGGATTTCCCCGAACCGGTAGGCCCTGTAACCAATATTAATCCCTGCGATCGCAAAATGATATTTTTGAGAACTTCTGGCAACCTCAAGGAATCGATAGTAGGTATTTCCAAACTAATCAACCGCAATACTATGGCACCGCCGCTGAGGGAATCAAAACAGTTTAGCCGACACCGCACGAAGCCAGGGTAAAAAATTGCTGAGTCTAATTCCTTGGTAGTTGCAAACTGTTTTCTCTGTTCGGGGGTGAGAATTTCGGCTAGGTAATTTTCAAAAATTTCTGGGGTTACTTTGGGGTGGTTAGTTGCTACTTGCATCACGCCCCGAATCCGAAACCGAGGTAGTTGGCCGACTCGAATGTGAATGTCGGAAGCGCTCGCTGCATGGGCATCTCTGACCATTTGTTCGATCGTACTGACGGGTGTCTCAACAGGCCGCTGCTGCTGGGCTGCGGGGGGCACACTCGGCGCTGGAGGCGGTGCGGGAGTTGCAGCCAAGGGCGGGGGCGGTGGCGGTGTTCGTCGGCGGCCTTGAGCCTCTGGTTGAACGGGTGTAGGATTGTTTAATGGGTTCATTTTTTGGTCTCCAGTCAATCGATTTTAGATTTTAGATTTTAGATTTTAGATTTACTCCACAGATTAATCTGGGAGCAGGAACTAGAGTCTAAAATTTGGGCATCGACCCTGACTGAGTGTACGTGGCAGGGTATCCGTTTTTGGGCGGGTCAATGTAGATTTATTGCGAAAAAATGCCCGATTTATAATCTAATCCCTCGCAGCTAATTCGGTGTTAAATGCTGAGAATATTTTACAATTAGGCTTGATTGGGCGATCGAGTAATTAACAATTTTAACTCCTATGAACATCGGTCACAAAATTGCCGACTGGCTCGAAAATCGTGCTGTTACCCCTGCCTACGCCGGTTGGCTGCTGTCGGGGATGACGGTTTTCTTTTTTGGGTCGGCGACTAATACAATGTCTGGGTGGCTGTACGTGCTCAGCGGTGGGGGTTTGGCGCTGTTGGCAGTAGCGGCGGTTTTGCCGGGAAAATCGCTCCGTGCCTTGGAAGTCCGTCGCCGCCCGATCGAACCGGTGAGTGCGGGCGATCGAATCACCGTCGAACTAGAAATCGAAAATCGCGCCCGCCAACCTAAGACTTTGTTGCAAGTGATAGACATCTTGCCGTTTGTATTGGGAGAACCGGTTGTCCGCCCGATCGAAGTCATAGAGCCGAACAGTATATACAGGGATACATACTATCTGGAAGTCCGGCAGCGCGGCGTCTATCGTTGGCAAGAGGTAAACTTGAGGACGGCGGCACCTTTAGGGTTGTTTTGGTGCAGACGCAGTCGCGCAGTCAAAGCGGTGGCGGTTGTGTATCCAAAGGTTTTGCCGTTGAGCACTTGTCCTTTGATCGATCGCATCGGTCAAGAAGACAGCCCGCAATTTTACAATCGCAGTCGATCGCAAACTGCTACCGAAGGTCTCACCCGCAACCTGAGACCTTACCGCCACGGAGACCCCACCCGCCTGATTCACTGGCGCACCAGCGCCCGCTACGGAGAACTGCGGGTGAGAGAGTTAGAAGTTGCAGCCGGCGGTCAAGAAATTATTATTGCTCTCGACAGCGCTGCGGCGTGGCAGCCAGAAGAATTTGAACGAGCCGTGACAGTAGCTGCGTCTCTTTACTTCTATGCTAGCAAGCGCCTGTTAAACGTCAAACTTTGGACTGCCGGGACTGGACTTGTTTCGGGGAACCGGGTAGTTTTGGAAACTTTAGCGGCGGTTAATGCTGGGGAAGATGCGATCGATAATCGGTCGAAACTGCCGATAATTTGGCTGACTCAAAACTCTGCAACTTTAAGCACTCTTTCCCCTGGCAGTCGCTGGGTACTATGGCCGTCGGCAACTGCTGAAACAGGCGAAAAAATGTTAGTCAAACATGACTTACCTGGTTTAGAAATTCGCTCTGACCGACCCTTAGAACTTCAGTTACAAGATCCTCTCGAAAGAGCGATTAGTTATTAAGTAAGATAGACCACGAAAAAACCTATGAAAGAGCGATTAGTTATGAAGATTGACTTGATCAATCTAAAACCTCAAGAACCATGATACACTACAGGAGTGTAATTCATCAACTTAAGGATCTTACAGGGTCTGGCAATTGCTTGGCAAGTTAAGAGCAGCTTAGATTACTGTGACTCCGGTCGCAAACATCATATCTCATTCACCAAATAGGAGAAAAAATGACTTTCTGGGAGAAATTAAAGCAGAACGTATCACAAATCAATGTTTCTCTGCAAACCAATATTTCCAAGTTTAAAAATAATGATTTTGCTGATGCCTCAATGGCAATATGTGCATTGATTGCTGCTGCTGATGGCACTATCAATACCGAGGAAAGACAAAAAACGGCGGCTCTAATAATTTCCAATGAAACACTCCAAATTTTTCCGGCGTCGGAGTTGAAGCAAAAATTTGATTTTTATTGTGAGAAGCTCTCACAGGACTTCGATTTTGGTAAAATTGAGGCTATCCAAGCGATAGGGAAACTTAATAAAAAACTAGACCAAGGTCGTGCCGTCATCCAAATTGGCATTATTATCGGTGGTGCGGATGGTAATTTTGACAAAGATGAAAAGAAGGTTGTCAAAGAAGCTTGCCATGCTGTGGGCATTAATCCTGTGGAATTCGATCTCTAAATTCAGCTATTTCCTGGTTCTAGCCCATCAATTATTCAAGGCTTGATATCTGCGAATAGCATTGTTCATGGAGTTTATTTGCTCTGGGTGAAATGAGGGAGGCATTAAGCTATGAACAGTATGAAGGAGTCCATTGTGCATGACATCGGTCGGAAGTGCAGAATGATCGAGTCCTAGTGTATGTCCTATTTCATGGGCAATGGTATTTGCAATTAAGTTAGATAGTTGATTGAGACTAAGGCTGGCATTGTAAGAAGCATAGAATACTTGGTCAATCCGAATAATCGCCCGATCTGTAACCATTGCCGATTTGAAGCTAGCCACGCCGAGATAGTCAACCGGCTGGCTATCAACGAATATATAAACATGAGTAAAATCTTCGCCCCACTCTTTGCGATCGGGGGGCTCGGAGGTCAAAAATACCTTGATGCTTCTAAATGCGCCGTAGAGTTTGGAGAAAGCGTCCATCAGTAGGGAAAAGATCGCTTCTTTATTTTCGGGTGCGACATCCATTCCTGATACATCTACCCAAATACAACGGCGAAAATCGCTATCATTATCAATTAGAACTATTCCACAGGAAGGGCAAAACTCCCACTGAGGGTGGATACGGGAACGACAGCCGTGACAGCAGAGTTTGGGGGTTCTAGTCAGGTTTAGCCGTTGAGAGAGGGGGAGTTTTAGCTTGCGATTGTGTTTGGTTAAGTCTAGGCGATCGTACAGCGACATTGACTGAGTGTAGGAATTTTTTCTCGTAACATAACGTATTTTTCATCTCATGTAAATTACGCTGATTACTTCAGGTATTTCAACAAAACAAAGGGTATTCATCGTTGTTGTCCACTTCTGATTCCAGCAAGTAAGGAGCATCTATGTACCGAAGGAGTTGTTAAGCATAGGTTTTCACAAGTTCCTGTAACCCATTAACCTTAACACCGTTACCGATGGCTGCCATTTTCCACTCATTATTATGCTTGTAGATTTCTGCCATCAGCATCCCCGTCATGCCTTTGTATTCAGAACCTGAGAGGTTGTATTTTGCAAGTTCTTGATTATTAGACGTATTAACCAAACGCACAAACGCATTTTGAACTTGTCCGAAGTCTTGCTTGCGTGCAATGCAATCGTAAATGTTAACTGTAAAAACCAGTTTGACAATTTGCGAGGGAATTCGAGATAAATCGACGAGAATTTGCTCGTCATCTCCCTCTCCCGCTCCAGTCAAATTATCACCTAGATGCGTAATAGCTCCTGAACGGTGGGAGAGATTGCCAAAATAAACGATATTGGTCATATCATTCACTTTGTCATTTCCATCTAAACAAATCACTGAGGCATCCAGGTCATAATCGGGATCACTGCTAAAAGCCCCAAACAAACCTCCACCGGAGCGTTTCGCCACATCCCACCCTAATCCGCACATCAGTTTTGTTAGCCCGGGTGCTTCTTTGGAAAGCGAGATGCGCTGTCCTTTTTGTAGGTTAATTCCCATGTGTTTTACCTTTTAGCTATAGCGATCGAGTAATGCTTGTAAACCACCTTGATAACCTGAGCCCACTGCATTGAGACGCCACTCGCCGTCTTTCCGGTAGAGTTCAGCCATGATCAGTGCTGTCTCTATGGAATAATCTTCTACCAGGTCATAGCGAACAGCTTCCTGTTGTGTTTGGGCATTAACGAGCCGCACGAAGGCATTTTGCACCTGACCAAAATTTTGACGGCGTTGCTGTGCTTCATGGATGGTTACAGTTACAAGAATTTTTTGGACATCATTAGGCACTTTTTTGAGGTTGATTTTGATAACTTCATCATCCCCCTCGCCGGCCCCCGTGAGATTATCTCCCAGGTGCTGCACTGATTTGTCGGGATCTGGACTTGTGAGATTGTTGTAAAAAATGAAGTGGTTGTCAGAAATTAATTTTTCGTTAGCACCTAAGAGGAACAATGATGAGTCTAGGTCAAAGTCAGAGCCCGTGTCTGTAGCTTTAACGTCCCATCCCAGTCCTATGAATACTTCTGAGAGACCGGGTGAAATTTTCTCAAGCGATATCCGTTGTCCTTTGCTCAGAGATACTGCCATGATTCAATCTTCCTCTTTATTAGAAGTGGTTATGGAGGGAGGCGCGGACTTGAAAACTTTTTTAAGTTTTTGCTGGAAATAGTTGTAGAATTTTTAATCTTAAATAATAAGAATATTAGCTAACTGTGCAGATGTCAATAGGGATGACAACTCTTAATTATTTTTTGGGTCTGAGTACAAAGTAATCATGCCCTGCCTCCCACAGTTGTGTATTCTCAACTTGGGTTATTGTGCTTGTGTATTTTGAACTCTCGGAACTTGACTCTGTTTTGTGATGCAAGTGACCATTACCAGGCCGTTTCCACAAGGCCCTCCGCTTGGAAGTCTCCTGTGATGCAATACCATCGACTTGTGGCGTCGATGGTGTTGCGACGGAGGCCCAACTCTTGAGCAACTTCGATTTTTTTCATGCCATTTAACTCGATCGCTCGGATGACCTGATGAAGGATGTATAAATGTACAGTTTGGGCCCAAAAGTCGGCGCGCTCGCTCTGCAAAACTGGCCACTAATTGTAGTCTATTTTCTAACCGACGAAAGCGGTTGCTATAGTTTAATTTAAATGCCGATCGGCTCGAATCGAACTCTTTGCCTGACAATAAAATCTCAATCCCTATCACTCCGTAGTGTCGGGGAGAATTTCGACTACATACTCCGGTACATATTCGGGTCGATTTTCGGGCCGATTCGGGGGCAAATTCTTGGGCAAATTCTCCGGTGGATGCTCGATCCTGACTCGCCGGATCGGAAGATTTGCAATTAGTGCTGTGGCCCGCTGGTCGCTCTCCAGCGAGAACTCAGACCCAGTGGTATCGATTTCCACGTAGCGAGACACCACCTCTAGAATTTCTCGGCGCATCGACTCAACCATTTCTGGGCTGAGTTCTGAGCGATCGTGGGCTAGAACCAGTTTGAGGCGCCGTTTTACCTCGTCGCGGCTGTTGTCAGGGGTGCGCGGGAAAAGTCGTTCGAGAAGTGTGTGTATCATGGGTCAGGCTGATTTGTCAAGGGTTAGGCATAGAAAACGTTATACGATTTTCGATTTTCGATTGGGGAATCACTCATTCCCTAATGGTTTAAAGTTGACCTACAGTTTCATTCTTTTTGGGAACTGGTGTCACTGGGGGAAAATTTGGGCTAGTTTTTTTGATGAAGTCGCTGCTGTTAAAGATCGATCGCCCATATTGCAGCACATCACATAATTTTAGTATTTAAGAACTTGCGGAGGCGAGTAAAGAAGTTTTCTCGATGGGGATTGAGATCTAGAAAATCAACTTTTTCGCCTTCTAAGCGGCGGGCAATATTGTCGAAGGCAGTTCCAGCTAAAGAGGCCGTTTCCGACAATACTAATGGTTCGCCTCGGTTGGTGGAAACGATGACGCGCTCGTCGTCGGGAACCACGCCTAACAGCGGAATGGCGAGGATTTCCCGCACGTCTTGCACCGACATCATATCATTTGCCAGCACCATTGCGGGTCTGATCCGGTTGACGATCAGGTTGATTTTCTTGACGTTGTTGGCTTCCAGCAGGCCGATGACTCGATCGGCATCGCGGACAGCAGCGATTTCGGGAGTGGTGACAATTATCCCTTCTTGAGCCGGCGCGATCGCATTTTGAAAACCTTGTTCAATGCCAGCAGGAGAGTCGATCAAAATATAGTCGTATTTTGCTCCCAACATCCCCACAAGCTGCTTCATTTGCTGGGCGCTGATGGCATCTTTCATCCGAGTTTGGGCAGCCGGCAACAGCACCAAGCGCGGCTGCCGCTTATCTTTCACCAAAGCTTGCTCTAATCGGCACTCTCCAGCGAGAACTTCTAATGCCGTGTAAACAATCCGATTTTCTAAGCCTAGCAGCAAGTCTAAATTTCTGAGACCGAAATCGGCATCAATTACAGCAACGTTGCGCCCCCGCTTAGCTAAAGCCATGCCGAGATTGGCTGTGGAGGTGGTTTTTCCTACCCCGCCTTTCCCTGATGTAACAACAATAATGCGAGCCATAAGCGATTTTAGATTTATTGGGAATTGATGATTGGGAATTAGTAACTGGTAATTGGGAATTGGTAATTGGGAATTGGTAATTGATTTTATTATTGGTTGATAATTAGCAATTATTATTTGGGAAGTTGGCAGTAATTTGTTATTCAGTGAATTAACTTAACACTCAAAACTGTCCTTGTAATACTAATTCTATATGAAACTGCACTTAATTTTAAAATCGTCCTTTAGTGGCTGA
Organism: Microcoleus sp. D3_18_C2; assembly: GCF_036702395.1. NCBI lineage: Bacteria > Bacillati > Cyanobacteriota > Cyanophyceae > Oscillatoriales > Microcoleaceae > Microcoleus > Microcoleus sp. D3_18_C2. The sequence continues at coordinate 36,324 of NZ_JAUBTG010000009.1, read as the reverse complement.
TTTAGCCAAGGGAAAAATTATCAAGTGCAGGCTTAAAAAGAAATAGTATTACAAATTACCCATTACCAATTCCCAATTACCAATTACCGATTACTCATTACCCCCGACTAACTGCGATTTGTCAAAATCAGAGGCTCTACCGATCCGAATCCCTTGGGGCGTCACATAGGCGACTTCCGGGAAAAACTGAGCGGGTGAGGTTTCTGGGCCTCTGGCAACATACTTAGCAATCCTAATCACCATCGGTTCCATCTGCAAGGTCATAATCACGCTTTTGGTGTTGCCACCGGCACCGGCGTGCACGACTCCCCGCAAACGGCCCCAAACTAGGATATCGCCTCCGGCGATGACTGAGCCGCCGGGATTTACGTCTCCCAAAAGTACGACGGTGCCCGGATGGCGAATTTCTACGCCCGATCGCACTGTCATCTGCAAATATAAAGGTTCCGCCAGCGATTGCGGTTTTTCAGCGGCGGCTTTATTCAGGGAAGAAACCGGAGGCTGCTGTTCTACACAATAGCCTGCTGTAGCTGCGGCAACGGCGGTTTGGCGGCGACTGGTGTGGACTCGTTTGAGTTGCAGTTCCACTTCGGAGAGGGCATCGGCGATTTCTTGCAGTTGGCGGATATCTAAAAGTCGATCGTTCCCCATCAATTGTACTTCTGCGTTTGGCTGCCAAAAGCGTTCTCCTGCGTTCAGTCTGACTTTTAGCTGCTGCCAAAGTTCAGTCCAAGTCGAGGCGGAGGCTGTTGCGGGTTCGCTATTGGTTTCTGGGGGGAGTAGCAACAGTAGCTGTCCATCTTCGGTTTTGAGTCTGACTTGCAGCTCCAAGCTGACTTCGGGTGTTGATTGAGGGGCGGCAGCGGCTCCGGCGGTGGCATCGGGTGTCATGGACAGGTCTGAGTTCAGGTAGGGACAGGTTAACATCAATATTAGCTCGATCGGTCTTTTGGCTCAGCTTCGTTTGTGAACAAGATTTTTTTTATTAACCGCAGAGGGCGCAGAGGACACAGAGAAAGAGAATAGAGAGGAGAAGAGAGAAATAGTTTTGACAAGCTATAGCAATCCTCGCATCATTTGTGAATTTCTTACTCCGTCCCCGCGAGTTCGGGGAGAGTTGGGGAGGGGTAAAAAATTCACGACTCCTGCAAGGATTGCTATATGATAATTCAATAATAACGGGCTTACTAATTATTGATTTTTAATTACGTTATGCAATAAATTGAACGTTATCGCGGCAGTCTTCTCGGTTTGGCAGTTGGCGATGCTTTGGGAACAAGTTTAGAGTTCTGTCGCCCCGGAACTTTTACACCTATTAACGATATGATTGGCGGTGGCCCGTTTCGACTGCAACCGGGTGAGTGGACGGATGATACTTCGATGGCGCTTTGTTTGGCCCAAAGTTTGATTGAGAAGCAAGGTTTCGATCCAGTCCATCAGTTAGAAACTTATTTGCGGTGGTGGCGAGACGGACATTTGAGCAGTACGGGCGAGTGTTTTGATATTGGCAATACGGTTCAGCAAGCTCTTTGGAAGTTTGAAGATACAAGAAAACCTTACTGCGGTTTTACCGATGCTCAGACTGCTGGCAACGGTTCGATTATGCGTTTGGCTCCCGTGCCTTTGTTTTATGCTACAAATCCTTTGGAAGTCATAGAAAAATCTGGAGAAAGTTCGAGAACTACTCACGCTGCTGCTACTTGTGTGGATGCTTGCCGTTATTTGGGTGCTTTAATTGCGGGGGCGGTGAATGGAGTTGCTAAAGATGTGTTGCTGTCGGAAAGATATTGTCCTATTTCGGGATATTGGGCCGCAAATCCGCTGGTAGCAGAGATTGATGAGATTGCGACGGGTTCTTTTAAATTGCGACAACCTCCTGAAATTAAAGGTACTGGTTATGTTGTCAAGTCTTTGGAGGCGGCACTTTGGGCGTTTTACAACAGTTCTTCTTTTGCCGAAGGCTGTTTGTTGGCTGTGAATTTGGGCGACGATGCGGATACAACTGGTGCGGTTTACGGACAGTTGGCGGGGGCTTTTTACGGGGAGGGGGGAATACCGGAAAAATGGCTCTCGCAATTAGCCGATCGCACTTTAATTGTATCTTTTGGCGATCGGCTTTTCTCTTTATCTAGTTAAAATCGATGTTTTAAATCAAGGGTGACAATTCCCAGGCATAACATAAATAATTGTAGATACTGTCAGGACTTGTTTCATGACAATATTGTATTACGTATGGAAGAAATTCTGTTGTTTTTATAGATAATTTGTTCAGCTCTTGAGCCTCACGCGCATTCCTCCCGTCACTCACCGGAGTACCGTTAGACTGCGGGACTCCTGCTGTTTTAATTGAAAAAGCGTGCATTTCTCGGACGCAGATAATACCCTTTCTTCACTATTTCATCGGGACACAGCATTGTTGTGTCCCTACTGTATGCCAGCGCGATCTCATTTGAAAAATACCCTGTTAATAAGTCAACTTTTCTTCGCCCGTAATTGGCAGTTTCCCACCTTCTCAAGACTCTTCACTAGCTCTTAGCTGAGTAGGTTGGCTACCTTGTTTGAGGTTGATGGTAATTTTTTTAGCTCCTTTGTTTTCCAGGTCTCGGATGTAGCCGGTCGATTTGTCAGAAGCTTCCTCTCTGCTGTCATAGGGCCCAAAGTAATAGGTACGCTTTGGCGAATCTGTATCAACTTCTACCCACCATTCGTCGCGTCGAGTGCTGCTAGTAGGTTGACCTAGTAGCCAAAAAGCCGTGAAAAACATACCCAACATAGAGATTTCAAACATATTTACCTCTGGGAATACTTAAGTAGTGTTTACTCTTATCAACTTATCCGGGCAAATAACTCGATCGCCTCATCCTCAGTGCTGATTTGACGCAGGTAATTTTTGAGAGTAAGTGCTGCATCAAATCAGCATTTTGGTGGAGGAGAGTTTTAGGCTGGGTGGCTGTAAGTCACTGCTAGACATACAAAGTCCGCAAGGTAAGGACTAGAAGAAGAGTGTGTTTATATTATTGTTGAGGTTTGAGTTAAGTCAAAACTCAACTTTTTTAAATCTCTACAGTTGCTGATAATTCTTCTTCGCAAATGGTAAGATGCGAAGGCTGACAGCGTTTGATGCGGATACTAACCCTTTTAGCTCCCTCGCTTTCGAGGTCTTCGACGTAGCCGGGAATATTGCTGGAGGCTTCTTTGTCGGTGTCGAAGGGGCCAAAATAGTAGGTACAGTGGGGCAAATCGGTGACAATTTCTACCCACCATTTCTCAGACCCGCGGTGGTTCGGCCCGGCCAACACGGACAAGACTGCAACGTAGATACAAAATAAATAAAATCCGAGCATCTTTATTCTTGAGGGTGGTTTAATTTATTATTTAAATCTATCAAAATAATTTGCCAGATCGAATCAACCTCAGTGCTGATTTTGCGTCGATCGACTTTAGATGCGAGATTTTATATCTTAGATTTTTCCTCCCATCTAAAATCTAAAGCAAAACCCGCCGGTGCGGGTTGTTTGCTAACTAAAAAATGCTCTTTTTCCAAACTAGATGGCTGGGCAAACCTCAGCTTGCTGAGGTTTAGCGCTTGCCTTTGGGGAACTGTTCGATACCAGCCCAACCGTAGAAAACCAGCTCGTCGTTCTGAACTCGGCAGCGGTCTACTCGCAGTTGAGTGCCTTCTAAGGCAAATTTGTCTAAGTCTAGCAAGTTATTTACGTGGGCAATTATAGCTTGACCCAAGTCTACTGCTTGCTCGTCACCGCCGTAAGTAACGCTGACAAATTGGATTTTGCGTCTGTCTTCTACTTGCAACTGAGCTGTAATATCTATTTTGACCGGTTCGCTGGCCTCGCCTACGGTAATTTCGGACTGAAGCCGAATTGATTTGTCGGTTCCGAAGCTGACTTCAGTGTTTTGAAAGTGCAGAGATTGCTCTTGGTACTTCAGCTTCTGGAGTTTTTCAACTACAAAAGGTGTATTGAATGAGGTGGTTAAATCCGATCGACTTAAGACTACTCGCATATTTGCCTGGGTAGGCTGCCGTAATTTCACTTGACCTGCAAAAATCGCCCCAAAATCAATGGAGAGTGCTTGCAGATAGAGTTCCATCACTTCTATGCGAAGGCCGTTGTACATCAACATACCTTTGCCAACGAAGTCGAAACCGTCGATGCTTCCCTGCAAGAGTTTGGCTACTGGTTCGACTCGGATGTTGGCCTCGGCCTTTTCAGAACGCTTGAATAAGGCTGCGATCGCAGCTCCTGCTACTTTACTAACAAGGCGATCGCCACTTTGACCTTGAAAGGATGTACCGCTAAACAAAGCTGCTACCATTTATTCGTTTGCTCATCTACAGTCGCCATTATAACCTCATATTAAGAAATGTAAAAATTGCTTGTGCTTATTCACCTCATAAGCAGATCTTGTTTTTTGTCTGTCTTCAAAACAACATTGTTGAAATTTAAGGGCTCAGGGGGGTGCCTTGGAGACAGGCGCGATCGAGCAAAGCTCCATCCCAAAGGGTTTGTTCCATCATGGCGCAAAGCAAATTAGCCCCGGTCAAGTTAGCGCCGCGCAGTACGGCTCCATTCAGGATCGCTTCTTCCAAGTCAGCTCCCGATAAATCAGCGCCGGATAAATTGGCATGGCTCAAATCGGCACCAAGCAAAATTGCCCTAGCCAAAGCAGCGCCCCGCAAATCGGCGCCGCGCAAATCGACACCGCTCAAATCCAAATTGCCGATGGATGCCCCCGTCAAAAAAGCACCCCCAAAACTGGCGTCGCGGACTAAAGCGTTAGCGAAGGAAGCTCCCCGCAAATCGGCATTCCGAAAATCTGCCCCTCGCAGGTTGGCGCCGCTCAAGTCAGCGCCGCGGAGGTTGGCTCGCAATACTGCCCGCTGCAAGTTAGCGCCGGCGAGATTAGTTCCACTCAAGTTGGCTTGAGACAAGTTAGCACCGGCGAGATCCGCTCCCGCTAAGTCTTGGCCGGCTAAATCAGTGCCGGCCAACATCAAAATTTTGCCTTTGCGTATGGCTTCGAGGTCATTAGTCATTAGTCAGTTGTCAGTTGTTGGTTGTCAGTTGTTGGTTAACAGTCAACAGTCAACAGTCAACAGTCAACAGTCAACAGTCAACAGTCGAGTTATTTTATAATGCCGGAGCGGCCGAGGTCGTTCGATCGCCCTCCTCCAACCACACGTTAGGCAGTTGGCTTGGGCGAGTTGGTAACTCCATCAAACCAATTTCTGTCATTCTGACGACGTTGCTGAGAGTTTCCAGCAAAGCCGGATCGAAGCGAGTGCCCGACAGTTCGCGGCACTGTTCCAAAGCTTCGCTCAAACTCAAAGCCGGACGATCGCCACGTGGTTGAGTCAGTTCTTGAAAATAAGCGACTAACCCCAAAATCCGCGAAGTCATCGGTATCGCTTCGGCTCGCAAACCCTCTGGCCTGCCGCTGCCGTCCCAATATTCAAGTTTATGCTTGACAATTTCCGCTACAGGTGCTAGTTCCGGCATTGCTTGCAGCAGTTGGGAACCAATGAAACTGCGATCGCGCCAAAACGAGAAAGTTGCTTCGTCAAAAGCATCGGGAGTGCGATCGAACACCTCATTCGGGGCCGAAATTAAGCCGACTCGAAATAGCAATCCAGCCAGCCGCAGCCTCCGCAACTGCAAAGCCGGCAAATCCAGCAGTTGACCCAAAGTTTCCGACAAAGCCGCCACCTGCAAGGACGCTGTAGGATTTGAGGTATCGCGTTCGTCCACGCGCTGGGCCATTCGCAGAAAAGCTTGAAGTTTGTTAGCGTTCAAATTACGACTGACACGCAAAGCTTGACCTTCCAATTCCCACAACTCGCGGGTTTGGCGGTTAATTGCTACCATTTGCTGCTGAGAACTTTGCAGGTAAGTGACTATCCGCGATACCACGCCACTAATGTCGGCCAAGGGCGGGCCTTTGGTTGCCAGGATTTCGTGGTGCATTTCCAGCAAAGTGTCTGCCAGAGGAGAGTTGTAATGTCGCGTCTGTTCTATAAAAATTTCTGCTGCAGCCGACACCAAAGACTGGTCAAACGACCACAAACCGTAGAACTTTCGTTCTGTATCTACTTCTGGCTTGCCCTCGGGCAAGTATTCCCGATCTGAAAGTTCGCGACAAAGCACCATTGCTTTGTATGTCGGGGCGAGGATGATTAAATTCCATTCTTGGATTATGGGGTCGTTTTCATCGAGATTTATTAAAGATACATTTTCTAATTGCCCGGTTTTGTGGGTAGCGAAACCGCTGTCGGCTACTGCACCTATGACAACGCGCCTAGAGGCATTAGCAATATCTAGGTAGCGATCGGCTTCCTGTAAATACCATTTACCCTGCTGAAACGTTACCAAAACTAAGGGTTGGAGTTCGCTCTTGTCCCCGCCACTGGTTTGCAAGATGTGGTCTTCTAGGGCGTGACATAGGGCTACTAGGGTGTTTTTGAAGTATACCCCGTAGCTAGAAGGCAGTTTTCCGTCGGGAAGTGTAGCTTGTAGTCTAGCGAGAGTTGATTCTGGATTCATTGCAAATGGCGGTGCCGGCTCTTAACTTAATTGTACCGGGCGATCGAACTTCTCGAAAAGACTTTTGGCAAAAATCCGAGTTTTTGAGTTTTCACCGCTTTGCAACCGAGTCAATCGATTTTAGATTTTAGATTTTAGATTTTAGATTTTAGAATTGAAGCATTGACCCCACCGATAAATACGTTCGGCAAGTTTCATCGGATACAGGTTTCTTATTTCACCGGTCCTGAGTCTGCTTTCGGAATGAATCTGGGGGCTTGTATGCTGGATGCTTTCGGGCAATGTAGAGTGCGCCGAAGACTACCTGATTAATTTTAGCAATTTTCTGGAAACCCTCTGTCTTTGGCTAAGTTTTTTTCAGACGAGAAACCAGCCGAGAGGAAGACGGTAAATGACTTAGGTATTAACTACTATTTTGAAAACAATATTATTAGGAATTCTGAGCGTGCTTCAACAAAATAGAAGTTTAGGGGAACAGGCGATCGACAAAGTGGCAGAGATTGCTATTACGAGCAAATTAGACGAATCCGAAACTTTGTCTGTCACAGTCAACACCGATCCGATCCAGCTAGCCCAGGGCTCAGTAGAGGCCGTTGCCGTTGAGGGCACAGGGTTGGTAATGCAGCAAGATTTGCGCGTGGAAGAATTGCAAATTCACGTCAAGGATATTGCTGTCAATCCCCTCACCGCTATGTTTGGCAAAATTGAACTGAACGGGCCTGCCTTCGGTGGGGCGCGCGCAGTTTTAACAGAAAGCGATATCAACCGCGCTTTTAATTCCGAATACATCAGCAGGAAACTGAAAAACTTAAAAGTTACTGTTGACGGACAACTGCGGACAATAGACGTTAAAACTATTGAGTGCCAATTGCTAGCCGGAAAAATCGCTTTAAATGCTGAGATATGGGTGCAGGAAACTGCCTCCAATGAAAAAATTTATTTTACAGCAAAACCTGAGATCGCAGCGGGCGGTTGGGCAATTTCTCTTCAGGATGTCGAGTATCCCGAAAACAAGGAATTTTCGCCGGAGTTAACTGAAGCTTTGGCGGACAAAGCTGGTGAGGTTTTAAACTTGCGAAATTTTGAAATTGAGGGAATGTCCCTGCGAATTCAGCAGCTAAATGTGGAATCTGGTGTGCTAACTTTGCAAGCTGAAGCGAAAGTCGAACAATTCCCTAATTAGGAGCTTGTAGGGTGGGTCAGAAACAAAAAACTCTTCAATTCCTCCAACTATTGGAACTGGCGCACCCTATGATTATGCTTGGCTTTGGAAAAATAGCCGCCGTTGATGAAATCCCTCTAAAGTTATAAAAAAGTCGATAGCAACTGGCACCAAAGTATCACCGCCGTTAGAGGCAGGGATGGGGACTTAACTTTTACTCTTAACAAGTAGTAGTAAAAATTTGGAAAAGTTTTGTGAACACTGTAACTGCTTTTTTTAAAAGACTGCGTATCGGTCAATTTTTGAGTCAATTGTTGACTGTATTTATGGCAGGTGTGCTGCTGTTTACCAGTACCGCTTGCAATGCGGGCGATGTTCGAGGAGCTCGGCCTGAGAATCCTCCCGTTCAAGCTGGAGGAATGAATAACCCTCACAAGGGTGGCGGTGATGGATACACGAATTATAAAACCTCCACAGATCCTAAAGTAAATCAGTCCCCTGCTCAAGCAGAAAAGAATCGGGCTGATTTGGCGATTATCGGCGATCGTCTCCTGGCTGCGACTACCGCTGAATCTAATTCCTCAAAGCTGCTTTATCCGGGTTCTGCACCGATGGAAACTGACAAGTTCGACCTCGAACTCGGCGGAGATAAAACTCTGTTAGAAGCGCCAGACGGACAGCCGGCTAAGGCTCAACCCGTATTCGATCGCAGCGATCCCGATGCCAATATTTTAGAGAGAGTAGGCGCCGCCTTTAAGGATGCTTCTGCTTTCCTGAAAGATAGCGCTGAAGATGCCAAGGAAAGCTCGGTTACGAAACTCAATCCGCTGCAAAAATAAGCTAGCATAACTGGCGCGGTATCGCCGATTTGTAGGGGTTTTTTCAGAATAGCCCCTACACTATATTCACAAGTATTTATCCAGAAATTCTATATCTGTCTTGGACGCAGAATCTCTAGGTGCGCTGGACGCACCTTACCCTATATTAATCCTCTAAAATTACTTTTTTCGTAAGTCCTGTATATCTATGGTGCTTATGGCGCACCTTACGTTATATGTATCATGTAAAACTACTTACTTTTTTCGTAAGCCCTGTATATTTAGGATGCTTAGGGCGCACATTACCGATATTTGATATTTTAGATGGGGATTTTAAATTTCTAGGACTTGTGCAAAAAATGGGAAAATGAACCATTGAAATTGCAGCGCTCCGGCTGGCAATGACAAACTCGCACTGACCGAGTTTTCTCATTAATTAATGCACAAGTCCTGCTTTTATTCCTCTAAAGAAACTTTGTTTTATTTACCTTTGGAGTCAGAAACATCAGCAATCAAATCGTCTTTATCAACTTTCGGTACAAAATCAGGGCGTTCTTTGGATTCCCAACCGGGTGGGCGCTTGGAGTTGTACCAGGCGATCGACCCGATCGTAACTGCGGCAAGAAAGCCAACAATAAGAACTCCTATTGGAGTCGCCAAGCTGATACTTAATTCCGGCGCTGGCTGCTGCATCAGCAGCTCAATCATTACTCGCTTGAGCGGTGCAACAACAACTGCTATGGGAGTGGTCACGCTGATATCTATCATTAGGCTAAATCCTTATCTACTCTACTTTTACATTATCTTAAGTGCTAATGCCGTTTTGTTGATATATCGGAAGACAGAAAAATTGACAGAATTGCCGTCATAATGTTTAGAGGTTGAAAATAGGAGAGCAGATTTTATGCCGTTGGGGACAATAGCATTGCTGTTGGCTGCGAGTTTCAGCCTGGGTGCTTTACCGCTAACGGGATGGGCGGTGCGAGTGTTTAGCCGCCGAGATTTGAGGGCGCTGGGCACGGGGAATGTGGGAGTGTCTGCAGCTTTCATTCACGGCGGGAAATTAGCGGGAATTGCTGCGGTGTTGGCGGAAATTGCCAGGGGTATTTTGCCGGTTTTGGCGGGGCGATTTTGCTTCCCGGATGCACCTGCGATCGCACTTGCCCTGTTAATTCCTCTAGTTGCGGGCAGATATGCGATCGCCGGAGGTGGAGGCGTGACCAATGCTGTTTGGGGTCTTTTGGTATTTTCGCCGCCGGTGGCTGTATCATCGGGCATTTGGGGGCTGCTGGTGTGGGGTTTGGCACAGCGGTGGTGGGGTGAGGGCGATCGGGCGAGACTCTTTGCTTCCCGTTGCGGGTGTCTGTGTACCCCAATCTGGGTTTGGGTGTGGCGACAATCAATGCCGGAATTTTTAGCAGCAGCAGGATTAGCTTTGTTGTTAGCAGCAATTAATTTCAGTCAAGGTGATGATATGGCTTTATCTAAATCAGAACAATTGTTTTCTCTTGATGACTCGTTAGATGCTGCAATCTGCGGTGATAAAGCGGCTAAATTGTCTCAACTCAAACGAGCCGGATTTAACGTACCTGCTGGTTGGATATTATCACAAGAAGCGGGCATCGGGCATGGGGCATCGGGCATCGGGTATCGAGGAAATAGTGATGAATTGTCAATTCCCCATGCTTTGATTCAAAATCTAAAATCCAAAATCCAAAATCGAATGATTGTGCGTTCTTCTGCTGCGGGAGAAGATGGCGATACGAGTTCAGCCGCCGGACAATATCAAACTATTGGCCCTGTTTTCACTGAAGCAGAATTACTCGACGGCATTAATCGCTGCCGCCAGTCTTATTGGACTTCCGAAGCTGTGGCTTACCGCCGACAGCGACAATTGCCAGACACCAAAATGGCTGTATTAATTCAGCCTTATATTGACAGCGAATTTGCGGGAGTGATGTTCAGTCGCAATCCTTTAGATGGCGGTTCCCAGGTAATTATAGAAGCTTTACCGGGAGGAGCAGAAGCTGTTGTCGGCGGACAATGTACTCCGGTTCATTTAGAAATTGATTTTAGTCAACCTGAATTATTAGAAAAAAAATTAACTGAAGTTCAAAGTAATTCAATTATTGATCAATCCATTTTAGCAGAATTGGTGAAACAAGCCCAAGCAATTGAAGCATTTTTTCACGGAATTCCGCAGGATATTGAGTGGAGTTGGGACGGGGAAAAAGTTTGGATTTTGCAAAGCCGCCCGATTACTAATTTGCAGCCTTTTTGGACGCGCACTATTGCAGCAGAAGTGATTCCCGGTGCAATTCGCCCGCTAACTTGGTCGATTAATCGGCCGCTGACTTGCGGGGTTTGGGGGGAGATTTTCAAGGTGGTTTTGGGCGATCGCGCCAGTGGCTTAAACTTTAATGAAACGGCAACTTTGCTGGGTTCTCACGCCTATTTTAATGCGACTTTGTTGGGCGAAATTTTTCGGATGATGGGATTGCCGGAGCAGGGTTTGGAATTTTTGCTGAGAGGGCAAAAGATGGGCAAGCCACCTTTGGGGAAGATTTTGCCTTCTTTGCCTGGTTTGTGGCGTCTGGTGCAGCGAGAAAGGGCGCTCAATGCAGAATTTAAGGGCGATCGTAGTTCTATTTTCCTCCCGGCACTGCAAAGTTTGGAGAAGGAAGAAGGAAGAGGGAAGAAGGAAGAAGGAAGAGGTTGGAGCGAAGAAGAAATATTAATGCCCAATGCCCAATGCCCAAGGCTCGATTATCAATATTTGTTGGAATTGTTGGAGAGAGCGGAGCAAATTCAGGAGTGGCTGAAACCGATTACTTACTACAATATATTAGGGCCGATCGGGCTGGCTATTCGCAAGGCAATTTTTCGCGTTAATGATGACTGGCTGGCTAATGACAGCGCTCCTGAAATTGCTTCGGTGCGAGCTTTACAGCAGTTGGCTCAGAAATTGCGACAAGCTGGTGTTTCGCAGTCTGACGAAACTGGTTCAGTCGCAGATTTAGCACAGACATTTGCGGAAACTCCGGCTTTACAAGCAGATTTGGAAAAGTGGCTTGATATTTACGGATATTTGAGCGAGGTGGGAACGGATATTGCTGTTCCTACTTGGCGAGAACAACCGGAAGTTTATCAAAAGTTGCTAATAAATATGGCTCAAAAAGCCGAAAATAATTTAGTTGAAAAGCGTGAAACAAAATTGACTTTTTCGCAGAAGTGGCGATTAGATAAATGTCAAGAAAGAGCGCTTGTCAAAAACGAGATTAGCGAAATTTACGCGCGGTTGTTGGCTCATTTACGGTGGACTTTTTTGGAGATTGAAGCTTGCGGATTGGCAATGCAGGTGTTTCAGGAAAGCGGGGATATTTTTTATCTGGAATTTGGGGAAATTCAGCAGTGGATTCGCAGCGGCGCGAGTGTTTCTTTTCAGGATACAATTAGCCAAAGGCGCCAACAGTTAAAAGCCGATCGCGATCGCCCGATTCCCCCTGTAGTCTACGGCAATTTGCTGCCGAATTCTCAGACAAGGGCGATCGACTCCGCAACATCGGAAACTAATATCATCCAGGGAATTCCAGCAAGTATTGGTAGTGTCGAAGGCTTTGTCAAGATTTGCCGCACTGCGAGCACGGATTTAGGAGAAAATGCGATCGCAGTAGTTCCTTACACCGATGCAGGTTGGGCACCGCTGCTATTAGGAGCAACAGCAATTATCGCCGAAGTTGGCGGCCAACTATCTCACGGAGCAATAATCGCTCGCGAGTACAAAATTCCCGCAGTTATGAATATTGCTGAAGCTACAACTCGCTTCCGAGACGGTCAAAAAGTGCGAGTAGACGGGTATCTCGGCACTGTAGAACTGCTGGAATAATTAGGAACAGGCAAGATGCCTGTTCCACAAAGAGTTGATTTCTTGTGGAACAGGCATCTTGCCTGTTCCTAAAAAGATTATTGAAAATGGTGCAACATCTCAGCAATCTCGTAAACCCGTCCCAACTTTCCTAGGCTGTTAAGAAATTCTGGAGAACATAATTCCCCAGATTTCTACCCGCACTCAAACCATTTACGTTAGCACTCATGAAATGAATCCCTCCGTAAATTCGACTTATACCCGATTCGTCGGCCGCTTCGCTGAAGTTCTCGTAGGTTCGCAAAGTGTTGACAGATGGATCGCCTCGATCGGCAAAGCCGTAATCTGAACCAAATACAGCACTCATAACAGGATCGGCGGCACCACTAAAGGTACTGTGGCCCGAGGTATACTCAGGGAACGGCGGAGTAGTTAGCAGAGGCGTCCACAGGGGGTCGGCTGTCGTGTTGGGATTGTTGTCTGTGTCAGCTTGGCGGATAGCTGTCAGCGGCCGCCATAAATTGTACTGGTACTTGGCATCCCAGCAACTAATAGCTGCATCGGCGAGAGCAATATTCAGCAGGGCGAATAAGCGGGCGCTATCTTCTAAGGATTGACCAGTGAGAGTCGCTGTTTCTTCGGCGATTTGGTTCCAGTGACCCGGAGGGGTAAACGTCCCAGCGCCGTTGGCCCAGAATTTGGCGATGACTGTTTGGTCTGGGGTGCGTGTGAGGCTGTCACTTTTGCCGATTTCTTGGACGTAGTTAACTTCCTCTGCGTACTTCGCGCTGTCAAGGGCGGGCGGGCCGGGCGGGCGGAACTGAGAACCGCTAGTCATGGCAAAGGGAGTAACTTCTCCCCACTGTGGTGCCAGCGGGGCGGCAAGGGCGGGGGGAGTCGGAACCCAACTGCCAAGGTTGCTTGAGGGGTTGTACTCCACTACTTTGGCGATGCCGTCTGTATTCCGCAAACTGATAATTTGGTCGGCAACTTGCTGTCCGAGGGCAATCCCGTCTTCTTTAGCTTTGCCATCGGTAATTTTAGCTAAAGACGATGCGTATACTTCGTTGAATGTGGCTGCTTGCGCTGGGTAGACGCTGACTAAGACGCGATGGGCGGCTGCGGCGGTGGCAGCTTCTGCTGATGTGCCTGCTGGTGCATCTATGTTGACCTGGTAAGGGCTGTATTTTTTGCCGATCGAGTTAACAGCATCGTAAATGGCTGCGTGAACCATTGCCATGTTGCGGGAGGCCAGAGGAGGCGCACTGTTGGCTGTCCGCACTGCATTCAGCATGACTCCGTTCCACTCAATGACAGGGTTTCCCGATAGCTGATTGGTGAATTGGTCGCGGTTGATTGTGTTGCTGTTGACTCCCGGTAATACTACTAAATACTCGCCCGTGAGTTTGTCTTGAATTATGGTGCTGTTGCTGTTAGCGCCGGTGCCTTGCTGGATGTTTAAATCTTCAAAGCCCAGGCCGTCTAGCAATCGAATTTTGTCATTGCCGTTGCCGAAGTCGGCGATGTTATCGGCTGTGGCTAAAGTTGGGCCGCCGCTGCCTTTAGCAATGGCAAATATATCATCGCCTGTGCCGCCGCTCACGGTATCGCTACCGGCGCCCGCGTAGATGAGATCGTTGCCGGAATCGCCACCAATTAGGTCGCTGCCTTTGCCTCCCCAGAGGATGTCGTCGTCTGCACCGCCAATGATAGTATCGTTGCCTTGGTCGCCGCAGATTTTGTCTTTGCCGACATCGCCTTCGAGATAGTCGTCTCCGCTGTTGGCATAAATTATGTCGTTGCCATCCAAAGCGTTAAATCTGTCTGGTTGGGTGGTTCCTTCGAGATAGTCAAATTGAGGACTAGGGGTCAGGGATGCCATGTTGATTTATTGGATATTTTGATTAAATCGCAAAGGTTTCGTAAACTCTGTAGATGCTTAAGTCTGTTTACCCCAGATTTAATATTATTAAACTTTGTTGTTCGTAAGCAAACGCCACAATAAAGGTTTATTAAATCTTTAACATTTAATGGGTTTTTGATGAACTTTTGCGCTGTAAATGTAAGTCAAAATACTCTTTAAAAAAGTTCCTCAAACAGTCCCATTTTGTTAAATCTTTACAAAAAAACATTTTTTTTAAATTTTTATATAACCCCTATTCCCATATCATAAATGAGCGGATTGTGTAACGGACTAAGTAGATATTTATTAAGCACTCCTCAAAGCTGCGATCGGGTCGAGTTTGGCGGCTTGGCGGGCGGGGACAACGCCGAAGAAGAGGCCTACTGCACCGGATACACTGACAGCAAGGGCGATCGCCACGGGTGATATTCCAGCTTGCAAAGGCGTGAAATTACCTACAAGCAAGATACCACCGACACCTACGCAAGTACCGACTATCCCTCCGGCAGCGGATAAAATCACAGCTTCGACAATAAATTGAAACAAGATATCTTGTTGAGATGCGCCGATCGCCTTTCTGAGCCCAATTTCCTGAGTGCGTTCGCTAACGGACACAAGCATAATGTTCATAATCCCAATTCCGCCGACTAATAGGGAAATGCTGGCAACAGCAGTTAACATCAGAGTCAAAGCGCCGGAAATGGCCCCCATTCTTGCCATTAAATCTTTCTGATTTCTGACAGTAAAATCATCTTCGGTAGTAATTTTGTGCCGCAATCTCAGCAAGTTTTCTACCTGAAATTGCGCCGCGTCCATTTGCGATTCATCTTTAATCGAAATAAATATCGACGTGACAGCCAAACCGTAGGGAGATTTGCGCCCGACTATGCGATTGGCCATTGTGGTGATCGGCACAGCGGCGGAATTATCAAAATTCGTACCAAAAGATGTGCCTTTGGGCGCCAATACTCCAATTACTTTGACGCTGACATTTTTGATCCGCACTTGTTCGCCCAAGGGATTTGTATTGCCAAAAAGTTTCTCGGCTAATTCTGAACCGAGCACTACAACTTGGTTACTTTGCTTAACATCAAGTTCGGTCAAAAACCGCCCTTTTGCCATTTCAAAGCTTCTAACTTCTAGAAACTCTGGAATTGTGCCAAAAATTAGAGACGAAACATTTTTGTTGCTGTAGCGAACTATTTCAGAACTGTTAAGTTCTGCTGACACGCCTTGAACGGATGGGACTTGAGTTGCGATCGCCTTTGCGTCTGGCAATACGAGAGTTTGAGGCGCACTTGAGATGGTACTTCGCCTCGCGTTGGGAACTCCAGGCCTCACGATTAATACATTTGTACCCAGGGATTGAACTTGTCCTGCTACAAATTTTTGAGCTCCTTCTCCAATTCCAATCATCGCAATTACTGAGGCATTGCCGACAATCATCCCGATCATTGTTAAACTGCTGCGAGTTTTGTTGGCTAGTAGCGTTTGACCGGCCATTTTGACGCTTTCAATAAAATTCATAATTTGGGAATTGGGAATTGGAAATTTAGAATTGGGCATCGGGCATCGGGCATCGGGCATCGGGCATTGGTAATTGAAACCAACAAATAACCAATGACTAATGACTAATGACTATTGACTTCTTAAGCACTTCTCAATGCCACAATCGGGTCTAATTTAGCAGCTTGTTTTGCAGGTACGATGCCGAAAAATAAGCCGATACTGCCGGAAACACCGACTGCAAGTGCGATCGCCATTGGGGAAACACTAGCTTGCAGGGGAGTAAAAGCAGCGACTAAAAGCACGCCGCCGATACCGAATCCAGTGCCGATCGCCCCGCCTGCCGCTGACAAAATCACAGACTCGATCATAAACTGAATTAGGATATCTTGCTGAGAAGCTCCGATCGCCTTTCTCAATCCAATTTCCTTCGTGCGTTCGGTAACAGAAACCAGCATGATATTCATAATCCCGATGCCGCCTACAAACAGCGAAATTGCCGCCACGAAAGCCAGCATCAACGTCAAAGCACCAGTAATACTGCCCAAAGTATTCATTAAATCTTTCTGGTTGCGAACAGTAAAATCATCTTCTTTTGTAATTTTATGACGCAACCTGAGCAAATTTTCTATTTGAAATTGGGCTGCTTGCATCATACTTTCATCTTTAATGGAAACCGAAATAAATGTTACTTTTGTACCGTAGGGAGACGAGCGACCTACGATCCGATTTGCCATTGTTGTCAGCGGCAAATAAACATTCATATCTTGATTGTCGCCAAAACTTGAGCCTTTCGCCTGCATGACACCAATCACTTGAAAAGTCGAGTTTTTGATGCGGATGTATTGACCAAGTGGCGGTGTATTACCAAACAATTGTTCGGCTGCTTCCGATCCTAAAGCAACCACATTTTCCTGTCTTTCTAAATCTAATTTGTTTAAAAATCGACCTTGGGCAACATCAAAGCTTCTGACTGTCAGAAACTCTGGGGTAGTTCCGACAATGGAAGATGAGACATTTTTGTTGCGGTAGGTAACGAGTTGACTATCATTGAGAGTTGGTGCGACTTCTTCGACAGAAGCAACTTGAGATGCGATCGCCTCTGCATCTTCCACTACTAAAGTCTGGGGCGGAATCACCGGGCGGCTTTGTGCTTCAGGACTTCCGGGAATAATAAATAGCAAGTTTGAACCCAGAGAGTTAACCTGTCCTTCGATAAATGTTTGAGCTCCTTCGCCGATACCGATCATCGAAATGACAGAAGCATTGCCGATGATAATTCCTAACATCGTCAAGGTGCTGCGAAGCTTGTTTGCCATCAAAGTTGTGACAGCCATTTTGACGCTTTCAACAATATCCATAATTCGATTTTAGATTTTAGATTTTCGATTTTAGATTGGGGATTATTCGATTTTAGATTTTCGATTTTCGATTTGGGATTGGATTATTCGATTTTAGATTTTAGATTTTAGATTTGGGACTGGGATTATTGGTGTCAACTTAATATTTAAACCCATAATAAACTCGCTTGTAGCCGAGTCTAGATCCCCTAACTCCCCCTTATTAAGAGGGACTTTGACCAAGAATTTCTTGATGGTACAAGCCCCCGGATTTATCCGTGGAATCAATCCAAAATCTAAAATCTAAAATCCTCAAGCCCCCGAATTTATCTCGCGCAAGTCAATCCAAAATCTAAAATCTAAAATCTAAAATCGAATGACTGCTCTTGTCCCCCCCTTAAGAAGGGGGGTTAGGGGGGATGTCCGGGGAAAGAAAACACCCTAGAGCGATCGAGATAAATAAGGCCCCCTGCCCTGTGGCCCATGCCCTATGCCCTATTTCTGATTCTTGATAATATCCTCCAGCTTTTTACCTTGAGGAAGTTCGGTAAAAACGCGATCGCCCGCTTTTGCACCCTCCAAAATCTGAATCTTGTTGCCAATAGTCGATCCAACCGTAACAGGCTTAAACTGCGGCTGTTGTTTCTCATCAGGAACCAGCACACCCGTTTGACCTTTATTAGTCACAATTGCCACCGTCGGCACAACTAAAGCATTGCTCAGCTTTTGACCAACAAATCTCAAATCTACATTCATCCCCGATTGCAGCGAATCTTTGCCCGTATCAATGGCAACTCGCACTTGAAATAGCGTCACATCCCGTTCCTTAACAGCTTCCGGCGCAATTAATTTAACGCGACCTTTAAACACTTTATCTGGATAAGCATCAGCCACTATTTCAACTTCTTGACCAGATTTAATTTGACTGATATCAGCCTCCGGGACTTTCGCCAAAACCTCCACATCTCTAGCTAGAGCGACAATCGATGTCGAAGTTGCCGAAGTAGCTTCCGATGCCGAAGTGGCCGGAGTTACAAAAGCTCCTTGAATGGCGTATCTTTGGGTAATAATTCCAGCAAAAGGAGCGCGAACTTTCGTATCTTCTAACTGCACTTCTTGAAAGCGTACTTGAGCTTGAGCTTCCTCTAATTCAGCTTGAGCTTGAGCTATTTCTTCCGGGCGAGAACCGTTTTCTTGTGCGGCCAATTGACTTTTGGCTTCAGCAACTGCTGCTTCGGCT
This sequence comes from Microcoleus sp. D3_18_C2, assembly GCF_036702395.1. NCBI lineage: Bacteria > Bacillati > Cyanobacteriota > Cyanophyceae > Oscillatoriales > Microcoleaceae > Microcoleus > Microcoleus sp. D3_18_C2. The sequence continues at coordinate 17,930 of NZ_JAUBTG010000009.1, read as the reverse complement.
TTGGCGATTTCTTCTGGACGGTTGCCGTTTTCTAGCTGCGCTAATTTGCTTCTAGCTTCGGCAACTTCTGCTTCGGCTCTCGCAATTTCTTCGGAGCGCGTGCCGTTTTGCAATTGGTTCAATGCTTGCTGCTCGACTTGCACAGCAGCTTGCAGTTGCTGAATTTGGGACTCCCGACTTTCTTGCAGTTGTTGCAGGCGTTTTTGAGATTCTATTAATTTAGCTTGGGCAGTGCGATTTTCTTTAATTAATTCATCCAGTTTATCTTTAGCCAGAGCACCTTCTTCAACTAAAGGTCGGTTGCGTTCCACCCGTTGAGCTGTTAGTTCGGCTTGGGCTTTACTCGAGTCAATTTGCGTTTGTGCTTGGGCAATTTCTTGTTTTACACTACCAGTTTGAGCGTCTGCTAAACGAGCTTGAGCTTGGGCTAAACGAGCTCGCCCTTGGCTGACTTCTTCAACGCGGCTGCCGGCTCGCAGTCGCTGTAAGCCAGCTTGAGTTTGCTGCAAGCGGGCTCTGGCTCCTGCAACTTCTTCAACGCGGCTACCGGCTTGGGCTTGCGCGAGACTGGCCTCGGCTTGCTCTAAGCGCGCTCGGGCGCTGGCGATGTCTTCCGATCGATTTCCTGCTTCGATTTTGGCCAGTCTAGCTCGCGCGCTGGCTTCGCGGGCTTTAGCTTGAGCGAGTTGAGCTTCTACATCGCGGCTTTCCATGCGGGCCACGATTTGTCCTGCTTCGACTTTATCGCCCTGTTCGACAAATAATTCTGCGATCCGGCCGGAGCCTTTGGGGCTGAGATTCACGCGCTGTACGGGCTGCACCGTGCCGCTAGACGTGATCCGCACCGTGAGGTTTTGCGCTTCCACCGGCACTGTCATAGTGGCGATCGCATCTACTTTCGGCTGCGATCGGCTTTTTGCTATATATATTGTGGTCGGTACAGCTAGCAACCCGGCTGCAACCAACCCAATCGCCCACCGCTGCGGTTTGCGCGCGGGTTTCTTCGGAGACTGCTTTTGGGCGGTTTTTTTATCTGCAATTTTGGTCTCTGCGGCCTTGGTGTCTACAGTCTGATTGGTGTCTACAGTCTGAGTATCTTCCACCTTGACCTGAGCAGTTTCCTTTTTAGGGCTAACGATCATACCGACTCACCTAATTTAATCTCAGGATTACCTTAAAGGTAAAATTTTTGCTGATGCTTGGCATCGTCTTTCAGACTCATCCGATCGGGTGATTTCAAAAAAGTTCCCCAACCCGCACCTGTAAACAATTATAGCTAATCTTTGCAAGTTATTAAAAAATGTTAAGTTTTTTCAGCCAAAAGAGGTGGATCTAAACAAAATCGCTCCCGGCTGCTGGCAAATAAAAATATATTTTAATAAATAATATCATTTTTGGGAGATCGGGGCGTGATCCTCAGCAGCAACAAAGGCCGATCGGGCAGCGGGCGATCGACTAAACTCGGTCATTGCCGACTCGTGAGCCCCTCGCTGCGGGATATATGCCAGTGCGAATCTCGCAACGGCACACTATGGACACACTTATTCTCATAAACCCGGTTTCACGGGTAGCGGTGCGTAAACCCTGAATCCATATCAGCCCTGTGCCCACAACAGGGTAAAATGTTTTCCAAATCCCCTTAAAAATGGAAAATAAACAAAAATGAATCGTCCTCAAAGCGTTACCGTTCTGGCAATTTTGCAGCTAATTAGCGGCATTTTCAGCCTCCTTGACGGCTTGTTCATCTTACTTTTTGCTGGCATTTTTGGTGGTCTCGGTGCGGCTTTCGGCGGGGCAAAAGTTGGCACTGTAATTGGCGGCTTCATTGCAATTTTTGCTGGAATTAGTTTTATTTTAGGCCTCCTCTCTTTACTCTTAACTTGGGGTTTGTTTCAACTCAAAAATTGGGCTTGGACGGGAACGTTAATTGTCCATATCATCGCCACCCTCGCGCAAATTGTCAAAATGTTTGGCAGCGGCGGTACAGCAGTCAATTTTTTAACTCTGGGTTTTGCAGTAGCTAGCATTTACTACTTGCTGCGGCCGGATGTTAAACAAGCATTTCGTGTCTGATATCCTTTTAATTAACGGTACTGAATTCTCGGATCTAAAAAAGCATAGGAAATATCAACCGCCAGATTAATCAGTACAAAAGTCACAGACACAAAAATTACTCCACCTTGGACTATTGGGTAATCCCGCGTCAGAATACCGCTATAAATCCAAGAACCAATTCCCGGCCACGAGAAAATCGTTTCCGTCAGAATAGCGCCGCCTAAAAGAGTGCCGAACTGCAAACCGATAGTTGTGACGATCGGCAAAAACGCATTTTTCAAAGCGTGTTTCAAAATCACCCAATATTCCGGCAATCCCTTCGCCCTCGCAGTGCGGATGTAATCTTGAGAAAGCACTTCCAGCATCGCAGAACGAGTGATGCGAGCTATAATAGCCAGAGGAATAGTTCCTAAAGTCAAAGCTGGCAGGATTAAATGGGCGATCGCATCCCGCAAAGCCACCAAATCCCATCTCAGCAACGCATCCAAAACATAAACACCCGTAATCGACTTAAAACCAAACCCTAAATCTACACTAATGCGCCCGCTAGGAGGTAGCCATTTCAGATAAACAGCAAACAAATAAATCAACATCAATCCCAACCAATACACCGGCAAAGATACGCCAATTAACGAACCACTCATCGCTAGATTGTCCAGCCAGCTATTTTTCCGAACAGCAGCCAAAATCCCCGCCGGAATTCCGATAACCAGTGCCACCAACATCGCCACCACAGACAGTTCAAAAGTAGCAGGCCAGCGACTTGTAATTTCATCAATTATGGGGATACCGCTAATAATGCTATTTCCCAAATCCAAGCACAGCAAACTCCATAAAAACGCAAAATATTGCAAAGGTAAAGGCTGATTTAAACCTAATCTCGCTCTCAAAATTTCCACCTGTTCGGGAGTTCCCCGTTCTCCCAAAAGCACTGTAGCTGGGTCTCCTGGTATCAAATGCAAAAAGATAAATACTAGCAGAGTGATTCCGAAAAGGACGGGCAATAGTCCTAGTAAACGTTTTACAATATAATTAATCATGTTTTTTATATAGATTCTATCGGCTCGGATTTTACGGCTTTTTCACATATTATTATGTGATTGGTAGGTTTTTTTTTATGAGCAATATTTGGCATGACTAAAAATATAGATAAACCCGCCCTTTTTTAGGGAACCACCAAGAGAAGAGGGCGGGTTTTTGAGATTGTCGGTATTAGGGCTATATTGTTGGTAAAACCCGCCCCTACACAATTAGATACAAGGAAAATCTGCCATATTCAAGACTTACTAACATCCTCAAAAGACTCAGACCCCAAAGGACTCGGAATCCAACCTTGAATATTCTTGCGTTTCCCTAAAAGCGGCTGTGAATGTACGATCGGCAAACGCACAGCTTCCCCATGCAAAATCTCGCTAACTTCCGCATAAATTTTCGCCCTAGCTGCTTTATCGCCACTCGCCCTCCCCCGATCCAAAAGTTCCAGAACTTTCGGATTTTTCCAATTTCCCAAATCCGCCGTCGAACCCGGCCCGAAGTGAGGATAATAAAAATTGTCTGGATCGCCATAATCTCCTGTCCAACCCAACATAAAAGCTTGAAAGCCGGGAGGTTTGAGCCGATCGGCTAAATAAGCAGACCAATCCTTTGTCAGCAATTTTACCCGAATCCCGATCGCGCTCAAATCCGCCGCCAAAGCCTCAGCAATCGGCTTCGGCGTGGGAAAATATGGACGGCTAACGGGCATATACCACAAATCCAAATCAAAACCGTTCGGATAACCGGCTTTCGCCAGCATTGCTTTAGCTTGCTGTGGGTTAAATTCATCATCTTTAACTCGATCGGACGCCGCCCAATTCAGCGCAGGCGGGATAAATTGCGAATCATGTTTTCCGAGTTCTCCCCAGAAAGCTTTGACTATTGCTGGCTTGTTAATTGTTTGGGCGATCGCCCGCCTGACTTCCGGTTTTGACAAAGGTTCGTAACTCGGATTTAATGCTAAATAACCGACATTAAAAGAAGGTCGCACAACAGCTTCTAAATTAGGATCTCCCTGAACTTCTTGCAATTGATCCGGCGTTAAATCCACAGTAAAATCAAGTTGTCCAGCTCGTAGCTGAGCCAGTCTCGCCGCCGGATCATCAACAAAACGAATTACCAATTGATTGACTTTTGGCGTACCCGTTTTCCAATAATTCGGATTTTTCTCCAAAACAATGCGATCGCCCGATCGCCATTCCCGAAACACAAAAGGCCCCGTACCCACCGCCAGCGACCCCGGAGTGCCGTATTTAGCACCCGCTTTTTTCACCGCCGCCGGACTCGCCATCCCGAAATAACCCGACCCAATCGCCGACGGAAAAGCAGCAAAAGGTCGATTTAAAACAAATTTAATTGTAAACTTATCAACAACCGTCACATCTTTTACTAAAGAATCTTTTTCTCCCTTAAAGCCGGCAAAAAGATTTTTCCAAATCGGATAATTCTTGCCCGCTTCTCGAAAACCGTTAGGATTTTTCGCATCCCACCAGCGATCCACATTAAACTTAACAGCTTCCGCGTCAAAATCCGTACCGTCGTGAAACTTTACCCCGGAACGCAACTTAAAAGTCCAAGTTTTACCATCTTTAGAACTTGACCATTCAGTAGCGAGACTCGGCTCAATTTCCACAGTTCCCGGTTTAAAATCAGTCAAGCGATTGTAAATTTGGTCGATAACAATCACCGAATTGCCATCAGTAATATTTCCCGGTTCCAGATTAATCGGCGGCCCGCCCGCACCGTAAACTAAAGCCCCAGCCGGAACCGGAGCAGGAGTTGTCGGACTTGGAGAATTATTGCTAACAGTGTTTGAAGGAGTGCCGCAATTTGATAAAATTACAGCCATCCCAAAAACTAGACCTAATAAAAATAAACGCCAGGGTTTTAACAATATCATTTCAATAGCTCCAGTTTAATAGAAAATTATACTCATATCAATAAATTATAATTTGCTCTTTCTCTCCCCTCTGTGGTCTCTGCGTTCTCTGCGGTTCATTTAGTAAATTTTCTATTAACAACCCATCTAAATTAACAAACCAAATAGAGCAGCCTGATGATATCATGCTGGAGGGGAAAATATCAAGACACACCTTTACATTAGGCGACGCAGCCAGCATGAGAGCTAACATTTCCGGCCCAGCTAGATGGGTCATTCGATTTTAGATTGTAGATTTTAGAGTTACTCCCTGAATCTAGGGGGAGCATAAACATTCCTTTCCTCACCCAAAAGATTTTTGAATATCTGCATATAACAACCCGATTCGGAATTCAAAAACATCAATATTTCTCTCTTTTCTCTTTTCTCTTTCTCTGCGCCCTCTGCGCCCTCTGCGGTTTAAAAAAAAATCTACTTTACTTCAAGCAATAGGATGGCTATAGGCGATCGCACCCACCCTACAAATCAAAACTCTCTTCACCAATACTTCCCAGTTCCCCGCTACCCAGAAACTCTTCCTCCTCTACTTCCTCACTCCCCGACTCGAAACTTTCCACCACAAACGGCAAACCCGCCGCCATCAAACCCCGTTGAACCAGTTCCGGCGTTTCCTCAAACAAAACAAATAGCGGATGAACAGCCTCAGCTTCATCGCTGTAAATATGTCTGTAGCGGTGTGGCATCACCCATTCGTAACCTTTATCCAGCCAAACCTGAGACTGCCGCCAGCGGCCGAGCAACTCAGAAAACTCTTCGCCCGGACGATGAATGAAAATCAAAATTTCCACTCCAATTTTAACTTTCCATTCAGGATCGCACATCAAAATCGCCAAATCGCAGGGCAAACAAACTGCCTGTCCGGGCGATATGCTAGTGCCGCTGCTTCCGGCATAAGAAACCCCGTCCCGCAAGCGCGCAATTGGCAAAGGAATTGTGATTAAACTCTCATGGGCGCGGCGGATACTCGGAATCATTTCCATGTAAACCCGATATTTTTTCAGCAGGGCGATCGCGGCAGAAGATTCGCTGTACTCTGCTAGTAAAGTCTCGTAATGTGATTGTTTAACAGACATATTCAAACCAAAGAATAAGTAATTACTAATTGCTGCTAATTGCTAATCTATCGCTTCTCGTTACTAGGAAGACCCCATTTGTGACAACTTAAGCTCAAGTTCCCCCCTTCGGAGAACTTGAGCTTGCCTCCAGGCCTTGCTGTGTAACGCGAACAGCGATTGAAGCATTTATGGCTATGGGCTACAAATGTCGGGAGAATGCTTACAGCCTTTTTATTTACAAGGTTTGAGCCATGTGCAGTCTCAAGATTAAGCCCCATACGATGCCTCTTTGTTATTTTATGCCGCTCGCCTGAACTTCATCAGAGCCAAAAAGGTAATCTGGTCTGTAATGTTTGACTCTGGGAGCAACATCAGACGTGAGAGTGTCAATTCCCCAAGCTCAAGATCGCCATCCGGCAATCTTAGCGATCATAAGATTGCTCATAAGTCAACATAAAACCTAAATTTTTACAAAAATCGGCTAATTTTAAAGACTTGCTAAAGCAATGAGGGGTTGTACCCCCCACAAGTTAGAGTCAGATATTATAGATGCACCCTGATGGCTTTCCCGTTCCACAAGAGCGGGATTTTTATTATTGGAAAGCCGGAGCGTTAAGTTTCACGCTACTACAGATAAAATGACGTGGGGATGCCAAGATTAAAGATATAGCAGAGCTAAAGCTCAAACTAGGGCGCCGATCGAACCTCACCCCTAACTCTGCGAAATAACCCAAAGGCGGTAGCATAGTTTGGGAAACGGCATCAACTGAAGATGAACTTAGCGCCAGCAACAGTCCTGCAACAGGGCAAATACACAATTAACGCGACTTTAGGGATAGGAGGGTTCGGCATCACTTACCGAGCTATCCACACCCATTTAAACCAAACCGTCGTACTCAAAACCCTCAACGAAAGTCTGCGCCAACACCCAGAATCTGCCCAATTTCAGCAGCAGTTTATTGCCGAAGCCCAACAGCGATCGCGGTGTCAGCATCCCAACATAGTCAGGGTAATCGACTTTTTTGAAGAAGCCGGACAGTCTTTTATTGCAATGGACTACATTCCGGGCCAAACTCTCGCCCAAATAGTCGAAACCGATGGGCCGCTCCCAGAAGCCCAGGCCCTGCACTATATTCGGCAAATAGCCTCAGCCTTAAGTACAGTTCACCACAGCGGATTGCTGCACGGAGATATCAAGCCAGAAAATATTATCCGGCGAGCCGATTCTCACGTAGTAATGTTAATAGATTTCGGAATTGCTCGCGGCTTTACCGCCGGCACCAAGCAAACCCACACCAACTTGCTCTCCCCTGGGTACGCGCCGATCGAACAATACCTCCATGACGGTAAATGTACATCGGCCACTGACATCTACGCGATCTCCGCCACCCTCTACTACTTACTCTCCGGCGTGGCGCCCGTAGCAGCACCCCTGCGCGATCGCATTCCCTTGACTGACTTACGGCAATTTCAGCCCAACCTCAGCCCAGGAATCGAGCGAGCCATCCTTCAGGGACTCGAAATCGACCCCCACAACCGCCCTCAGACAGTGGAAAATTGGCTCACCATGCTGCAAGAAACAGAGCGAGTATCAGTAAAAAGAAAAGGCAAGCAAAGTCTAAGATTGCCCGCACCTCCCCCGCCGCAGTTGACTTTTGTGGCATTTGTGGTAACGGCTGCAATTGCAGGCTGGATGGGTTTTGACCTAGCATCGCACTACAACAGCACCAGTCTCAGTAATAGTCCCAAAATTGAATCCTTCCCATCTCTCGAAGATTTGCTCAAATCCCGCGATTTATCAGAGCCGATGTTCGGACAGCCGTCTGTCGAAAGCACCCCTCTCTACCCCATCGAACTCAACAAGCTCCCCAAACCCCCCTTAGACAGCAGCAACATTCCCGAACAAATCGAGTCCTCAGAAACTAGCGCCGAACTTTCTGAGTCTCCAAACGAGGAAACTCCCGCCCCAGATCCCGAAGCGGAATCTGAGCCATCCCCGGCGCCAGAACCCGCAGAGGAGCCTTCTGAGTCCCTCATTCCAGAGCCTCAAACCGAAATCGAGCCAGAGCCCGAACCAGAAGCCGCACCGGTACCGGAAGTTGCGCCCCTGCCTCCAGAACCGCCCGCCCCACCCGCCCCACCTGCCCCTGAGAGTGCTAGCGCTGAAACCTGGCCGTCGTCGGAATCCCCGTCACCAGTAATAGCCTCGCCGATCGAGCGATCGCCTGAGCCTGCAATACCAAGCGGCAGTGACAACTATTCAGATAGTTCGATCGCACCTGATTCACCACCCCCTGTGGCAGATCCCACAATGCCTTTTCCCGAACCTGCGACAAATTAGTATGGTTTTTGTTGGTTAAAAGTGCGGACAAATACTTGGTTTTATGAGTCAGCAAATATCCGCTCAGTAGTTGAGATAATAAGGCCCTACCTAGCCAACGACTATCTTCCAAAAACTTCCGTCGAATCTGAAAATCCCAACAGTCGCCGTCTGAGTTTATCGAATATTTCCTATTCCCTCGGCAATCTAAATGCCCGCAAAAAATTGCAGGACTGTTTTCTATTTGGATTTAAATTATGTTATAATATGTGCGCGGCGCTGAGGTGGTGTGATGTCGCGTATTAATACTGCCAAGCTGCAAACATTTTGGTACAAAGCAACCCCAACCTCGAATTTGAGCCAGTGTAAGCGACGCTTTAGGGCTACGCCGTGGCGCGTTAGACTGTTCTAAATCTCAAGAATCCCATCTCCGACACTCGGGGTGGGAGTGTCAATTCCCCCAAAATTCCTTCCTTTGGGAGCAAGCATCATCGGGGACAAGCAAGTTATAATTTGTTGCGGAAGCGCACAGAGATTTTTTGTCAGGAACTCAGGGCTAAAGCCACTGAGCTTGTAATTTCTTACAAGCTGTTCTGACCAGACCCCTCTCAGGAGGAGACGTTATTCAGGTCACGACACTCCTTGAGTGCGACGCCAGTTTTCCGCTCTGTCATCTGCAATTAAACAGTTTTAAAGTCACGCTCGACAGTGTTGCAGGTCTAACAAGCCTTTATAACCAGGTCTGCACGAACATTACCCCGCAAGGGAGGAAGGAGACAACTGTATCTCCATTGGAGGGGCAACCATACCCCTCTAACCCCGAAAGGGGATTCAAGGCGGTTGAAACCGCCGAGTCGTTTTCCTCTCAGGTCTAAAGACTCTGAGTTTCCCACTTACCGAATATTTTTTATGAGTAAACCCCCAGTTCATGCTTTTTTTGTAGGCAGAGCACTTGCCGAAGCACTGTACGAGCAATTAGAAAGCGCGGCCACCAACGCTTTCTCTGAACTCGGCAAATTTGACGCAGAACAAAGAGAACGCCTGCGGCAGTTCACCGATCGAGTTGTGGAACGGGCCAATAGAGCTTCGGATGAGGCGATGCAGACCAGAACTGGCACCGATCGCACCACCACCATTCAAGACATCCATCCCGCTGATTTGCAAGCGACTATTGACGAGCTGCGCGCCGAAGTGGCTCTGGTGCGATCGGAATTGCAGCGTTACCGCAGCAGTTTGCCCTAGGGATCGACTCGACCACAACTATTATTTACAACGTGAGCGCACTGCTTTGCGCTCCTGCGCTCCTACTTTCAATCAAAGCAACAACATAAAATAAGCAATTTGGGAACCCAAGTGTCTGCTCTCCTTGATGACTCTGTTAATCGCCAGCGCTCCCCCAAGCACACTGGCGAAGCCGATGAGCAAAAAACTCCTAGTAAATCCTACAAAAGTAAAGCTTATCGCTGGAATCGCGAAAAATACTCCCGGAAGCGGCGCTTCTTCGACATTTGGGCCTTTGTCTTGCTCTGGCTGGCTTCGCTGTGGCTCGACAGCAAAAATTGGAGCTACTGGGGAGGCGTGACTGAAGAAAAGAAAGTTGCCAGACGGCGCTTTCAAGCTATCTGGGTTCGAGAAACACTCTTGGATTTGGGGCCAACTTTCATTAAAGTCGGCCAATTATTTTCCACCCGCGCCGACTTGTTCCCCGCAGAGTTTGTCGAGGAACTTTCTAAGCTGCAAGATAAAGTGCCTGCTTTCAGCTACGAGCAGTTAGAGGTAATTGTCGAGCAAGACTTGGGCAAGACTGTTCAAGAACTCTACCGCAGCTTTGACCCGGTGCCCCTGGCTGCTGCCAGTCTGGGTCAGGTACACAAAGCTCAACTGCATTCGGGCCCGGAAGTGGTGGTCAAGGTGCAGCGGCCGGGACTGCGGAAACTGTTCGAGATCGATTTGCAAATTCTTAAGGGAATAGCCCGCTACTTTCAAAACCATCCTAAGTGGGGCCGCGGCCGCGATTGGATGGGGATTTATGAGGAATGCTGTCGCATTCTGTGGCTGGAAATTGACTATCTCCATGAAGGCCGCAATGCTGATACTTTTCGCCGCAATTTTAGCAACTGTGACTGGGTGCGGGTGCCGAGGGTTTATTGGCGGTACGCGGCTCCGCGAGTGCTGACTTTGGAATACCTGCCGGGGATTAAAATCAGCCACTACGAAGCTTTGGAAGCGGCCGGTATCGATCGTAAATTAATCGCTCAGTTGGGCGCAAAAGCTTATTTGCGCCAGTTGCTCAACGACGGCTTTTTCCACGCTGACCCACACCCCGGCAACATCGCAGTTAGTGCTGACGGTTGTCTGATTTTCTACGATTTTGGCATGATGGGGCAAATCCAGTCGAACGTCCGCGAAGGACTGATGGAGACGCTCTACGGCATTGCTTCCAAGGATGGACAGCGGATTATGGATTCTCTGATCAATTTGGGAGCCTTGGTGCCTACGGGTGATATGAGTCCGGTGCGCCGCAGCATCCAGTATATGCTGGATAACTTCATGGACAAGCCTTTTGAAAATCAGTCTGTGAGCGCGATTACCGACGACCTTTACGATATTGCCTACAATCAACCTTTTCGCTTCCCAGCTACTTTTACTTTTGTAATGCGAGCTTTTTCCACCATCGAAGGGGTGGGCCGAGGTTTAGATCCCGAGTTCAACTTTATGGAGGTGGCACAACCTTTTGCCATGCAGCTTATGACTAATGGAAATGGCCATGATACAAGTAGCAGCATTTTTAATGAAATCGGCCGTCAGGCGGCTCAGGTGAGTTCGAGTGCTTTGGGTTTGCCCCGCCGGATTGAGGAGACTATTGATAAACTCGAACAGGGAGATTTGCGGATTCGCGTCCGTTCTGCCGAAACAGAGCGTTTGCTCCGCCGGATGAGCAGCGCTCAAATGGGCACGAATTATGCTTTGCTGATGAGTGCTTTTACTTTGTCGGCGACAATTTTGTTTGTCAGCAATCAGGTCTGGCCGGCTGTCGCTGTTGCCGTGCTGGCTGCGGGTGCAGGGTTGGCTCTTATGCGTTTGTTCAAGCGGATCGATCGTTTAGACAGGATGTCATAATGGGGCAATTTGGGATTTGAAATTTCAGGTTTGAGATTTCTCGCCAGCCAAAATTTGACCTCGAATGTTAAGTTTTGGCTGCCATACCACAGATTGCTAAAATTTACAACACTTACGCGCTTTGAGGCGAAAAACCCGGTTGCTGCCTAAGTTTTTCGCCAGCTAAACCTCTGATTTTGGGTATAAATCCTGTTTTTTTTGCAGGTGCTGCTTAATTTACTGGGTTTACCGAAATTTTAAGATGGGATTACCATCATACGATCTACAATTTGACATCCACCCCGCCCTATAAGGGCGAGGATTCCTAAGACTCACAACTTAGGTTTCTGCTTCTTTCCCTGACGGGGATTTCGCACCAGCCTTAACAGATTTACTCTGTTGGGGTCTTACAGTCGCTCCACAGACTGATACGGCAAGCCCTGCCGCCAAAATATTTTTCGCAGCGTTAATATCACGATCATGGTGAGTACCGCACTTAGGGCAATCCCATTCCCGGATATTTAACGGCAACTTGTCAACAATGTGGCCACAATTGCCACATCGCTTAGAACTCGGAAACCAGCGATCAATCTTAATTAAAGTGCGACCATACCAATCACACTTGTAATCAAGTTGTCTGACCAATTCCCCCCAGCTTGCGTCACTTATAGAAGCGGCGAGTTTCCGATTTTTAACCATATTCTTCACAGCTAAGTCTTCTACGGCGATGGTTTGGTTTTCACGCACCAACCGCGTCGTTAACTTGTGAAGATTATCTTTCCTTGCATCAGTGATCTCTTGATACACTTTCGCTACTTTAAGTCGTGCCTTGTAACGATTATTTGATCCCTTTTGCTTACGACTTAAAGCTTTCTGCGCTCTTCTAAGTTTGCGATACTTTGCTTTGAATCCTTTGGGATTGACAATCTTTTCGCCAGTGTTCAAGGTAAGCAAGCTGGTAATTCCCAAATCGATACCGACTTGATTACCTGTTTCGGGTAATTTTTCAATTTCTACATCTACCAGTAGAGAAACTGACCACCTGCCCGATGGTGCAAGCTTTACCGTAATAGTTGATGGTATGGCACCATCAGGTAATATACGGCTCCAGCGAATTGGCAATGCTTGTGTGTTTTTTGCTAAGTAGATTTGTCCATCTCTGAACTTAAATGCCGACTTAGTAAATTCTGCGCTGCCACCGTTACGTTTCTTTTTGTAGTTAGGGTATTTTGCTCGCCCATCAAAAAAATTGGTGTAAGCCGTCTGTAAATGTCTCAAGCATTGCTGCAAAGGCACGCAGCTAACTTCGTTAAGAAAATCTAGTTCTTCAGTTTTCTTCCATTCGGTTAACATTGAAGAAGTCTCAGCATATCCTACTCGTTTCTGTTCTGTGTACCAAGCTTCAGTCCTTGTGGCTAAAGCACGGTTGTAGACCAAACGAGCACAACCCAGAGTACGTCGCAACAAATTTTCCTGTTCCGGCGTTGGGTATAATCGATAGCTGAAGGCTTTTAGTGTCATGCTTACTTTAAATGTGCTGTTTTACATAGTAGCACCTCTTATGTAAGATGGTACGTCTTAACAAAAATCTATGTAAAGCCGTCCTACAAGGACGGGGTTTCAGACCCATTTTTTCTGATGAAACGCTCTTTCGCAGGTAAGACAGACACAGGGCTAGTTCGTTCCGTAAATCAGGATTCGTACTACATAGACTCTGACGGGCGATTTTTCATAGTGGCCGACGGAATGGGAGGACACGCCGGAGGTCAAGAAGCCAGCCGGATTGCGACTCAGGCGATTCAATCTTATTTGCTCGAACATTGGGAAGGGCCAGAGGATTCTCCCCTGTTGTTGGAAAAGGCTTTTTTAATTGCCAATCAAGCAATTTTGACGGATCAGCTCGACCACCCGGAGCGTGCTGATATGGGAACTACGGCTGTGGTTCTCATGTTTAGGGATGAGGGCCGACCCTGGTGCGCTAATATCGGGGACTCTCGCTTGTACCGACTGCACGGATCTCGCTTGGAACAGATTACTGAAGACCAGACTTGGGTGGCTCAGGCTGTGAAAAGAAAGGCCCTAACTCCTGACCAGGCTCGCTCTCATCCTTGGCGTCACGTTTTGTCCCAGTGTTTGGGCCGCGATGATTTGCGGGAGATAGATATTTTGCCGGTGGACGTGCAGCCTGGGGATCGCTTGCTGCTCTGCAGCGATGGCTTGACTGAAGAACTTTCCGATCCTTTGATAGCTTCGCCTCTGAAGTCGATTCGCGCCTGCGAGGGCGCTGCAAATGCTTTAATTCAAGCAGCGAAGGATAAAGGTGGACGCGATAATATTACTGTGGTGATCGTGACGATCGACCTCAAATAATATTCATCGCCCGATCGCACCCGACCATCTAAAATCGAAAAATCGAAAAATTGAACAATCTAAAATCTAAAATCTAAAATCTAAAATAGAATGACCCGCGTTATCGGTTTGATCAGCGGCACGTCGGTGGATGGCATAGATGCTGCTTTGGTGGATGTGGTCGGTTCCCAAACAGACTTGAAAGTGCAATTGGTGGCCGGCAACACTTTCCCTTATCCTGCTAATTTGCGATCGCAAATTCTCTCGGTTTGCAGTGGCTCAGCTTTGTCAATGGCTGAACTAGCCCAATTAGATGATGCCATCGCCCAAGAATTTGCCAGGGCAGCCTTGACAATTCAAGCAGAATATGATAAAGCCGAATTAATCGGCTCTCACGGTCAAACCGTCTACCACCGACCTGCTGGGAAAGCCCAGAAAGACAGCGCCGGTGCGTTAATGGGCTACAGCTTGCAAATCGGGCGGGGCGCGCTAATTGCGGAATTGACAGGAATTACTACGGTGAGTAACTTTCGATCGGCAGACATTGCGGCCGGGGGTCAAGGAGCACCCTTAGTGTCAATAGTTGATGCCTGCCTGCTGGCGGAACCCAACATCAGCCTCTGCATCCAAAATCTAGGGGGAATTGGCAATGTTACCTATCTTCCGGCCAGGGGAAAAGGGGGAAAGAATGACGAGTCTGAGATTTTCAGTCTTGGGGATGGCATATCGGGCTGGGATACAGGCCCGGCGAATTCCCTGTTAGATTTGGCAGTACAGCACTTCTCAGGCGGCACTAAGACGATCGACGAAGGTGGAGCTTGGGCGGCATCGGGCACTCCCTGTCAAGCTTTAGTCGAGGATTGGCTCGCATCAGAGTTCTTCCGCCAACCACCTCCGAAATCAACGGGGCGAGAGCTATTTGGTGTAGACTATTTTGACAGGTGTTTGGTCGAGGCCGAAGGTTACAACCTCAGTCCTGCTGACGTGCTGGCTACTCTGACAGAACTGACTGTTGCCTCGATCGTTCACAGTTACCAAACTTTTTTACCGGCTATGCCCGATCGAGTTTTACTATGCGGGGGCGGCAGCCACAACCTCTACTTAAAACGCCGATTGCAATCTCAATTGCATCCAGTGCAAGTGTTGACTACTTCAGAGGCAGGCTTGAATGTAGATTTTAAAGAGGCGATCGCGTTCGCGGTTTTAGCCGCATGGCGGGTTCGGGGCATTCCCGGCAATCTGCCTCAAGTTACTGGTGCCCGGACATCGGTACTTTTAGGAGAAATTAACTCTTGTTGGCACAGTTGGGCGTGATAGCATAGAGTCTGAGGGACAACGGCTGTGCGTTGTTGCACCAGCATTGTAGCCAGCAGGAAAAGCATAGGAACAGCACTGTGGCTCACACGTTTTTAATGGAATCTGGCCAATGGACGCTCGAAGGAAGCTGGATTGAGCGCAATGGCGTGCCAATTACGGTTAAAGGCAAAACTTTAGTGAGCTGGAACCGAACAGATTGGTTCAGTATGGTGACAAAGCTCGTATTTCCTGGAGGCGATCGCGAAGAGATTATTTTGCAGTACCGAGGACACCTCAACAGTGATGAACGGCAGTATACTTTTGTACTCCAACACAGCGAACTCGCCCGCGTCGAGGGCGAAGGTTGGATTGCTCCCCAGTCGATCGTCCAGCGTTATTGGGTATTGGGAGACGAACGCCAGCGGCGGACGGGTTTTGATACCCTTCACCGGGTTGATGAGAACCGCTACTACCAATCTAGCGGCATCATGTCTGGTCATTACTTGACAAGTACAATGGAGGCGACTCTGGAACGTCAGCCGGAATAACTCTTTCTAGAGGCCACAGTTGCCAGTTCTAGGGATTGTGATGTGAAAACTAAAGGTTTTGCTAGTCGGAGGTCGCGCTCAGATGTCCGACTAGCGCCATTGTTGTCAAACCTCATCCGCTGCAAATAAACAAAAATATATTGAATTTGTTAAAAATTTTAAGTGGTTAAAAAATTAACACTTTTTATTAATAGTTGTCCAATTTTCGAGTTGAGACGCGATAAATTATCTTTGCACTCTCCAGTGGTGTCGATCGACAAACTGCTGACATCGACTTCCACATTCAGTGAAATCCACAAAGGAATTGTCAAATTTTCCTCACGTCTTTACAGATGCGTTCTAGCTTCTGCCTTCGAGTGACGCCCCATCACCCCCAACTCCTTTCCGCTTGAGGGAACAGAGTAAGAGACGGAGGTCGCCGACTGCGACTCTTGGCTACTCAACACCTGGGTTAGGTTCTAAACCCCAGTGGTGTTTCAGAAAATGGCGGTACATGGTTTCTCGTAGCATCATTTGCTCGTAAAGCTTGACCAAAAACTCCTGAGCTTGTTCGCGGCTCATGTCACTTACCTGTGTTTTGAAGGAACACAGGCTAAATTGCTGTTCCAAAGACAATTCTGCTGGTTGGCTCATGACTTTGACTCCTCTGTAAGTAAAGGTGACTTAAAACTGAACACCTGGATTAACCAGATTTGTAAGTTGTTTCAGCGATCGACCGTTGGTTTCGGGATGCCCGATTTCCCATCTGGCTTTAGTATATATTACAAAAGGTAACAATGATTTGACAAAATTACCATCTGTCCTAGGAAATAACTTACTTAGGGATAGAGATGGCGAGATGTCTGCAAAAGTTCCTTCCGCAGGCATATACAAGTGTATCTACTTGTCAAGAGAAAAAAGGCTCAGTACGAACCAAAATAATTGAAGCCCTTTATACCAAATCCGGCGGATCTTCTCTCCGCGAGGGGGATAGCGGGAGATGAGGATAGCGGGAGATGAGGATAGCGGGAGATGAGGATAGCGGGAGATGAGGATAGCGGGAGATGGGGAGATGCGGAAAGGGGGAGATTGAAAGATGAGGAGATGAGGAGCGGAAGAGCGGGAGAGCGGGAGATGAGGAGATTGGGAAAATTTCTATTTCTGCTACACAAATACTAGACAAGTCTAGACATTTGCTTCTTACTTCATCGGGAGCATGGGAGCGGTTATCCCTCAGTAAGCTTTCACGGTTTAGCCAACCGCGATAACATAATTGCTGCGTTTAAATCTCTGTCCATCGAATGACCACAACTTCCACAGTTATAAGTCCTTTCTTTGAGTGGCATATCTTGGATGTGTCCACAGTTTGAACAGGTCTTGCTCGACGGGAACCATCGGTCGGCAACGATTATTTCACAGCCAAACTTTTTAGCCTTGTACTCTAACTGGCGTTTGAATTCATGGAATCCACAATCAGCTATTACTTGAGCTAGTTTATAATTTGCCAACATCCCGGAAACGTTCAAATTTTCTACTACTATTTTTGCGTGGTTTTTGCATAAGTAAGTAGTGATTTGATGCCGAGTATTTTTTCTAAGATTTGCTACCTTAGCGTGATGCTTTGCTAATTGAATTTTGGCTTTGTATCTATTCTCGGAACCCTTGACTTTTCTGGCAAGAACCCTTGACAACCTCTTGAGTTTTGCGAGATGTGCTTTGTAGTGCTTTGGGTTCGGAAATACTACGCCAGTTGAAAGTGTAGCTAACTCTTTGACTCCCAAATCAACTCCTACAACATCATGACTTTTGATTGTAGGTTCATGATGTTGTTCGTAGGCAAATGCGATAAACCAACTATCGGCAGTGCGCGAAATGGTAATTGACTTGCAAGTTGTATGAGGCAATCCCTCGTGAGTTTTTACCCAGCCGATTGTCGGCAACTTTATAGATGTACCGCCCACAGGGATAGGCTTACCACTCGCATCAATAGTGAAAGAATCGTGATGCCCCTTCTTCTTGAATTTGGGATAGCCACCTTTTTTTGAGAAGAATCTAGAGAAAGAATCCCCAAGGTTATCAAACGCATACTGGGTAATTTTTTGGCAAATACCTGCCTCTTTAATCCACGTAAACTCAGGTTTTACATGGTTGTTAAAGAATTTCTTGAGGAGGTATTTATTGGGAGCGTGTCACTTTTGCAATGAGTATAAATACCCAAAAATACTAGGGCAGAGGTTTTGAGCTATTTTTGGGCA
>NZ_JAUBTG010000008.1:0-158896 GCF_036702395.1 Microcoleus sp. D3_18_C2 | reverse complement strand
TCCGACCCCGAAAGGGGATTTAATTCAATGTAAAGCCGTCCTATAAGGACGGGGCTTCAGACCCAGTTTTTTGGTGAGGTTTAACATATAATGCGAGTTCTTTTAGTTTACCCGCTGTTTCCGAAAACATTTTGGTCTTACGAGAAAATCCTAGAATTAGTCGATCGTAAAGTGCTGCTGCCACCGCTGGGTTTGGTAACAGTAGCAGCTATTTTACCCCAAGAATGGGAATTTAAGTTAGTCGATCGCAATATCAGACAAATCACCGAAGCAGAATGGGAATGGGCAGAGCTCGTTATTCTCTCCGCAATGATTGTCCAAAAAGAAGATTTGCTAGACATCATTCGCGAAGCAAAACGGCGCGGTAAATCCGTAGCTTGCGGCGGCCCTTACCCCACCTCTGTACCCGAAGAACCTCAAGCAGCGGGCATAGATTACCTGATTCTCGACGAAGGCGAAATCACCTTGCCGATGTTCGTCGAAGCAATCGGGCGGGGCGAAAAAAGCGGAATTTATCGATCGGACGGCGTAAAACCCGATGTTACCACAACCCCAGTCCCCCGCTTCGACTTGCTGGAATTAGACGCCTACGATTCCATGTCGATTCAATTTTCCAGAGGCTGCCCTTTCCAGTGCGAATTCTGCGATATCATCGTCCTCTACGGCCGCAAACCTCGCACGAAAAACCCCCAACAATTGATAGCAGAATTAGACTATCTCTACAACTTGGGCTGGCGGCGCGGCGTGTTCATGGTAGACGACAACTTTATCGGCAACAAACGCAGCGTCAAACTGTTGCTAAAAGACTTAAAAGTCTGGCAAGAAGAACACAAATTTCCCTTTACTTTCAACACAGAAGCATCCATCGATTTAGCCCAAGATCAAGAATTGATGGACATGATGGTTGCTTGCAATTTCAATGCAGTGTTTTTAGGGATTGAAACTCCCGACGAAGAAAGCCTGCAAATGACGAAAAAATTCCAAAATACCCGCAATTCCCTGATCGAATCCGTAGAGTTAATTGCCAAATCCGGTTTGCGAGTAATGGCCGGATTTATCATCGGATTTGACGGCGAAAAACCCGGTGCCGGTCAGCGGATTGTCAAGTTTGCCGAAGCAGCAGCCATTCCTAGCACAACCTTTGGAATGCTGCAAGCTTTGCCGCACACTGCATTGTCCCACAGACTAGCAAAAGAAGGGCGGTTGCGCGACAAATCTGGCAACCTCAACCAGACTACCTTGATGAACTTCATTCCCACGCGGCCTCTCGAAGATATTGCCCGCGAATATGTCGAGGCATTCTGCGAAGTGTACGATGCTGAGAAATATTTAGACCGGACTTATCGCCATTTCTTAATGTTAGGTGCACCCACAGCAAAGATACCTGCAAGAGTTCCCAGTTGGATCGATTTGCGAGCACTGTTAACTGTGGTTTGGCGGCAGGGAGTCAAGCGCAAAACTCGGTGGAAGTTCTGGCATCATTTGTTCAGCATTCTCAAGCGCAATCCTGCTGTTTGGGATCACTATTTAACCGTATGTGCTCACAACGAGCATTTCCTCGAATACCGCCAGATTGTGCGGGATGAAATTGAAGCTCAATTGGCTGAGTTTTTGGCGTCGGAGTCTCAAACTGTATATCAAGAACCTGTTGCTGTTGAGGAAAAGCAAGTGCAAGCGGTTTAGGGTTCGAGAATTCTACCTAATAGCCAGATACCCGACTTCTTAAACAAGTCGGGTATCTGGCTATTCTCTTTTGTTATCTGGGCTTACTGATAAAATTTTTGCCTTCTTCATCACCACACCCGCTGAATTGGATAAGCATCAAAAGCCTCATCACGACTAATCAAAACCAGCGAATGATTCATCGTCTGTCCTACCAGAATGCGATCGAAGGGATCTCGATGATGCAGAGGAAGACCTGCGTAAATCTCAGTGTCTTCAAATGTAATTGGTAGAATTTGAGCGTTAATGTATTGCAATTCCTTCGGCAGGTCTTCAAATGGCCGATTCAGTTGAAGCTTACCGACATTGATTTTAATAGAGATTTCCCAAAGGCTGGCAATACTAAAATACAAACCTGTTTTAGTATCGATCGCTTCTTTTGCCTTACTACCTAGATTGGAATCGCCAAGCAAATACCACAGAAAGGCATGAGTATCTAAAAGGGAGTTCATGTTACATATATTCCTTTAAATCTTCCAGCGGTTCATCGAAATCATCAGACATAACGATCTGACCGGCCCAACTACCATAACCATGAGGTTGTTCAAGTTGTTCTTGAGATGATTCAGTTTTTGCGTGTTTTTCAAGTAAATATTTTGCATAATGCAATATCTCTTGTTTGAGAGATTCTGGCATCTTGACGAGAGTTTGAAAAATCTCTATATCGATAGTCATGATTTATGTGGAATTTTTACTATGTCATATTCACCAATTATACCGTAATTGCAGTCACAGGGTATTTAGAATGGCTATCTCGTTTAATCTCGTTTCCAACCAGAGCCTGGAAATGTCATATCCTGTGGCTCTATCGCCTCTTGAGAGCAGCCAGAGAGAGCCTCCAGATCGACATTCCCAGTTTCTGACTCAAAAGGTGAAATACTACTATTGGCGACAGCAGTTATTTCGGCAGATAGAGGCGCGATCGCCCGCAAATATGAAAATCTAATTAGAAGCTCAAAAATATCAAAATAGCGATCGCCCTCAACCCGCCATGTTAGGAACAAATCAACTCAGGACAGCAGCTCTTTTAGGACTCCTAAGCGGTCTTCTAGTTTTAGGAAGTTATTATTTAATCGGCAACGAGCAAGGACTTTACATCGGTTTAGCCCTAGCCGCCTTCTCAAGTTTTAGCTCTTGGTACTATTCCGACACGGCCGCGTTAATGGCTTACCGCGCTCGCCCCATCGCCCGCAGCGAAGCACCAGAAATCTACGATATGGTAGCATCGCTGAGTAAAAAAGCCCAAATTCCAGTACCGAAAATCTTTGTAGTTCCCACTCAATCTCCCAACGCATTCGCCACAGGAAGAGACCCGGAACACGCCACAATAGCAGTTACTGAAGGCATCATGAATTTGCTTTCCCGCGACGAATTGGAAGGCGTTATAGCGCACGAATTGACGCACATCCGCAACCGCGACACCCTCACTCAAGCAGTTGCAGGAACAATTGCCGGTGCAATTACATTTGTCGGGCGAATTCTGACTTTTGGAGCGCTTTACGGCCCGGTAACGCGGGATAGCAGACAAGGCCCGAATCCGTTTGGTTTGCTGTTTTTAATCATTTTAGCACCGCTATCAGCAACCCTAATTCAAATGGCGATTTCTCGGACGAGGGAATTTGCAGCCGACAGCGGTGCGGTGGAAATTACCAATAACCCGATCGGCTTAGCAAACGCCCTGCAAAAGTTGGAGAAACTGGGTCATGAAATTCCCATGCACGGCAATCCTGCGATGTCGCCCCTGCTGATTGTGAATCCTTTTTCGACTAAAGGTTTGCAGTCACTTTTCCGCACTCACCCGCCGACAGAGGATCGCATTCAACGCCTTTTGGAAATCGCGCAGCAGCAGCAAGGTACTCCAGTTATGGCTTACATAAACGGAGTTTGATCGATCGAAAATGCAGCAAGAATATGGAGAAACCCGGTGTTTTGAAGCAGCCGGGTTTTTGTATGTTTGTAACTAATTAAGGATCGCGAATTAAATAACTTACAATTTTAATTGTTATTGTGGGATGGGCGTCCCGCCCGTCCCACAAACTTGTGGAAGTTATTTAATTCTCATTCCTAAGTATGGCGCTGGCTGTCAAACCCCATGTGTTTTTCTTTTTATCAAACCTTTTGACAACAGCAACATTAACTGTTTGCTCGTTTTGCAACTGACCAGCTAATTCATGAGGAACATACACATTTTCTACAAACCCAAAACCACTTTGATGCAAGCGAAAACGACCAGTTTTACAAGACATACTATCAAAGAGTTTGCCCGATTCGCGTTTCTCCACCGCAAGCACCGTTAGCCGCTCGCCGTTTTTATCAACAGTCAGCGTCACTGGCGCGCCCATTGGCAGATTTAAATTCTTCAGCATTCCCTGATCGGGAGTAACAACTTCTTCAGATCCACTATGAGAATGCAATCCAAATTTGAGCATAATCTTGCCAGTTTTTGCTGCAAAGGTGCCGAGGTAATTAGCATGGAATCGCGGGCAACTTTGCCAAATCACCTTTTCGGCACTAGCAGCTATATTTTCTAACACTTCCTCCGGGTTAGAGAGATTTCCTGCACGATCGTACCAACTAGCCGTCAAGAGATTGCGAAGCGATTGGGGGATTTTCCATCCGTTATTGTTACGAACAGCAAAAGCTCGATAGGCAGCCCATTTAGCCACTTCCCCTTGGCCTCTATTTGCTGCGAGTCGGCTGAGATCCTCAAAAACGCTAACACCAAAATTTTCATCCCTGCAAGTTAAACACGCTTTTGCACAAAGTGCTAACGCTAGTTGAGAATCGGAAGTTTCCACGACTTTAGCTAATGCGTGCCACGCCCAGTAATCGCTACGCTTCTGCTTGACAAAGGAAACCAAAAGTTTTTGAGCTTCTGGCGCTCGCCCCAAACGATTTAGCAATAAAGCCTTGCGATAATTCAGCCATTCCGGTTTTTGAACTTTGGCGCGATCGAGTGCAACATCGATCAATTTAACGGCAAAATTTTGTAATTCTTGTACATCCGGGTAATCTTGAACAGTCAATTCACAAGCAATCTTCCCCACTTCCCTTGCTGTTTTCTCAACCAATGACTCGTAAACTTTACCGTCATTAGCAGTAGAAACCTGAAAATCTTCCGATCCAAAACTGTCAATACCCGCCCATTTTACGAACTTGGGTAAAAACTTGATTTCCTTTTTTAATCGAACAATTTGGGATAGCAAACGACTAAACAGCAAATCTGGTCGAGTCAGCTTGAGTTTGTAATATTCTGCCAATATTTCCCTGAGTTGGCTGACAGATGTCTCTGAATCTATGGATTGAGATTGATTAGCCGTATCTATTAGTTTTTTTACTTTGTCATAGAGAACCCAACCTAAACTGCTAGCCAGGAATTTGTCATTTGGATGTTGTTTTAGCAGTTCGTGCCCTCTCGAATAAGCTTCATCTATGCGTCCAGCTTTTCTCAAATTTTTGATTTCTTCCGTTAAATTTGACATTTTTATAATTCCAGTGCGAGGCGAACTAATTCTGAGATTTGTAAATTTGTGTAGCCGAGCGGCACAACTTGCGTCACAAAAGCATCTCCATCGTAGACAACTTTCAGTTTGAGAGTGTCATGTTCTGATTTGAGATAGTAAAATTGATGGTAGTAGTGGTGTTCAATTCCCCAGATGGCTATTTTGTGTGAGTCTAGTTTTGCTTTTATGATAGCTTGAACTGTTTGCTGAAATTCATTTCCTAATCGCACTTTTGATGTAATAACATCGCGCACTAAAGCGGCAAATTCAATCGGCTCAGATTTTACAGTTTCAATTCGCGTGACCTCAAATTGCCCATTGTAATGCAAGCGAAGACAGCAGGAACATCGACCCTCTTCCGAGGCAAACTCGTAAACTTCCTGATAACTATTATGCTTGTATGAAATTACCTGGATTTGATGGAATCTCAGAATTGCCGCGATATGTAAGTAAAGATTTTTCAAAGGTTTTTCGTGGATAGGGAAAGCCGAAATATTTGCATTCCCTGCTGCTGAATCCGGATCAAATGCAATTAAATCCTTAAATACCACTGAATCGAGCTTGCTTTGACTGTTCTTCCAAGTTGTTTTAAAAAATGGTGTAATTGAGGGAAAATTTAAGAGAAAAAGTTGATTTTGGGAGACAGAAAACAAGGTATAAACCCATCGAAAATAAGCGGCATTTGTTTGTCCCTGGCCGGTATCCATATTTGCGATCGCAGTCTTAAACCGCTGTCCCTGGGCGCGATGTAGAGTCAGCGCGTAGCCAAACCTCAGATGGGCTGCGTTTAAATACGGATCGCTGCGTAGAAACTTTGCTAATTCGCTAGAGTTATCCGATTCGTCTGATTCTATTACCTGTTTCTGCTGTTGTCTAAATCTGCTTTCTGCTGAAACCCGCAGAGCTACAAGTGTGTCCTTGTCAAATTCTGGCTTTTCTGCATACAAATAATCACTAAAGCAGTAAAATTGAACCTCTTTACTGCTCTCAAGTAGCCGTACTCGAAGACGCAGAAAATTTATCTTAAGTGGCTGTTCGCGCCCTTTCAAAGGTTGGATTAAAGGTGAAATATTGGGATAAACTTCTATGACTTCAGCAAAAGAGTTATTTGATATATAAGTTGGATCGGGCTGTTGTCTATCTACTGCGACAGGGCTGTTGTGGATATGTACAATATCACCTGCAACAATCTGTTTACCTAGACCCAAAAACTCTTGTCTAACCTGATTGTTGATGCGGTTAACCGATTCGTTGCTGAAAACTATAAACTTGGTGGATCGGTAATCTTCCTGGAATACGGTTCTCGATACCTCTTCTTCATTTGAGCGATCGACTATTTGGATGCAATTCGAGTCATCGGCGATCGCTGCGAGCTGATTAAATCTGCCACAATGTATACTTTGAGCGATTTGTTGACAATTTTTGACAAACAAATTTTGCTCTTGTCCTGGAAGTATAAAATCAAGATTGATGCGATCGATCTCACCGCCTATCGCAGCCTCCAAGCGCTCGTAACACAGGGCCGATTCCTCCACTTTACCTCTTGTTAGCTGAAACGGATCGCCCAGAAAAATCACCTGTCTTTGAGTTTTATCAATTTCGGTATATTCCAAGAAATCTGTAAGCAGTTGTCCGCTACCGTAACGAAAAACATCATTTTCAAACTGTGAATCCGATATCAAGTGGGCATCACCGACAATGTAAACTTCTTGCTCTGTATCCTGATTTTTGTCCAATCCATAGACAAGCTGATCCTTCTCTACTTTGTAATTTTTTGTGAAGAGATGCGAGTAAATACTCTTTGATTCAACTGGATAAACAGATGCAATCTTACTGTTAGGCGCAAGCACCGAGCAATTTCGCTTTAAGGCTCTAGATGTATCTGAAATCGCTTTTTGCAGAAGATGCAAACCTGTTCCCATCATCCCAGTCACGATTAAAACCTTCTTTGAGGAAGCTAAAAATTGCTCAACGCGATTAACTACAAATTCAAGAGACTTAGGTAACTCAACTTTAGCAGTATCAACTGCTGATAAAGAGTCAGGAATTGCTTTAGTACCCAATCCTGGAGGAATATAATCAGCAATAGAAAAATGTTGAACAATGTCTGCTAAATCTTGCTTAGAAAAATTGATTTCTCGGCTAGTGATTTGAGATAACCGCTGTATTGTACCGGCGAAGTCAACAACATGAAACCACCTTTCAATATTAGGCGATAGCTGTCTTTCGTCAAAGGTAATGGGTTTGTGAAAAAGCACTAACCCAGATATATATCCTAAATTTGGTTTTCTATCTGACGGGAATCTAATTCTTTTTAAACTGTTGAGTAGCGCAAATTTGTTATCTCTGACTTGAATAAATGGATTTGGCTTGCTTCCCCCTTTTACCTCCACGTCACCAGCCAGCCACGGCCCATTTTCTGAAAAAGTAATATTTCCCCCGTAGTCTTTGAAGTCGATGACAGTAATACTGTTTCTTTTCAGAATTGCTGCATCAATTTCGCTTCCTTCACAGTAGAAGTTTCCTAACAGAATTATCAAATCATCCGAATCACCCCACGCCCGTTCCAATTCGTTTAGCAAGCCATCGAATATACGGTTCTCATGGGTTGTCTCGTAAGCGTGCGTTCTATATACCCGAACAGTCATAGCTCGATCGCGTTTAATTTTATTAGCCGAATCTTCTCACAGGTTGAGCACCGTGAGCAATAGTTTTCAGGGAGAAACAGTTTTTCTCAGTGATCCAGTAGCAGAATCAGTTTGTGTGTAGCCTATACGACAAAGTAGCATGGATTGTTGGCTGCTGTCAAAACAGCCTGAATCCCGGCGCGTGCGGGAGGCGCAAACCTATGGTGCGAAGCCAATTTGGCATTCTGATTGTCATGACGGCCGCAAGTCGATCGGCATAAAAGTTATCTCACCGGGTGTAGTGTCCGTTGATACTGGCTAACGGCTGAACTCACCCGGACACTAAAAAACGCAGATGATTTGGACTCATCTGCGTTTGTCCGGTTTAATTAAACAGTCCTGGACGCACTCCGAATAAAGAAACCGGGTTTTTTCCGAATTTGTCGCCTACAGCGCGTCTTCTCAATAAAAACCCGGTTTCTGGACTCTCATGGGTAAGTCCGATTAAACCCTATTAAACTCAAGCCGCCACCTTATCTAAAGGCCGCACTTGACGGAGGAATTCGCGAAGTGCGTCACCTTCCACCACCTCAGTTTCCAACAGTTTCTGCGTAATTGTTTCCAACAATTCCCGATTTGCTTTCAGAATATCCAAAGCTTGCTGATGTGCAGTTTCGACAATTTCCTTCACTTCTTGGTCGATCGCCTCAGCAGTTTGAGCACTCACCGCACGGCGGGCATTTCCCATACCGTCATTGAGGAACATTGATTGTTGACCTCGATCGTAAGCAAGAGGCCCCAAAACCTTACTCATCCCGTAAGTTGTCACCATCCGTTCAGCTAAATCAGTCGCCCTTTGCAAGTCATTTGAAGCGCCAGTAGTAATGCTACCAAACACGACTTCCTCAGCCGATCGCCCGCCCAACAAAGTCGCAATTTGACCCCGCAATTCCGACTCATCTAACAAGAAACGGTCTTCTGTCGGTACCTGCAACGTGTAACCCAATGCTGCCATACCGCGCGGGACGATCGAGATTTTGGCCACTTCGCCGCCGCCGGTCAGTGCAGCACCAACCATCGCGTGCCCGACTTCGTGGTAAGCCACAATTTTTTTCTCTTTTTCATTGAGCACCCGGCTTTTCTTTTCCAAGCCGGCCACAACGCGCTCAAACGCCTCAAAAAAGTCTTCCTGCGCTACAGTTAGTCGTTTGTTGCGGGCCGCCAACAAAGCAGCTTCATTGACCAAATTTGCCAAATCTGCGCCCGAAAAACCGGGGGTGCGAGCGGCCACGGCCTTCAAGTCAATATCCGGGCCCAACTTCACTTTTTGAGAGTGAATGTTCAAAATTTCTTCGCGACCAGATAAATCGGGGCGATCGACTAAAACTTGGCGATCGAAACGGCCAGGGCGCAACAAAGCAGCATCCAAACTTTCCGGGCGGTTAGTTGCAGCCAGCACAATTACCGTAGTATTGCCCGCCGCAAAACCATCCATTTCAGTTAACAATTGATTGAGAGTTTGTTCGCGTTCATCATTCCCCCCAAAGCTAGCGTTACTGCTACGAGATTTGCCGATCGCGTCCAATTCATCAATGAAAATAATACAAGGAGCCTGTTTCTTAGCCTGCTCAAATAAATCTCTAACTCTGGCAGAACCAACACCTACAAACAGTTCCACAAACTCCGAACCGGAGATGCTAAAAAACGGTACGCCAGCTTCACCAGCCACTGCTTTTGCTAACAGCGTTTTGCCAGTTCCCGGAGGCCCGACTAACAGCACGCCTTTCGGAATTCTCGCACCGATTGCCGTAAATCTGTCGGGAGTTTTCAGGAATTCAACAACTTCGACTAATTCAGTTTTAGCCTCTTCTACTCCAGCCACATCAGCAAAAGTAATTTTCGCCGATTCGCCTTCTACATAGACCTTAGCTTTGCTTTTGCCCAGCGAGAGCGCGCCCTGTGGCCCGCCACCCTGCCTGTTCATGAAAAATTGAAAAATCGCCACAAAAATCAGCGGCGGAACTACCCAGCTTAAAACACTGCCGATCCAGCCATTTTTGGAAGGGGGAGTTGCCGCAAATTCAACGCCTTTTTCTTGTAAAAGTTTAGGCAATTCCAGGTCAAAAATCGGCGTAGTTGACAGCACTTGACCGGGTTTATCACCTTCGCCTTTGAGTTGGTAGCGAATTTCATTTTGACCTACCGAAGCTCTGACTACATCTTGTTCTTGAACCTGATGGACGAACAAGCTGTAAGGCACTTGTGGAATTTGGGGGCCGAACAAATTGGGTAAAAAGATGTTTGCCAGCAAAAACAAACTTGAGAGCAATAACAAAATATTGCTAATTTGGCGAAAACGAGGTGCTTGGGGCTGGTCTTTAATAGCCATTGATAACTGTCATCCTTTGATTTAAAGCAGTTTTATTCATCTATTTTCTCATCAAATACCCACACACTGTTAAGCGGATTTCCTCACTTTATCGGGTGGGTTAACCCGCTAGCACGGATTTGCTATTATTAACAATGCTTTTTTTAACGAACCGCGAAGACCCTAATGACACGAAGCAAGAGCCGAGGGTTATAGTATGTAGGGTGCGCCGAATAACACCGAAGATTTATGCAGCTTCTGGGTTTAAATTAATCATTTCCCAAGTGGTATAAGTGCCGATCGCACCCCAAATCGCGTAAGGTAAAAGTAACAAAGCCGCGGTTTGAGAAATCGGCAATACAGCCAACGTCAACACAGCCCCTAAAATCTCGCCAGCCCCTCCCAAAATAGTCCCTACTTTCAGACTTTTGGCTCTGAGAGTAGCAGGAATATAAGCAACTGTGACAATTTCTAAAAGCAAGTACAAAGCCATCAGCAGCAAAGTTTTAAGGCTCCCTGGCTCCTGTTCCCACACGAAAGTAGCGCTGCCGGCCCCGCAAGCAAAAATCACCGTCCAAATTAACGGAATAGCAGGCTCAAAAAACATCCAATCCGGTCTTTCAAGTTTGACGGCCCAATTAATATCGCGGAGTTTAAAAAACAGAGTTCCGAAGGCGACTGAGAAAGTCACGCCCCCGATAATCATCCAAGATTCAATCATGGTTTTCAACTTTCCAATTGCTCGATCGCTCATTAAGTCGATCGTGCCAACTTAAAGCCGAACTTAGATCCGCCTTTAGTAATAACTTTTTTGACATACTCCCCGGCCATCAGGCACGGGGATTCTAAGGTCAAACAGCAATTGCAGGCTCTCGCCCGTCTGACATCGCCTAACTTAGCGGTTGATGCCCCAACCGCACAAATATTTTTGGCGGCATTTTCATCCCGCCCATTTAGTAATTGGCAGGACGGACAACGCCATTCTCTCACTGATAAATCTAGTTTTTCCAGAACATGACTGCAATGAAAGCAAGTCTTGCTCGATGGATACCAACGGTCGATAAAAATGATTTGTTTACCTTTCTTCGTCGCCACCCATCCCAGAATTTGCAGGAATTCCCCAAATGCTAAATCTAAAATTTTCCGTCCCCAGAGGCGTTGCATTCCCTTCAGGTTCAACGTCTCAAAGCACAGCACGTCAAACTGATCTGTTAGTTTATGTGCCAGCTTCCAGAACCAGTCAGAGCGCCGATTCACCACATCCTCATGCTGGCGAACAAGATGCTTTCTAGCGCGTTCCCGATTGGCTGAACCTTTCTGTTTATGAGAGTGCTGGCGACTCGCTTTCTGGATGGCATTAAGCGACTGTTTGAGGAATTGAGGCGATTCGATTTTGGCAGCATCCGAGACGGTGAGGAACGTTTTTAAACCAAAGTCAAATCCAGCGATTCTACTCGTCTCGAATTTGCTTTCTGACTCCGAAACGCTATCAACAACCACAACCATAAACAACTCACCTAATGTCGTGCGTTTAATGGTTAAAGTTTTGACTGTTCCCTCAATTTCTCTCGATTTCCAATATTGATACACTTTCTGCCCAATCTTGAGCCGATTGCCACCTAAAAACTTGTATCCAGCCTGTTTTAAGGTGAAAGACTTATATTTCTTTACTTTCTTGAATCCCGGCGCCCTCACTCCTTTTTGATGATGTTTGAAAAACAACTGGTAGGCTTTCTCAATGCGCTGGCAGATATCCTGCACAGCTTGAGCTCCAACCAACTGCCAGAACGGATTGCGCTTCCGCAGTTTGGCAATATGAGCCTGAAGTTTGGCGCAGTTCAAATGCTTAGCCCACATCCGGTAGTACCGTTTATGGAGTGCTATACAATGGTTATAAATTACCCCGGCAGCATTGATGGTTCGCTTGAGGTATTTATTTCGCTTATGATTGTATAGTTTGAACTTCAGAGTCTTCATACTATTATTGTATAGTCAAAATGTTCTCATGGGGGACTCAGAGAAAATAAAATACAATAAAATAAAAAGCCGTCCTAGAAGGACGGGGCTTTAGACCCATTAATTTCGGTAAAGCCCGATGCAATTATTGCTAACCGCCCGACACATTTTTAGCAAACTCATCGCGTCCAGACTCCAAATTAGCTGGAACGCCGTTAGGGTAATTTTGCGCGATTAAAGCTTGCAATTTTTGCACTCGGTTTTCAGGGTTGGGGTGAGAACTCAAAAACTCCGGCGGCGCTTCGCCCTTCCTAGCGGCACCGAGGATTTGCATCACCTCAACAATACCTCTAGGATCGTAACCAGCTTCAGTCATAAACCGAAAACCGAGCCGATCGCTCTCAAGTTCATCCGATCTACCGTACCGCAAACCGACAACTTGATTGACAGCTTGAGCAATTAATGCTGCCTGCTGCCCGCCCCCGCGATCGTCGCTAGTAGCCACCCCAACCGCCGTTACCAAAGCCCTGCCCAACTGCTGTTTTGCCAAGTGTTCCGCACCGTGGCGGGCGACAACGTGACCGGCTTCGTGCCCGAGTATAGCGGCCAACTGAGCCTCCGAATTCAGCCGCCCCAGCAGCCCCGCAGTAATGAAAACTTGTCCCCCCGGTAAAGCAAAAGCATTCACAGTTTGGGCGTCTCGCAGCAGGTGGAATTCAAACGGATAACCCGCTTGTTTCGCCACCGAACCGTTGATAACTCGTGCTCCTACTCGATCGAGATACTGCTGAATACTTTGGCTGGGATAAAGCCCCCCGTGCTTGGCGGCCATTTGATCTCGCGCCTGCAATCCCAAAACTATCTCTTGGCGGGGAGAAAGCTGCACCCGCTGTCTCTCTCCTGTTACCGGATTTTCTACGTCGTTTGTAAAATAGGTGATTGCCCCAAAAAATGCCATTAACAGCCCGATCGCGGCTCGAAATAAAAATTTATTCACAAGCTTTTACCTAAAAAGTTTCGCGATTAGAATACTATGGTGACAGCTTTCTCGACATCTGTCTGAAGTATCAAGAATGGAAAGTTGTTAGAGTTTTTTGAGATAATTTGCGAACAAGGCTTTTTTTTAACGAACCGCGAAGGCGCGAAGGACACGAAGGAAGGGAAGAAGGTTATAGTTATTAAATTGGTTAAACTGAGATGTTGCACCATTGTCAGCAACAGGCTTTCCGGCCTGTTCCACAAAGAATAGATTTTCTTGTGGAACAGGCCGGAAAGCCTGTTCCGAAAAGGCTAATTGAGAATGGTGCAACATATGAGTTAAATCTCTTGAATCCACTACAAAATCAGTTGCCGAACTTCCTTCGCAATATGTTCCAAGCTACTCGCCGCCGCCTCGCTATTTGGTACACTGCCGTTACTGCCGTATTATTACTTGTATTCGCCACAGGTTTCTATTTCTACGTCCGCACTACTTTGATCGATCGCATTGATGACACCCTCAATCATGTTGTCGAAGTAATAGAGCGAACTCTCGTTATCGAACCGCTCAAAATCCCTAATACCACAGATAAAAATAAATTGCAAGTTAATATTCAAGCCAGTTTTCGAGATAGCACCGATGCAGTAGAAGACGACCACATAGATTTAGAATGGTTCAGTCCTACGGGCGAATTGCTGTGGTCTACATTATCGGAACCGCTGAATATTCCCATTCACGCTAACCGCACCGGCGAAACAGTTTGGATAATTAATAATGAGTTGCAGTCAGCTCAAAACTATTCTCTCAGACAAGTAACCCAGCGAGTACAAATCGGCAGGCAAGTTCTGGGATATTTGCGAGTCAGTCATCCTTGGTTTGAAGTGACAAAACCCATCCGCCAATTAATTCTTGATTTGATTTTGGGCGCGAGTTTAACTCTAATTTGCGTGGCGGCGATTGGCTGGCTGCTGTCGGGATTGGCAATGGCACCGGTGCGAGAGTCTTACGGGCGTCTCAAACAGTTTACCGCCGACGCTTCTCACGAACTCAGAAATCCGATCGCCACTATTCAAACTAACGTCCAAGTAGCTTTGGCGGAACCGGATATCGAACCGCAGCAACACCAACAGCTACAAGTTATCGAACGCCTCACCCGCCGTTTGGGGCGCTTGGTTGACGATTTGCTGTTTTTAGCCAGACAAGACAGCGGTATCGTGCAACAGCAGTGGATTGAAGTTCCCCTCGATGCTTTGCTGATGGAGGTAATTGAAGAACAACAGGCGATCGCCACTACCCAAAATCTCTCTCTTTCTTTGGAAATTGTCGATCAGCCCAACGCTGAGGACAACTTTACACTGTTGGGCGACTGGGATCAACTAGCCCGACTCTTTACCAATATAGTCAGCAACGCCGTGCAGTACACACCCTCTGGCGGAGAAATAGAAGTAGAATTGCAACTTGCAGCCAAAAACAAAAGAAATTCGCCGATCTTAAATCCAGCCCTGCAAATAAAAGTAACAGACACCGGCATCGGAATTTCCCCAGAAGCCCTGCCACATTTATTCGATCGATTCTACCGCGCAGATCCCGCCCGCACCCATCGCAGCGCCGCCGGTTCCGGCTTAGGATTAGCAATCGCCAAAGCAATTGTCGAAAATCACCGGGGCCAAATCCGCATAGACAGCCAAGTCGATCGAGGTACAGCCGTTACCGTCACCCTCCCCGCCCACAAATCAGAAGCATCCCACCTCTAAAACTTCCCCTCCTCCTCTGCGCCCTCTGCGCCCTCTGCGGTAAAAAAAAATCTCCCCCTCAAGCCTGATTCTTCTTACCTCTGGCCCAAACCAAGCTATTAAAATTCAATTCCCGCATAGATTAACATGAACTTTGTTAGACAACCTCGATCGAACTTGTGAGGAGTTATTTATGTTTCGCCACAATCTACCGTTTAAAAAAATCAGCTTGCTAGCAGCCACCGGCGTCGGTTTACTCGTTAGTCTCGCAACAATTTCCCACGCCGGCGGCCCCCCGCCCCAACAAGGAAAACCCGTTTCCCAACCCGCAGAGACTCCCGCAGCCACTGAAGAACCCGTCAGCGAACCAACTCCGGCTGCGAGTCCGGGCCCCAGCGGGATGCCCTCTACACCAACAGACGCGCCTGCCCGCTTCCCCATGCCCAGTGCGCGAGTTACGCCTGCCGAAGGCATGATAGTAATTAAACTGGTGAATACCACCAATGCCGTCATCAATTATCAAATCGTAGGCGTCACCCAGCCGCGCACTCTGGGCGAACAATCGGAAATTTTGCTTCAAGCCATCCAAGTGCCCATCACCATCACTTATCAGCGCCCAGACGGCGGATTGCTGCTGGTTCGCCCCCAAGCAACCGCGATGCCGGGAATGTTGCAAGTCAGTTTCGGCGCGACAACTGAGTTGGAGGCTGATACAAAATCGCTGCAAATTCAGGAAGATGGCAAGGTAATTTTGAATTAGTTTAACTGTTGACTGTTGACTGTTGACTGTTGACTGTTGACTGTTACCATTCGTGTCAACTTAAGACTCAAATCCATAATCAATATCGTTTATAGTTGAGTTTAGAGCCCCCTAACCTCCCTTAATAAGGGGGGAAAAGAGTATTCTTACCTCCCCTCTAACTCCCATTAATAAAGGGGAAAGAGCATTCAAAGTCAACCCCTACTCCCCACCGATCGGGGGGATTTAGGGGGATCGAAACTTCGATACAAACGAGATATACACAGGGTTTTAGTATTAGGTTGACACCGATGGGCTGTTACTAATTTACAATTCCCAATTCCCAGTCAACCGTCACTCGCCGAGTAACAACGGAGGTAACTTAGTAAAAGGTAAATCCTCGTTGATTGCATCAATTTCTTCCTGTTCTCTTTCGTTGATTTGACCGATATAAGACTTGAGAATTTGGGCAAGACGGTTGTTATAAAATCGGTGCAAACTATAATTGGGCGTAGCTGGAAAGCCACGCCGTTTTTTGTGCCGCCCGCCGGCACCGGGATCGAAGCTTTGGATGCCCCGATCGATCGCCCATTCGATCGGCGTATAGTAACAAGCATCGAAGTGCAAGCAGTCGATTTCCTGCAAACTTCCCCAATAACGGCCGTACAGTCGATCGCCCTTATACAAACAAAAAGACATACCCATCGGCTGTCTCTCATCTTCCTTGTCGTAGGCGGCTACAAATAAAACTCGATCGCGATAATTGTGGTGCAACTGTTCAAAAAATCGCTTAGTCAGATACTTGCTTCCCCACCAACCAAATTTGTCGCAAGTATTCTCATAAAAAGCATACATTTGAGCAAACATGGCTTGGGGAATTTCATCGCCTGTCAGCGTTTTTACCAACAAACCAGCTTGATCAACTGCTTTGCGTTCGCGTTTGATATTGCGGCGCTGGTTGGCATTAAATGCGCCTAAATAATTGTCAAAATTTTGATAGCCTTGATTTTGCCAAATATAACTGTGGTGCAACCAAGCGCTGAAACCGTGGCGTTCCATGCGCTGCCGCCATTCTGGATCGACATAAAGGAAATTGCAGCCGGAGATATTGTGGCGATCGCAAAAATGGTCGATCGCGCTTACCATTACTCCGGTTAACTCGTCTTCATCTTCCCCCTCGGCAATCAAAAACCGATAGCCTTCAGCCGGAGTAAACGGCGTCATTCCCATCAATTTGGGATAATATTGAATACCCAAACGTTGAGCTAAATCCGCCCACTGATTATCGAATACAAATTCGCCGTAGCTGTGGCTTTTGACATAAAGTGGCGCGCAAGCAATCAACTGTTTGTCTCGCCACACAGTCAAGTGATGCGGTAGCCAACCGGTTTTACCTGTCGCAGAGCCCGATACTTCGAGATTGTTCAGCCAATCCCATTCGAGAAATGGAGTTTTTAGTGGCATCGCTAGGGCATCCCACGACGCTTGGGGGATTTCGCCTATTTTGCTAATCCAGGCTACAGAATATTCAGGTTTTGGCTGTTTCAGCATAGGGAGATTTGTGCGTAGAGCGAACTTCATCGAGACTTACGCAGAGATCCCCCTAAATCCCCCTTAAAAAGGGGGACTTTGAGAATACTCTTGTCCCCCCCTTCTTAAGGGGGGTTAGGGGGGATCGAGCTTTGAGACTCTCAATGCGTAAGTCTTGTTCATTTAACTTAATACAACTCCCCTATTTATGGGTATTTTGACTCTGCGATCGATCCGATAATGCAAAAATACCTCTTGTCCCACCTGTTTAACCGCCAAAAGCTCCAATTTCGGAGCTAAATCCGCCAAAAAACCCTTTCCCTCCACAGGTGTCGGTGCATCCGCCCCGCCCAAAATTAACGGACACACCGTCAGCCAAAGTTCGTCTACCAAGCCTGCAGCCAGCACAGACGCTACCAGTTTTCCCCCACCCAGAATCGCCAAGCGTTTGATACCGAAGCTGGCTAGCTGTTGAAACGCATCAATCCAATCAATCTCTTCACCTGCGGTTTTCGCATAGATAATTCGATCGAATTGAGATGTTGCACCATTCTCAATAAGCTTTTTATGAATAGGCAAGATGCCTGTTCCACAAGAAAATTCCTCTGTTGTGGAACGGGCATCTTGCCCGTTCTTGAGAATGGTGCCAGATGTGCGATCGAACTTACTGTCTTTCGTCGGGTACGGAGACGGCAATGGCGTTTCCCTAGTGTCTTGCCCCGTCAGCAGCCACCGAGGCACCGGTTGCTGGAAAAATCGCAAGTTTGGGTCAAATTGGACCGATCGCGAACACACGATTTGCACCGGTTGTGGTGGCTTCCCTTGCAGTTCCCTCTGTTTGACCAATTCCGGCGAAATCACTCTCATCGTCGTCCCATAGGCCTGTAAAGTGCCGTTGCCGAACAAAACGGCGTCGCTTGCTGCTACTTGCTGTTCGAGGTGGGCTTTGTCGTTGGCAGAACCGAATCTCGCGGGCGATCGTACTGCATCGGCAATTTTACCGTCGGCACTGATTGCGAGTATTACTGTTGCTAATGGTCGATCGATTTTATCTGTCATTAATTTATTAAATTTTCGCACGACATCATATTTAACTAAGTAACTTCACGGATATAAACCCTATTATTGTTCGCTATACGGACGCCATCACCAAGTCTTATAATCGATATCGGCTGGCGATTTCGACATAATTAAGTTTCTCTATACTCACCTGCTTAGCAACTAGAGTTATAATACTTAAAATTACCAATTTACGTCAAATTATATAAAACATAAAAATGGATTATTTAACCTGGAATAATTCAATCGCATCTCATTTCTTTAAACCGGAAATGGCGGACAGTACCGTTCACCTGTATGTCACAGAGAAACTAATAACGGATATTGGTCAAGAAAGGGGTGTTGATTTGTCAGATTTTATTGCAGCTATCAAAACGGGGCCTCCTGGGGTGACAAGGCAGGGTTTGTGCGTGAAAGCCTTACAAAGCCGGGATAATTGGCAGCAGCGAGAATTAGACTATCCGCCTTATATCGCTTATTTAGCGCTCTTTGTCTTAGCAGCCGGTATTGAAGGAACTTTTGCCGCCCATTCTTACTATCCGCGCTTGCGAACATTACTAGGCGAAGAACCTACCACAGGGCAGTATCCTTCATTTAACCGGATGTCGGAACTCTGGGAAGATTTAGAAAAATGGTCTAATCAAGATAAATCTGGCGAATTGGGTATCTTCAACAGCACCAGCATTGGCAAGAGAAATCACATTGGATTGCCGCTTGCACAAACTCTTCTGACTGAGGAAGAACGGCGCGCACTCCCGGCTATTTTTGCCGCTGCTGACTTAGATCCTATTTCATATCCCGCTGAGGGGGCGATCGCACTTTTGTTAGTCAAGCACGGGCGCAAACAACTGCGAGAACGGACTTTAAGCTTATTAAAAGAAACCAGAGACAGCGACGAACTTCGCCAAGCATTGCTCGAATGGATTATTGATGAATTGCGCGATTGGGATGGAACTGCTGAAGATTCAGGTAAGACGCAGATTTACGGAATCTTGAGATTGTGCTGCAAACTCGATTCAATTGCCAAACGCGCTAGCCTAAGCTTGCGTTGCAGTACCAAACACGAATTTCCTGAAGAGGATTTGCTGTTATTTTTAGAAGACAATTCTCAAGCTTTTTCCTGTTACGAAGATAGTGGGGGTTTGTCTTCACCTCTAATATGTGAGTCAGACGGAAAACCGCTGGTTGGTTGTGAGTTTGATTGGTTGAAAGGTTTGCAAGTGCGATCGGCTGACTCTAAATGGTGTTTTAAGCTGCCAGCATCGCCCATTCGAGTATTCGTTAATGGAGACAGTCAGGGATTGCCAGGTATTGTGGAAGTGCGGCAGTTGCCCACTCAAAAGCCATTTTATTTAGCTGCTCATCAAGAGTGTTTGGAATTGCTGACAAGATGGGGAGAATCGAGCTGTCAAGGCTTTGAAAAATTGCAAATAATAGATGGTTTGCCCAGTGGGTGGCACTTTTTCAAAGCGCAGGCTGCTTGCAGTGACGAGCTGATTAAACAAAAATACCCAATCTTAGCTTTACCGACTAATGTACGGCTAGAGTTAGCTGGGGGAATCCGCCTGGAAAGAGGCAATAAATTCTTTAAGTTTGCCCCGCCGAAATTGGTTCTGCAAGGTGCCAATGAATCAATAAAAGTATTTGGCAATAATAAGCTGTTAGATTGCACGGAAGCAGCAGGTATTTATGAACTGCCAGCCGATACAGCGGAAACGAAGTTGCTAATTGAAGCACGCAGTGGAGATGATATTATCAAACGCTGTTCTCTGTTATTGGTAGAAAACTATTCTTTGCCATCCCAAAGCAACGCGCCACAGTTCGATCGCTTCGGGAAGATCCACACCGGGGAAAATGAGAGCGCGGGCGTTTCTGGTGCATGGGTGCAGGGCGTTGATTTCCCAGACTTTAACTTTAACACTTTTTTACCAATACAAGGAAAGCAGCGGATTTTCTATGTAGGTAAAGAACCAGGGCAAATAGCAATCTGCCCTGCGGAATCACTACCTACAGATTGGGAGCCTGTTTGGGCGATTTCCAAAGGTCGCCATCGCGGTCAAGCAATGTTTTGTGGCACCAATTTGGCAGAGTCACAACCGTCGATGTCAAAGTGCAAAGACCGCAAGAAGATGCGGGCTTGGAAAGAAATATTGTGGCACGATCGCAAGATAATTTCCCCGCCAGATCGATCCAACTTGAAACCATTGTGGAAACAGTTTCAGAAGGAGGCAGAACGTGTCTGAAACTAGCGAAAAGCTGCTCTACGTTATTTCTGCAAAAAAGGAAGTTGCTTGGCTATCCTTTAAGGAAACCTTTGATTATTTGTATAATCTTGAGACGGGTGTGATGGAGGAAAATACCGGAATTAAGAATAAAAGACTTCAAACAATTCGCGCCCTCGATTCCCTAGGTCATTGCGACTTTAATTTTAGCGATCGCAGCAAGAGTAAGGTTTATGCTGCTCCCCCTGTATTGGTGCGGTTGCCTTGTGCTGGCTTTCCTCAAGCAATTTTAGCAGGAGCACGATCGCCTGCTACGATCGCACAATTATCAGAGGCTTGTCAGTCGGTGGGACATCACATTAACCTGGAAGTCACAGAACAATCCAATGAATTAGGGTTGATACCGAAGCGAGTCGCCGTGCAAGCGGAGGATGTAGGAGAATTGAGGGCGATCGGCAATTTGCTTAAAATACCTTTTATCGAAACGCCTTCAGCCTGGTCTTTGCTGCATTTTGCCGCTTGTATTTACGATTACTTAGCTACCATCGAATGGTCTAAAGAACCAGAACTAAACTGGCAAAGCAAAACCTTTGACCCGATTTCTTTACAATTTCAATCCATAAAAGAAACCGATGGCGCCATTCGCCTTAGTGAATACAGTCACCCATCCCGAAACACCAAAGTTTATTATCTGTGGCAAGATGGAATGTGTGCGGAAATAGACCTCGATTGGGGGAGGTACGCTGTTCTAAAAGCACTGCGGCGGAATGTTCTTATCTACGACAAACGCACATTCCATATGGCAGTACCCGCCAGCGCTAAGCTGCCACGACTTCTAGAAAGATCCTTAACTCTTTGTTCTGGTTATGCAGCAAAATATGAAAAAATGCCGCGTGTTCGGCCGCAAATTCAGGGATTCAATTTATTCTCCGCTATTCCCCCTCAAATAGCAGAAAGGATCGCAACTAAATTAGGGCAGACACTGTTGCAGCAATCTTTAGATATAACATAGTGAGGTAACTTATGCACAATCCAATTAACGCATTTAACACAATTCGCGACAACTTTCTACTTTATGTAAAAACCGCTTTCGGAACTCAATTTCCCGAAATTGAACGAGAACGGGAAAGACTGCTGCGCCAACCCGGTGCATTCCATCAAGAACCATGGATTGAACCGATGCCAAGCTATCAAAAATCAGGTAAAACCATCAATGATTTAGATATTTCAAATGTACCGGGATTAGATCAAACTGCCCTTCAAGACTTTAAACAACTTGCCGAGTGCGAACTTGTAGGCAATTACGAACTCTACGAGCACCAAATCGAAATGCTACGGCAAGCATTAGCAGGTAACAATGCTGTAGTAACTGCCGGTACAGGTTCGGGAAAAACCGAATCTTTTCTGTTACCTTTGTTTGCTTACCTCGCGCAAGAATCAATAAATTGGAAGCCGCCTAAAGCCGAACCAGAACACCTTAACGATTGGTGGAAAAATGAACAATGGCAGAACCAATGCAATCCGTTAGTAAATAAAAAACGCAGCTTTAAGAAATCTTATCGGGTTCCTCAGAGAAGTCACGAACAGCGGGATGCAGCAGTTCGCGCCTTGATTTTATATCCCATGAATGCTTTAGTTGAAGACCAGCTTACCAGGCTGCGCCGCGCTTTAGATTCTCAAGCAGCGCGAGATTGGTTTCAAGATAATAGAAAAGGCAATCGAGTCTATTTTGGCAGGTACAACGGCGTTACTCCCGTACCGGGGCATGAATACAAAGAAAATCGTAAACCTAATGGAAAAAAAATAGAAGAACTTCTGGAAGCAATGCAGCAGATGCAGTTATCAGCCGATCGCGCTAGCGAACACGCCGATCGCACTGGCGATCGAGATGTGAGGTTCTTTTTCCCGCGCTTAGATGGGGCAGAAATGCGCTGCCGCTGGGATATGAAAGATGCCCCGCCAGATATCTTAATCACCAACTATTCTATGCTCAGTATCATGCTGATGCGCGATCTCGAACGAGATATTTTTGAAAAAACAAAGGAATGGTTAAACAAAGATGGCAGCGTCTTTCATTTAATTGTTGACGAATTGCACTTATATCGCGGTACTTCTGGGACAGAAGTTGCTTATTTGCTGCGACTTTTGCTGCAACGTTTGGGGCTGCATCCCGGTCATCCAAAATTGCGGGTTCTTGCTTCTAGTGCATCTTTAGAACCAGACGATCCAAAAAGCTTAGAATTTTTGAATCAATTCTTTGGTTCTCAATGGAATTCCCAACAGATTATACCGGGTCATTTAGAACAAATTCCACCAATTGAAGGTCAAGAGTTTCTGGAGAGCGAACCGTTTATCGCTTTGGCAGCAGCACCAGAAATCAACAATGCAGAAACGTTGCAGTCAGCGGCTGCATACAGTGCTTGCCGTCAAATTGTGGAATCTGAAACCGCGCAAGTTGGTGCTAGAATGGTCAATGCTTGTAAAGTTGACGGCAAAATTCGCGCCGTAGCGATCGCTAATTTTGCTAAACAGATTTTCGGCAATGACTTACCCGATGAAAACCTCGAACTCGCAGTAACAGGACTTCTAGCGGCTCGCGGTTTATCGAACCAAACATCTTTGCCATCTTTCCGGCTGCACTGGTTTTTCAGGAATATTGAGGGGCTGTGGGCTTGCACTAAACCGAATCACGGGTGCGAAGAAAATGAAATCAGCAAAAATCGATTGGTTGGCAAACTATTTGTCGAAAATCCTCCCATACTTTACGACGAATACCGAGTTTTAGAACTGCTTTATTGCGAACAGTGCAGAACTGTATTTCTTGGGGGAAACAGGCTGACAAGACAGGATAATGACGGAGACGGATGGGAACTTTTGCCTACAGAACCAGATATTGAAGGGATACCCGACCGCAAGACAGCCATAGCTTTGGATCGCCGCAAGTATTCTGAATTTGCCGTGTTTTGGCCTTTTAGAAATATTAATGAAGATGTTTGCAAAGGTTGGAAGCAGCCATCGAGACAAGGTGAAGGCGGCGAGAAAGCCTCCTGGGATAAAGCATCGTTAGATACCCGCAGCGGTCGTGTTATTCTAGGAGATCCAGATTCCCCGGACGAACAGTGGGTGAAAGGCTATCTGTTTCACTTGCGATCGCTCTCTGTAGAGAAGCAAGAATTTATTGGAGCATTACCCTCCATTTGTCCCTGCTGTGCTGCTAACTACAGCCATCCTAAGAAAAAAAATAAATCGCCTGTTCGTTGGTTCCGCACAGGTTTTTCTAAGGTGAGTCAATTACTTTCCAAAGAACTGTTTTATCAGTTACCGGAAGATGCAGAATCCCGCAAATTAGTTGTGTTTTCTGACAGCCGCGAAGATGCCGCTTCAATATCCAACGGCATTGAGCGATCGCACTACGACGACTTGGTACGAGAAGCACTTTTTGATGAACTCGGACAGTTGGCTGTAGGCGAATTACGTTTATTAGAAGATATTCAACAATATGGTCAGCCTACTCGTCCTGAAGCCCAGTTATTTGCTCAACGCAACCCCAATATTGTCAGCGAGTTACAGGAAAAGCTTGAATCAGCTAACTTGACCTGGCAACCAGAACTTTCTCCTGTAGCAGTAAAAATTTTGCAGAAAGATCGAGATAATGCTCAGAAGCTACTCAACGAAATTCAGCAAAGAGGCAATACCCGCACAGTTCCTCTCAGAGCACTATTTGAAGGCATTGAGAATTCCCAAGACCCGGGACTCCTGATCCAGCGATTAGTAAACTTAGGCGTTAACCCTGCAGGTAACGATGTTCTTTACCAAGAATTTTCCTATGATGGAAAGTACCATCATTGGACAAAAATATTTGACTTTGCAACCGCCGGGTGGAAACTAGACTTGCCTCCTGAAGCAGAAACAAGGCGAGACAGCACACTTCGAGAAAAAGTTAAATCTGAGGTCTGCGACACACTTTTTAGTCGCCTGTACTTTGGGATTGAAGCATCTGGATTGGGTTATATTCGCCTGAATTTACTCCCAAATCAATTAGAACAGCTAGCCATTCAATGCGGAGTTTCAAGCTCAGTATTTGAGAGTATTTGCGATGGCGTATTGCGAATTTTAGGTGAATTGTACAGATATCCAAGAAAACCTCAAGATTATCCGCTGGATGACTGGAAAGACTGGGGTGATGCGCGCTCCAACTTCCGGAATTATATTAAAGAGTGT
Organism: Microcoleus sp. D3_18_C2; assembly: GCF_036702395.1. Classification (NCBI taxonomy): domain Bacteria; kingdom Bacillati; phylum Cyanobacteriota; class Cyanophyceae; order Oscillatoriales; family Microcoleaceae; genus Microcoleus; species Microcoleus sp. D3_18_C2. Next base: position 134,237 of record NZ_JAUBTG010000008.1, on the reverse strand, counting down.
GCAAAAGCTTGCGGAATTTCCGAACAGGAATTGAAGCCCGCATTGAAATCTGCTATTTGCGAATACGGTCAACACCACCACTTTAAACTTAATCCCCGGTATTTATCTGTACGAGTTGCTGTGTCCGATGACCCCGTGTGGCAGTGCGAGTCTTGCCAGCGCCATCACCTGCACCGCGCCGGAGGTGTTTGTACTAATTGTTTGGCACATTTACCAGCGAAATCTAATAGAAAATGCGGGGATTTGTACGATCGCAATTATTTCGCCACCCAAGCTGTAAATAAGCGTCAACCGTTGCGGTTGCACTGCGAAGAGTTGACCGGGCAAACCGACGATCAGGCCGAAAGACAGCGGCATTTCCGCAACATCATCGTGAATTTTGGCGAACAAGACAGAGATTTTATCCCAGTAGTAGATACCATCGATATCTTGAGCGTCACAACCACAATGGAAGTGGGAATTGATATTGGCAGTTTAATGGCTGTTGTGATGGCAAATATGCCGCCGATGCGCTTTAATTACCAGCAGCGTGCGGGTCGCGGAGGGCGCCGGGGTCAGGCTTTTGCTATTGTACTTACTCTCTGTCGCGGTCGATCGCACGATGAGTTTTATTACCGGCATCCTGAAAAAATTACGGGCGATCCGCCGCCGGTTCCTTTTCTTGCTATGTCACAGGTTGAGATGGCCCAGCGCCTCCTCACCAAAGAATGTTTGAGACTAGCATTTATTGCTGCTGGTGTCAACTGCTGGGAGGTGGAAAAAAAGCCGGACAGTCACGGTGAATTTGGCACAGTTCAAAATTGGAAGGAAACGGAAGAACGGCGCGAACAAGTTCGGCGCTGGTTGGGAACTTCTTGTGAAGTAACTGAGGTAATAAATTCTCTGCTAGTCGGCGTTGAAGGTATCGAGCGCGATAACTTAGAAAACTATGCACGTCAGCAGTTGTTTGATAAAATTAATGAGTGCGCCAATAACTTAGAATTGACTGGTGATGGATTGGCAGAACGCCTCGCTGAGGGCGGGATTTTGCCGATGTACGGGATGCCTTCAAGAGTGCGCGATTTGTACCATCACGAACCGTCTAGAAAACAGAAAGTTTCTACTATCGATCGAGATTTAGATTTAGCAGTCGCGGAATTTGCACCAGGTTCCGAAAAAACTAAAGACAAGCGAATTTATACCGCGATCGGGTTTACAGCACCGTTAATTTCAGACGGTAAACACGGGTTAGTTCCTGCGGGCGAACCTGTGAGCGATCGCAAATGGATGTTGAGGTGTCAGCGCTGCCAACATACGGCAACCTCTAATACAATATTTGAAGATATAATCTGTCCGAAATGCGAGGCAACTGAGGAACATGGATTTCGAGTTTTTCAGTGGGCTGTCCCTTTAGCTTTCCGTACCAGCATCAATCCTGGAGCTGACGCTAAAGAGGAATACGATGCGTTAATTACAGGTGCAGGCAGCGTCGCCGAGGCCCAACCTCAAGATTTTAACTTAGTAAATAACACGAATACTCAGATAGCTTTCTCTAAGTCCGGCCGCGTTTTCCGCGTCAATGACAATAGAGGACAGCTATTTAAGGGAGCAATAGGAACTGCCACATTTGGACGCGGTGACAAACTATTACCCGATCAGTGGATTGATGAGCGATTCCAGAATAAGCCTGACGGGGTGAGGTTTAAACCCCAGGGCGAGTCAGAGGCGATCGCTATAATTGCCCCAAAAACTACTGGCGTACTGCGAATTAAGCCCGTTACTGTACCTGATGGATTGTGCCTCGATCCTATTGCACCCGGTTCTGCTGTCAAAGCTGCTTTCTACTCAGCCGCTTTCACGGTTCGTGCTGTAGCAGCACAGGAGTTAGACATCGATCCGGAAGAATTAGACATCAGCGGTTTGCGACAGGTTGAATTAGAGGATAAAAAAGTAGGAGAAATTGTAATTAGCGATCGCCTTGCTAACGGTTCTGGCTTCACCTATTGGCTAGCTAATCACTGGGAAGACATCCTTTTAGACAAAATTCTGAATTCTCAAAATAGCTTTGCTGAGGCAATTATGTCACCACAACACCGCCAAAAATGCGACTCTTCTTGTTACGATTGCTTGCAGCAGTACCGCAATATGAACTATCACGGTCTGCTGGATTGGCGTTTGGGACTTTCCTTGCTGAGGGCATTGGCTAGCAGCAATTTTCAATGCGGACTCGATGGGGATTTTTCTACTCCTGACTTAGAAAATTGGCTGCTGAATGCAACTGCTTTGCGCGATATATTTTGTGCTTCGTTTAGTTGTTCCGGGGAACAGTTCGGCGCTTTACCGGGTTTTGCAGTGGGAGATAAAAGCGTTATTATCGTTCATCCTTTGTGGGACGTAGATAACCCTCAAGGCTTATTGCATGAAGCGATTGCTACAGTAGAAGCGCCCGATCGAGTTCGATACCTAGATACCTTCAATCTCCTGCGCCGTCCGAGTTGGTGCTATCAATCGCTAGATGATTAGATGCAGGATTCAAACATTAACACACTAGATGGTGGATAACTTGACTGAATGAGGATTTACGCAACCTTCTCGTGCAGAGCCGTGGCAATTCCCAGAGCGCTTGGGGCTACGCGGCCTGCTGGGGGATTGCCACGGCTCTGCCTAAATCCTATTAATGCACTATGTAGGCGCTCCGGCCTGCTCTCCTATTTGTAAAGTTTTTTATAGATCCGATCGCACAGCTTGTATTTAACGGATAATGTCTGTTTATTTATTTTTGTCCCCCAGCGATCGCCCTAGCAAAGTATTTACTTTTCTTTACAAAAAGCAGATCAAAAAACGGCGCGACAGGTAAAAATTTCCTTGCAGACTTCAAATGCGTCGCGCGATCGACTAGAGTAAAAAAAATGGCTTTATCCGTTTATTCATCGCAAAGGAAACAAAGCTCATGGTTCAACGCGGTTCTACAGTTCGGATTCTCCGCAAAGAATCCTTCTGGTATCAAGAAGTGGGCACCGTTGCTACGGTAGACCAAAGCGGCATTAAATACCCAGTTATCGTTCGCTTTAACAGCGTAAATTATGCAGGCGTCAACACCAACAACTTCGCCCAAAGCGAATTAGTGGAAGTGTCAGCACCCAAAGCAAAAGCGAAAACAGGGACTCCAGTAGCTTCCGGCGGCAAACAAACCACGCTGGACGAGAAAACCCGGAAAACCGGCAGCGGAGGAGCCCCCCAGCAGCCGAAAACTTCGACCGACAGCAAACCGGGCGCCGAAGTGACCGGCAGCGTCGAAGGTTCGCCAAATCAAGGAACAGAACAACGCTAATTGTGCCAGAACTGCCAGAAGTTGAAACTATTTGCCGGGGTTTGAATCAAGCAACCCTCGATCGAGAAATTTTGGACGGGGACGTGTTGCTAAACAGCACGATCGCCCGCTCAATCTCTGCGACCGATTTTTTGACGAAACTCAAAGGAAAGTCGATCGCCCGCTGGTACAGACGCGGCAAATACCTCCTGGCAGAACTATCTCAATGTAGGGGCGGTGCCCCCGTGCCCGCCCTCCCCGCGCCCGCCTTCTTCCCTCCTTCAAAAGCCGGCTGGCTGGGCGTTCACCTGCGGATGACAGGACAACTGCTGTGGGTGAACCGATCCGAGCCCCTGCAAAAACACGCGCGAGTCCGGCTGTTTTTTGAGGGAAACCAAGAATTGCGCTTTGTAGACCAGCGCACCTTCGGGCAAATGTGGTACGTGCCCGCAGAAACCGAGGTTTCGGGCACAGTCATCGGTCTGAAACTCTTAGGCCCCGAACCGTTTTCCGACGAATTTACAACAGAATATTTGGCCCGCAAGCTGCACCGGCGGGCGCGACCCATTAAAACAGCTTTGCTAGACCAGTCACTGATAGCTGGTTTGGGCAATATTTACGCAGACGAAACTTTGTTTTTGTCGGGAGTGATGCCCACAACTCTGTGCGCGGATTTGACCGCAGAGCAAATTGGGCGCATCCATACCGCTATTATTCAAGTTTTACAGAAGGCGATCGCATCCGGCGGCACCACTTTTAGCAATTTTCTCAACGTCCAAGGTGTCAACGGCAACTACGGCGGCGTCGCTTGGGTGTACAATCGCGCCGGCCAACCCTGCCGCACTTGCTCCACAACCATCCAACGTATAAAATTAGCAGGGCGATCGACTCATTTTTGCCCCCTTTGTCAGACATAGGAAGCAGTCAAGGGATTTTAGGCTTGAGATTTTAGATTTTAGATATACCCCACGAATCGGACTCCTTTATTCCTTAGTCAGCTTGGAGTGACTTCGTTTGTTTAGTAGCGATTTCAATCGCCGAGTGACTTTGCAGCCAAATCTAGATTAAAATTTGTATAGTTTTTTAAACTAAACCAAGCAAGTTATGGCAATCAAGAAAGGCAGCATAGTTCGCGCTGTACGCGAAAAATTGGAAAACAGTCTAGAAGCCAAAGCCAGCGACCAGCGCTTTTCCTCCTATATATTTGAAACAAAGGGCGAAGTGATGGATGTTCGCGGCGACTATGCCTTCGTCAAATTTGGCAAAGTTCCCACCCCGAATATTTGGCTGCGGGTAGACCAACTCGAAGATTTTCAGTAACTCACCAAAACTAAACACACTGTTCTTAATGTAGCGAAGGGTGCACACCGCGCACCTTTCCCCAATTAAGCTGATTGCTAAAATCTAAAATCTAAAATCTAAAATCTAAAACCTAAAACCCAATGAATTCTCCATCAAACCGCGTATCAATTATTGGTGCAGGCAAAGTCGGCAGTACCTTAGCCCAGCGAATTGCTGAGAAAAATCTGGCAGATGTAGTATTGTTAGATATTGTGGAGGGTTGGCCACAGGGCGTTGCTTTGGATTTGATGGAAGCTAGGGGAGTGGAACGTCACGATCGCCAAATTGTCGGTACAAATGATTATACAGATACGGCCAACTCAAATATCATAGTAATTGCAGCCGGAGTGCCGCGCAAACCCGGTATCAATCGCGAAGATTTAATTAAAATCAATGCTCGAATTGTCACCGAAGCCACAAAACAAGCGATCGAGCATTCTCCCGAAGCAATCTTAATCACAGTCACAAATCCCCTAGATATCATGACTTATTTAGCTTGGGAAGCGGCAGATTTGCCCAAACACCGAGTCATGGGGATGGGGGGAGTTCTCGACTCCGCCCGCTTTCAAACTTTTATTGCAATGGAATTGGGCGTTTCAAATGCTCAAGTCAATGCAACTGTCATCGGTTCTCATGGCGATTTGATGGTTCCTTTGCCCCGCTATTCCACTGTCAACGGTATTCCCATCAATCAACTTATGGATGCTGCGACTATTGATCGACTCGTACAGCGGACTCGCCACGGTGGCGCAGAAATTGTAAAATTGATGAAGACTGGTAGTGCTTATTTTGCACCCGCATCTTCTGTCTGTTTGATGGTAGAATCTATTTTATTTAATCAGTCGCGACTCTTGCCTTGCTGCGTTTATTTGCACGGCGAATACGGCGTGCAAGATATCTTTTTAGGAGTGCCCTGCCGCTTGGGATATCAGGGAGTTGAACAAATAGTGGAACTCGAACTCAGCGATACCGAAAGAGCAGCCTTTATCGAGTCGGGGAAATTGGTTGCCCAAAATATTGAGGAAGCCAGGGCTATACTGAAAACGGCTTCTTAAGCTTGTAGGAGTTCGTTGAGAAAAGCAGCCTGCTCGTCGCTTCAATATAATAACTTATACTGAGTATGATAGTGCGATCGCTCTGTCGGAAGTTGGGTTCTCGGATTTCAACAGTCCTTTGATAAATATTATCGATCATCTTTGTTAGGCTGTATTGCACCAGCTACAAAATGGCAGCAAGGAACCGATTGATAAATATAATACTAATTATCAAAAATCATGCAACAGTAGCGCTCCGGGTGCGTCGCCCTAGAAAAGTTATCAAAAAAAGCGACTCTCTCACAGATCCGCACCGGTGCATAAGCTGTTGCGCGTTTAAATTGCATATTCGGGACGGGCTCGCGTGCCCATCCCACAATAATTTGAGTTATTTTTGACACACAATTTAAATGGAGAACAGCTTACAGTGTTTCAGGAAACACACCAAAAACTCATAACTGTTGCAAGATTTTGGATAATTGGTATAAAATTTACTATCAAAAACTTGCTGACAACGCAAAAAACTGGCAAAAGCAGTTGAACTTGGTTTGCGCGACAATACCCTCACAGTTTCTGTAGAAATTCAAGCAAAAATCTGCCATTTTTTAACTGGTTCCCAAGCTCTGCCTGGGAACCGATGTAAGCGAGGCTCTGCCTCGGCCCAGACTATGGAGGCTCTTCCTCCGGATCTGCGTTACCACGCTCTTCCTGGTAACGAGTATAATCATTTAGGATTGCTATAAATCGAGCATTACTTAAAACTCTAGAAAAGGCGATCGCCGAAATTCAAACAAATTTTAAAAGACGTGTTCCCAACAGGATATTCAATCGCCAAAACAAGGAAACCATTAATCGAGTTTGCGGTAATAATAAAAAGGTGACAATAGAAACCGAAGGCGAGCAAAAAAAATGTCAAAATTAGTCAGAGACGCTCCTCCCGATCGCGAAATGGAACCGGGTTTCTTGTTTCCACTTTCGGAGATTCCCTGACTTGATTACGTTAATAAACCGGGTTTATGTGTAAGTTTTGTTAGCATTATTCTCAATAATTGATACTTAATGAAGTAGCAAATTATGCCACTTTTTCAGTAAATATACGGGAGCTAAGATGGTCGATAGACCTCCAAATCTCGAAAAAATACGGAAATGCAGTGTGAGTAGCTGCTAAGTGCTAGCAGAAGGAGGAGAATAGGTTCTTTGCCTTTTTGACTTACCAGACTCAACTTGCAGAGCGCTATTGAGATGCCATCAACCTCGATACCAAACCGCAAAATAACTAAAGAAAAAGCATTATGTTTCATGAATACCTGTATTACGAAGTTTGCAACCTGCGCGAGAAACTAGCTCACCTAGAAAGAGAAACGCAGTCTCAAACCTGGTTCAAAAAGCTGCAAGCGCTGATGGGAGTGATTGGCAAAATTCGTGAATCCCTAGACTTAGAAACAATATTCAAAATCACAGCCACCGAAGTTCGGCAACTCCTAAATGCCGATCGAGTCGCCGTCTACCGATTCTTTCCCGAATCCGAATGGAATGAGGGCGAAGTAGTGTCCGAAGACGTACTGCCCCAATACAGCCCATCTTTGGGAGCAAGAGTCCGCGACTACTGTTTCGGCGAACAATTTGCCGCCAAGTATGCCAAAGGTTACGTTCAAGCTGTCACGGACATCTACAAAGCCCGGTTGAGCCCTTGTCACCTCAAAATCCTCAAGCGATTTCAAATTCGAGCCAACTTAGTCGTACCCCTGCTGCAAGGGAAACATTTGTGGGGATTGCTGTGCATTCACTCCTGCGGCAATCCCCGCGATTGGCAAGAAGACGAAATCGAATTTGCCAGACAAGTAGGCGATCATTTAGCAGTTGCCATCCACCAAGCCGAACTGCACTTACAAACTCAGAGGCAAATAGCACAAATCGAAGCAGCACAGCAGAAACTCCGCGACAGCGAGCAAAAATATCACCAAATTCTCGATTCGATCGCCGATATGGTATTAGTCAAAGGCCCCAAATCCAAAATTGTTTGGGCAAATCAAGCATTCCGCGACTATTACGGCATGACTCAAGAGGAACTTCAAGACATCCTAGACGCACCTTTCGCCGATCCCGACAATACCCTCCAGTACGTCAGAGATGACGCCTTCGTATTTGAAACCGGACAGACTCTGCAAATTTCCGAAGAACCAGTGACGCGCTACGACTCAGAAGTGCGGCTGTTCAGCACCGTCAAAACACCGATCCGCAACGCAGACGGCCAAATCGTCATGACTGTCGGCGTCTCCCGCGACATGACGGAACGCAAACAAGCAGAAGAAGCCGTCAAAGCCAGCGAAAGCAAATACCGCAGCCTGGTAGAAACCTCCCAAGACATGATTTGGTCGGTAGATGCTTCAGGACGCTACACCTTCGTCAACCCAGCAGTTAAGTACATCTACGGTTACGAACCAGAAGAAATGATCGGTAGGCCCTTCTCCGACTTTGTGACACCAGAACAATGCCAGAAAGATTTAGAAGTTTTCGCCCGCCTGTTTGCCGGAGAATCAATTTTCCAGTACGAAACCACCCAAATCGCCAAAGACGGCAGCATGAAACATTTGATGTTTAACGCGATCGCCCTGTACGACGAAACCGGAAACTTCCTCTGCACCACAGGTACAGCCGCCGACATTACCGATCGCAAGCGAGCAGAAGCAGCCTTACAACACGCCAACGCAGAACTAGAGCGCAGAGTAGAAGCGCGCACAGCCGAACTGCGACAGACTTTTGCCGCACTCAGTGCCAGCGAAACCAAGTTTCGGACGATCGCAGCCACCATGCCCGGAGCTCTGTTCCAGTTTTGCAACCGTGACGGAATTTGGCGCATTGACTACATGAGCGATCGCATCTTCGATATCAGTGGCGTTACCGCAGCAGAAATGATGCAAGACATCAATACATTCATTTCCCGCGTCCATCCCGAAGACTTGGAAGGCTACATCGCTTCGGTGAACCAGGCCATAGAAAACCTCTCCCTGTGGCACTACGAAGGGCAGTTAGTCAAGCCCGACGGCGAGATTCGCTGGTGGCAGGGCGACTCCATGCCCACCCGCAGCGAGAACGGCGAAATCGTATTTTGCGGCGTATTGTTCGACATTACCGATCGCAAAGTTGCCGAAACCGCCATCCGCAACAGCCAGCGACAGCTACAAGAAGCCCAGAGACTCGCCCACGTCGGAAATTGGGAACTCGACGCAGCCACCGGAACCATCACTTGGTCGGAAGAACTTTTCCGCATCTTCGGACTCGAACCAGCCCCCATCGCGCCCAACCTAGCCGAACAGGTCGCTCAGATTCATCCAGAAGATTTGGCATTGTGGCAAACTCAAGTGCAGCGGGGACTCGAAGCGGGCATCCCCTTTGATTTTGACTTTCGCCTTTACCGTCCCGACAGCATCTTGCGACACGTGAACGCCGTGGGTCAAGCCGAAACCGATGTCAACGGCAAGGTGGTAAAAATGTTCGGTACGGTGATCGACATTACCGATCGCAAAGCCGCCGAAGCAGCCCTGCGGCAAGCAGCAGTCGAGTTAGAAGACAGAGTGAGCGATCGCACGGCCGAACTTTCCCAAGCAGTCACCCAATTAGAACAAGAAATTGGCGATCGAAAACTTGCAGAAGCAGCGCTGCAAGTTTCCGAGCAAAACCTGCGAACCATATTTAACAATGTCTACGATGCTATCTTCATTCACGATTTAGAAGGAAACATTCTCGATGTCAATAATCGAATGTTAGAAATGTACGGAGTGAGCCCCGAACAAGCAAAAAAATTATCAATTAAAAATGACTATTCAAGCGCCGACAATCCCATTGAACAAATGGAAGAACTTTGGGAAAGAGTATTAGCAGGCGAAACTGGTCGCGTGGAATGGAAAGCGAGGCGTCCCAAGGACGGTTCAACTTTTGATGCAGAAATTGCCCTGTCCAAAATTAATCTCAACGGCAATCTCAGCATCATTGCCAACGTCCGAGATATTAGCGATCGCAAACAGGCAGAAGCAGAACTGCAACACGCTCAAAATTTTATGGAGTCAGTGCTCAAAACCATACCCGTAGGAGTGGTTGCCAAGGATGCCCAAGAACTGCGGTTTGTTCTGTGGAACCCAGTAGCTGAACAGTTACTCGGTTTCAGTGCAGCAGAAGTAATCGGCAAAAATGATTACGACTTTTTCCCAACAGAACAAGCTGATTTTTTCACCGCCAAAGACCGGGAAGTGATCGATAGCGGGCAAATTTTAGAAATCGCCGAAGAAGAAATTGAAACTAGCCAAGGAGAAACGCGGATATTTCATAGCAAGAAAACAGCAATACTCGATGCTGATGGCAAACCGCAATATCTATTAGCTGTCACCGAAGACATTACCGATCGCAAGCGGGGAGAAATTGCCTTAAGGCAATCGTCAGCCAGACTCAGACAGCAAGCCGAGCGAGAAAAACTGCTCAACAACCTCACTACTCAAATCCGCAATTCCCTCGATTTCGACAGCATTATTGCTGTCGCCGTCCAAGAAATTCGGGCTTTCATGCAGATCGATCGTTGCAACTTTAGCTGGTATCGTTGCGACGGAGACGAACCATACTGGGAAATTATTCAAGAATCTCGCACAAGAGAACTTCCAGATTTAATAGGTTGCTATAAAGCTTCTGATTTCGGAACTATAGGAGAACAGATGTTGCGTCTAGAAACGCTGCAAATCGATGATGTCGGAGCGATCGCAGACCCTATTTGGAGAAGCTCTCTTAACTCTCTGGGCTACCAATCTGTCTTGGCAATTCCCATGCAGGCACTTTCGGGAGTAGTGAGCGTTGTTACCTGCGCCCACTCCGCTGCTGTGCGACCCTGGAGTGACGACGAAGTAGAATTATTGCAAGCGGTTACAGTTCAATTGGCGATCGCCCTCAACCAAGCCGATCTTTACGCCCAAACTCGGAATAAAGCTCTCGAATTAGAAAAAACATTGAAGAAATTAACCAGCACTCAATCGCAGTTAATTCAAAATGAAAAAATGTCGAGTCTCGGTCAACTTGTGGCAGGAGTCGCCCACGAAATAAACAACCCAGTTAACTTTATTTACGGCAATCTCAGTCACGCCAACGACTATACCCAAGACTTGCTACACCTGATCGAACTTTACCAAAACCACTATCCCGATCCCGTCCCGGAAATTCAAGAAGAAGTAGACAATATTGAACTCGACTTTCTGATGAAAGACTTGCCAAAGTTGCTTTCTTCAATGAAAGTCGGTGCAGACAGAATTCAACAAATTGTTGCTTCTCTCCGCACATTTTCCCGCATGGACGAAGCGGAAATGAAAGCCGTCAACATCCACGAGGGCATAGATAGCACCCTGATGATTTTGCAGCACCGGCTCAAAGCTAAACACAACCATCCAGAAATTGAGGTAATTAAAGAATACGCTCAACTGCCCTTGGTAGAATGTTATGCCGGACAATTAAATCAAGTATTTATGAACATCTTGAGCAATGCTTTGGATGCTTTAGAAGAACGGGATCTGCGCCGTTCTGCTGAGGAAAAGCGGCAAAAGCCCAGCAACATCCGCATCCGCACTGAACTATCGCCAGCCGGCAAAGTAATCATTCGGATTGCTGACAACGGGCCGGGAATACCGGAGACTGTCGGCACTCGGCTTTTTGACCCGTTTTTTACTACTAAACCTGTGGGTAAAGGCACCGGGATGGGCTTGTCAATTAGCTATCAAATTGTTACAGACAGACACAACGGGTCGCTGAAATGCACTTCTTCGCCGGGCCAGGGTACAGAATTGGCGATCGAGATTCCCCTCAAAGCTAATTGTTAATAGGGAATTGGTAAGTTGTAATTGGCAATTGCGAAAGCGTTACTGTGCGTCATTCGATTTTAGATTTTAGATTTTAGATTTTGGATTGACTTGCGCGAGATAAATGCTCTTTCTTGAGGATTTTCGATTTCCGATGTTGGATTGATTCCACGGATAAACCACGTGGCGGGTACCACATGAAGAAATTCGTGGTCAGTTGGGTAATTTTCAACCATATCAAATCCGGTAGCATCGTCCTGATATAGCAACCGCCAAGACAGTTAGGACGTTGTTAATGGCTGAAACGATTGATTATATTGCTTCTTCCTGCTTCCTTCTGCAATAAAATCCAGTCATATCAAATCCGGTAGCATCGGAATTATTCCTCTCTGTATTCTCTCCCTCTGCGTTCTCTGCGCCCTCTGCGGTTAAATCATTCCGATGCAACCGGAAACGATATCAATACTCAACAATCACGGACGGTACAACCGGAATTGAACTCATTTATCTGCGTGAATATCTGTTAATCTGCCCTCATCTGCGGTTAAAAAAAGAGAATGTATTAACCGCAGATGACAATGGATGGACGCGGATTCACGCAGATGAATAATTCCGATCCTAACAGATTTGATATCATCACCTAAAATCTAATTTTGATGCACCATTTATTCCCTGGTGCATCAGTTTTGAGATTAGGAGTTTGTAGCAAAAATGTCTTCACAGGGTGAGGCACTATTTACCAATCTGTAGCTCAATCAGTCCCTAATTTCTATATTACCGAGATTTATCAGGATTTCGGTCACGGCAGAACTGTCCAAAGGTTTAGAAAACCAATATCCCTGAGCTAATTCGCAGTCTAATTCTCGAAGCTGTGCTAACTGTTCGCCTGTCTCTACACCTTCGGCGATCGCATTCAATCCCAAATTGTGAGCCAAAGTTACGATCGCCCGCACAATCTGCAAAGGCTGACCCCCGTCGTCACCATTTTCGACAGCCCCCAAGCGGCTCACAAAAGATCGATCGATCTTCAGTGTATCCAGCGGAAAACGGTGCAAGTAACTTAAAGACGAATAGCCAGTACCGAAATCGTCTATCGACAATCGAATATTCCTACCTTTTAATTCGGCTAGCACAATATTGGCTTTTTTCACATTTTCTACGATCGCACTTTCAGTAATCTCCAATTTTAAACAGCTCGGATCGCAGCCAGTTTCTGCTAAAATTTCATCGATTTCCTCGATTAAATTCGGCATACCTAACTGTTTAGGAGAGAGATTGACGCTCATTGTTAATTGCGAAGGATCAATAATGGGTAATTTAAAATTCGCAATTGGTAGCTGGGAAGTTGTACTGAACGTAGCCGAAGAGTTGGTAATTGGGAATTGGGAATTGGTAATAGAGGAGTGGAAATCGGTAATCGGGAATTGGTAACTGGGAATTGGTAATTTTTTACCGATTCTTTCTTCCCTGTGACCAATACTGGGGCTACGCTCAGTAAAAGTTCCGTGTTCCTCATGCCCTGTATCTGTTACATCAGTTAAATCCCCTAAATTGCCCGTTGCCCTCTCCTCTGTTGTTACCCTGAGCGAAGTCGAAGCGCCTTCTTCCTTCTGGTTACGCTGAGCGACTTGCCCTGAGTGCAGCCGAAGCGAGTCAAAGGGCCTTGTTCCGACTTCCATTGGACTTCTTCCCTGTTGCTCGGTTAACATTTCTTGCCAAATCCGCAATTGCTGACAAGCTTCCCGCAACACCCAGGCTCCCAGAGGCACGATCAAACCTGTTTCTTCAGCTACAGGGATAAAAGTAGACGGCGGAACTAGACCCCGAACCGGGTGGTGCCAGCGCACCAAGGCCTCAAAACCTTCGAGCGCACCGCTGGCGATCGAAACAATCGGTTGGTAGTGCACAATAAAGTGCGAACATTGATTCTTGCTCTCTCCTAATTCCTCCTTGCCCAAAATAGCCAACCGCAGGTCAGTTTCTAACTGCAACAGCGACATAGTTTGGTCGTGCATCGCCAAATTAAACACTTCGTGGCGGGCCTTACCCAAAGCTTTAGCGCGGTACATAGCGATGTCAGCATCGCGTAGGAATTCTTCCGGGTGAGTGTACGAATTTAATTCGCCACTGGGGGTGGCTTCGCCTCGACTGAAAACAATGCCAATGCTAGCGGTGGTAAATACTTCGTGCCCTTCGAGATGAAACGGCTTCGTCAGTTCTTTTTGTATCTTTTTAGCTGCGAGGGTGGCGTCGCTGAGGCTCTGAATGTGGTCTAGCAGGATCGTGAATTCGTCTCCCCCCAGTCTGGCGACGGTATCCGAAACCCGGACGCAGGTTTGCAGTCGCTGGGCGAGGGCGATTAGCAGTTTGTCTCCTAAAACGTGTCCTAAAGAATCATTAACTACTTTGAAGCGGTCTAAATCTAGGAAAAGTAAACCAAATTTGTAATCGGGGGACTGATTGGATCTGCGGATGGCTTGTCCTAGCCTGTCGATGAACAAAACCCGGTTGGGCAAACCCGTCAGCGCATCGTGAAAAGCGCCGTGCAGCAGTTCCCGTTCTACTCGCTTGCGCTCGGTGACATCTCGGATAATAATCTGGCCGGCCGTCGAGCCTTGATAAATAGCGGGGATACCGGCCATTTCAACGTCTATTATTTGTCCGTCGAGCCGCATTAGTTTTTGTTCGGCAAGGTCGAGTGGCTGATTTTCTGTCTCGACTAGCCGAATGCGCTCTGTGGCTATTTCCACATAGTTTGGATGGACGAAATGCAATATGGGAAAGCCAATCAGCGCTTCGGGAGAACTCGCACCGAGGAGTTTCGCGCCGGCAGCATTGATGTAGGCGATTTTCCCTTGACTGTGAACGGCGATCGCTTCGGGAGATAGTTCTACTAAACGGCGATAGCGTTCTTCACTTTCTTTGAGAGATACTATCAACTCGCATCGCTCTTTTTCAGCTTGCTGGCGTTCGATTTCCATTTGGTGAACCGCCAGAATTTTCCCAATACTTTGAGCCATCAATTCTATAATTTCTATTTCCTCGTACTTGAACTTTCTTTTCTTTATTTCTGGCGAACTAAAACTTAACGTACCGTAAGTTTTATTGTTGACAAATATCGGCGTTCCGATGTAAGATTCTGATTTGCAGCTTAGATAAGCAGGATGTTCGCGCATCTCAATATTTGCTCCTATATGAGAATACGCAACTGTTTTGTTGAGCTTAATTACTGCGGCGCAGTAAGTATCGCTGAGGTTCAATTCTAAGCCTCGCACGAAGTATCCTAAATCAGTTTTCGCTGCCTGGACAATAAAAGTTTCGCTGTCAACTTCAGCCATGATGCCCATAGAAAGTCCAAACATCAAACAGCCGGCTGTTAGATAATCGTCAACCAGTTCTTCAAAGTTTTGATAATGATAAGTTGTAATCCGGTGCAAGTGTTTGAGATTAGCGCTAAAAGCTGCTAAAGCTTGAGATTTTAAAAATAACTCTTCTTCCGAACGCTGGCGGTCGGTAATGTCTGTTTGTACTCCAATAAAGTGGGTTAAGTGTCGCCGCGAGTTGTAAACCGGAGCGATCGACAATTCGTGCCAAAAAGGCGTGCCGTCTTTCCGAAAGTTGCGTAATATAACTTGAGCTTCTCTGCCTTCTTCAATCGCAATTCGCAATTCTTTGGCAGCGGGGCTGTCAGTGTCTGTGCCTTGCAAAAATCGGCAATTTTTGCCCATTAACTCGTCTCTGCTATAACCCGTAATCCGCTCAAAACTGGGATTGACATAAATAATCGGATTATCTGCAACGGTTGCGTCGGTGATTGCAATGCCGTTGCTGCAACTTTCGATCGCCCGTTCCATCATTTGTAAGCGCTCTTGCGATATAATCCGCTCGATCGCCGCAGCTAACACGTTGGCGATCGCTTCTACAAAATAAACGTCATCTTGACTGAAAACCCGCCCTTGGCTGGTATGAACCCCCAAAATGCCCCAGGCCTGCGAGGATGAACTGTCCGCTGGTTCTACTTGTCCCCAGTTCCTCCCCAGTCCCCGATTGCCGGGAATGATCACAGTAACGCCGCTGACAGCCCGGTGGTTGTGCAGTAGCGGCAACTCGCTAAAGCGCGTTTCCACCCGCAAATCTTCGACGATCGTCGGTTCGCCCACTAGCAATGTGTAACCTGCTTGGGATCGAGCAGAAGCGGCAACAGTAGCGCTGCCGACGAGGCCCGGCTGCCAGCCAACCCCCGCTCGCAGCATAAAAGCATGACCAGAGGGCAACAGTTCTAACACCTGGCAATAATCAACGTCCAGGGTTTGAGCAATTAAAACCGCAGCTTTGTCCATCAGTGCGGACAAATCAGTTTCGGCCAGGGCCTGCTGCCCCAAGTAAGCGACGGCCGCTTGCTGGCGGGCTCGCGAGTGGATTGACGTGAGCAATTCCTGCTCCTTGGCGGCCGCTCGCTTCCGATCCGTAATGTCGGTGAACACCGACAGAACAGCTTTCCCCGACACCAATGTCAGATACCGCATCGATACACTTGCCCAAAACAGCGTGCCGTCAGCTTTTTTAAACCGGATTTCTGTCTCGCGGACGTGTCCGTTGCGGGCGAGCCGCAACAGCAATTCCTGGCGCTCTGCTGGTTTGTGGTAGAGCGTTTCGGCTTTTTGGCGGTCGATCGACTTAAATCCTGTGAACCCGAAAGCCTGACGACATAAATCGTTACTATAAATAATTGTGCCGTCCCCCAGACTGCTCACGATCAGGGGTATTGGCATCGAGTTGGCGATCGTCAGCAGTAATTCTTTGGCTCCTTGCAGCTCTTTGTACAAGTCTGGCTTGGAGGCCCAGCCGTGACAGTCTTCAGACTTTTCAGGGATAAAACTTTCCATTGTTTAATCGATCCATTAGCAGGACAACTTTTTTAAACTTGTGGTCAATCAATACTGCGGACTGTTTTTAATTAGCATTCGTAGAATAAAAGTTTCAAGGCGATTCGCCAATGGAGCTACCAACGGAAAATCAAGGGTTTCACACTACGAACTACAAACAGTCCAGACTATTGGTAAATGACGATTTCAGATGCAGAGGAGGATCTACAGTAGCCCACAACACATTAATCTTAACCAGAACTATGCAACTGAAGGCCCTAAACTGCTCGACTGAAGTTTGATACGCTGCTCTCTCGTTAAAGACCACATCTGTCTTTGGTATGAAAATCTACTGTTTTTAAAGTTGCGTTAAGTTTTGATGTATGGCGAGGTACTTTACCCAATGTGCAGCGGAAGCTCCTAATCTAAAAAGTAAAGCCACCTACTTGCCAACCACCGAATACTATCCGAGGAGAGAGGAGAAATGCTTGAATCTTACCGCCGTACCGCGGCCGAACGTGCCCATGAGGGAATTCCACCGCTGCCGCTAGACGCCCAGCAAACGTCGGAACTGTGCGAACTGCTGAAAAATCCGCCGGCAGGAGAAGAAGAAACCTTAATAGAATTATTGCGCGATCGCGTCCCCCCAGGCGTAGACAGCGCCGCCTACGTCAAAGCTGGTTTTTTAACTGGCATTGCTAAAGGCGAAATCCACAGCCCCCTAATTGCTCCCAAATGGGCAGTTTACCTGCTGGGGACAATGATGGGCGGTTACAACGTCCAATCTTTAATCGATTTGCTCAACCCCACTGCCGAAATCGCCATTCCCGCCACCGCCGCCCGGGCACTGAGCAAAACGTTGTTAGTATTCGACGCTTTCCACGACGTTATAGCTTTGTCTGATACAAATCCCTACGCCAAGCAGGTAGTCGATTCTTGGGCGGATGCCGAATGGTTTACAGGCCGTCCTGTATTGCCAGAAGCGATTACCGTTACAGTCTTCAAAGTTCCTGGAGAAACCAATACTGACGACTTGTCGCCTGCACCTCATGCTACCACGCGGCCGGACATTCCCCTACACGCTTTGGCGATGCTCGAAAGTAAGATGCCTGGGGCTTTGCAAACCATTGCAGAATTGAAGCAAAAAGGTCATCCCGTAGCCTATGTTGGTGATGTTGTCGGTACTGGTTCGTCGCGGAAATCGGCGATTAATTCCGTGCTCTGGCACATTGGCAATGATATTCCGTTTGTGCCCAACAAGCGCAGTGGCGGTTATATTTTAGGAGGTGCGATCGCCCCGATCTTCTTCAATACCGCTGAAGATTCCGGCGCATTGCCGATCGAATGTGATGTCTCCCAAATGGAAACAGGAATGGTAATTACCATCCATCCATACAAAGGCGAAATCACCAACGAAGCCGGAGAAATTATCTCCACATTCACCCTCAAACCTGACACAATTCTAGACGAAGTTCGCGCCGGCGGCCGAATTCCCCTATTAATTGGACGAACTTTAACCGACAAAACTCGCGCAGCTTTAGGACTAGAACCGAGCACTATTTTTACCCGTCCTACAATCCCAGTGGATACGGGAAAAGGCTTTACTTTAGCACAAAAAATGGTAGGCAAAGCTTGCGGTTTGTCCGGCGTTCGCCCCGGTACATCTTGCGAACCAGTCATGACAACAGTCGGCTCGCAAGATACCACAGGGCCAATGACTCGCGACGAATTGAAAGAACTTGCTTGTTTGGGATTTAGCGCCGATTTGGTTATTCAAAGTTTCTGCCACACCGCCGCTTATCCAAAACCAGTTGATGTCAAAACTCACCATGAATTGCCCGATTTCATGGCAGAGCGCGCCGGCATAGCTTTGCGCCCCGGAGACGGCATTATTCACTCTTGGCTGAACCGGATGTTATTGCCAGATACAGTGGGAACCGGCGGCGATTCTCACACTCGTTTTCCTTTGGGAATTTCCTTTCCTGCGGGTTCGGGATTGGTGGCATTTGCTGCGGCATTGGGCGTCATGCCTTTGGATATGCCGGAATCAGTTTTAGTGCGGTTTAAAGGTGAATTGCAGCCGGGAGTAACGCTGCGGGATGTTGTGAATGCCATTCCCTATGTAGCAATTCAAAAAGGTTTGCTAACCGTCGCGAAACAGAACAAGAAAAACATCTTTTCTGGGCGGATTATGGAGATTGAAGGTTTGCCCGATTTGAAGGTTGAGCAGGCTTTTGAATTGACCGATGCGACTGCAGAGCGTTCTTGCGCTGGATGCACCATTAAATTGAGCGTGGAGACTGTTTCTGAGTACATTCGTTCCAATGTCGCGCTGCTGAAAAACATGGTGGCGCGGGGCTATCAAGATGCGCGGACGATGATGCGCCGGGTGGCTAAGATGGAGGCATGGCTGGCAAATCCGGTGCTGATGGAGGCGGATGCTGATGCGGAATACGTTGAAATCATCGAAATCGATCTGAACGAGATTAAAGAGCCAATTGTGGCTGCTCCCAATGACCCGGATAATGTTAAGTTGTTGAGTGAGGTTGCGGGCGATCGGGTTGACGAAGTATTTGTCGGTTCCTGCATGACAAATATCGGTCACTACCGCGCCACAGCGAAGGTGTTGGAAGGTGCAGGGGAAGTGAAAACTCGCCTGTGGATTTGTCCGCCAACTCGCATGGACGAACAGCAACTCAAAGAAGAAGGTTATTACAGCATTTTTGGAGCCGCTGGAGCGCGTACAGAAATGCCCGGATGCAGTCTTTGTATGGGCAATCAAGCGCGGGTTAAAGATGCGACAACGGTTTTTTCAACTTCTACTCGTAACTTTAACAACCGCATGGGCAAAGATGCACAAGTTTATCTCGGTTCGGCGGAATTGGCGGCCGTTTGTTCGCTGTTAGGTCGCATTCCTACAGTCCAAGAATACAATGACATTGTGTCAAAGAGAATCGATCCTTTTGCTGGTGATTTGTATCGCTATTTGAATTTCGATCAAATTGCTGGTTTTGAGGATGAAGGACGAGTGATTGCTTTGGAAGATATGCCTCGCATTGAGGATATTTTGGGGATTCCCGATGGTGTGCTGAGCAAGTAAAAAGTGGGGCGGGCAAATGCCCGCCCTTTGTTTATAATATGAGTAGGGGTTCACCCCTGCATCTCTAATTCACATCCAGGATATTGATCGACCCGCCCCGCTCCCCTTTTCGTAAGTCGATCGAACTTGATATAAATCTGAGAAAGGAGAAAAGTGATTATGCCTGAGCAAGTTTTAAGCAGTGAAAGCCAAGGGACAGTAAAGTCCGCGCCCGAAACTCCTATGGTTGAAGACAAAGAAAGCGATCGCCCCTTAAGCCAGCCCATCGCGGCATTTCTCCGCGTAATTCAGCAAACTCCCAGAGAATATTGGCCGAATTTACTTCAGATGATGCGCTTATTTATGGAAACGGTGACAGTAACGCCCATATTGTCCGAGCCTCCCCAGACATCTGAGAAAATAGACATTACTAAACTGTCGCTGGAGGAACGGATACAAAGAAATAAAGGTGCAATTGAATTAATCAATTCATGGATTGAGGAGGGAGATGAACAAGAACAAACAGAAACCGCTGAATATCTCCGTAAAGCTTTAGATGAAGACCGCCTTTCTAATCGGCCATTATTCCCATGAGTAGAGTAATTATTCTCGACTCTGGCCCATTAGGAATGGTGACAAACCCTAAAGCATCCTCTGCTGAAATTCAAGAGTGCCAAGTTTGGCTAAACTCTTTAATGCGGAGGGGCGAAATAATAATTCTGCCTGAAATTGCTGACTACGAAGTGCGACGGGAGTTGATCCGCGCAGGTAAATTAGCAGGTATTCAACGGCTTGATGAACTGAAATTACAACTTACATATCGTCCTTTGACTACAGAAGTCATGCTTTTTGCCGCTCAGTTGTGGGCGCAAGCGAGAATGAGAGGAAGACCAACCGCAGAAGCCAATGCACTTGACGGGGATGTGATTTTGGCTGCTCAAGCAATATTGGAGGCAAGTGAAGGCAATGATGTGGTAATTGCTACAACAAATGTGGGGCATTTGTCGCAATTTGTTGATGCTCGCGAGTGGCGGCTAATTGAGTAATGTTTAAATCGATCGCACTTACCCTATCCCTGCTATACTTTCAACTACAGATATTTTTACAGACACCGTTAGCGAGATAAACAGCATGGTGGAAACAGTGGAGACAAGCGAAAAAATTGACGATCGCACACAAACCCGCTACTGGGGTCAAGTTACAGTCATAGACGCGGGCGATCGTTATAAGATCAATCGCATTGAAGTCAAGCCGGGGCATCACATCAGCACCCAAATGCACTATCACCGCAGCGAGCACTGGGTTGTCGTCTCCGGTACCGCTAAAGTTATCTGCGACGACAAAGAGACGATTCTCATGCAGAAACAGTCAACCTACGTTCCCATGAATACTGCTCACCGCGTAGAAAATCCAGGAGTTATTCCCTTGGTGATGATTGAAATCCAAAATGGTGAATACCTCGGCGATGATGACATTATCCGCTTCGCCCAAGATGCTCACGAGGCAGATTGATCCTAGATCCAAATATGAAGCAATCGCAGACGCCAAGAAAAAGCTTCGCACACCGAACAATCATCTACGCTACGCAGCGACGGGAAACAAGATAAATCCTACAATTAAAAATTTAGGGGCAATTTCAGAATTGCCCCTACCTTATTATATTAAGCTTGTTAAGCACCAGAATTTGATATAGCAAGTGGCGATCGTCCTAGGGCAAAGAAGCGTTTTTCAAATCTACATTTGCCATATTGGCATTCTTTAAATTAGCACCTGTCAAGTCCGAACCGTTCAAATTTGCACCGTTCAAATTTGCATTGGTCAAATTTGCATCCCGCAAGTTGACTCCCTGTACGTCGATTCCCGACAAACTGCCACCTCTGAGGCTGACATTCGCTAAATTGGCTACAGACTGGCGAGCATTTCTCAGATTTGCACCCGCCAAATTGGCGCTTTCTAAATTAGCACCGATTAAATTAGCGCTGGTGAGGTTGGTATTTTTCAAACTCGCAATCACTAAACCCGCCAAACTCAGATTAGCGCGGCTCAAATCAGCACCCTCCAAATTAGCCCCGTGCATTTTAGCAGCAATTAAACTCGCACCTTGCAATTTAGCTTGTTTCAGATTTGCTTCGTTCAGTTTGGCTTCGTTCAAATTTGCACCGTTCAAATTTGCACCGCTCAGATTCGCACCGCTCAAATCTGCCCCGCTCAGATTGATACCAGCAAGCTGCGCTCCTGTCAAGTCACATTGGCTACATTTTTTAGTTTCTAATAATTGCTTGACGTGGGATACGTTTTCTGCCTTTACTCCCGATGCCAAACCGATCGCAATTAGCACCCCTGTTGTTGTTAAAATCCCAAATTTCATATACCACCCTCAGCAATATCTCTCTGTTAATAATATCGCACATTATTAAAGAGGGTTGGGTGATCGGTCTCTTTGATAAACTGTGACAATCATCACCCTGTTGTGCACAAAATATGCAATAATTATTGACGTTTCAACTCCCCCAAAATTATTGTAAATAATTATTGCTTTTTCAGGAACCAAAAAGGAAAAGATTGCGTCGGTTCGAGACGGACTCCGGTGATGCTGTTCTGAGCAAAGGTATAGTCCTTATCCTGCCAAAGAGGGATGAAAGGTACATCTTGACCTAGTATGTCTTGAATTTCCGCAAACAGAGCTTTGCGGGTTTCAGGATTTGCTTCTTTTCGTTGCTTGTCGATCAGTTCATTGACCCGATCGTTATAATAGAACGAACCCTGACCTTGGCTAGCACCCTTTTCACAGCCCCCAGCCGCCGAACCCGTCGCACAATCTAAAAACGGCTGAATGTAATTATCGGCATCGAAAAAGTCGGCGTACCAATCCACTAAAACCGCAGGATAAATTCCCTTCTCTATGTTTTGAAACAAAGTCGGAGATTCAACGCTGTTAATTTCTACCTGCATTATCCCGTCCATTTTGAGTTTAGTTTGCGCCTCGATCAGACTCGCGACTAAAGCTCGTTTTGTGGAAGCTGAAGGATACCAAAGTTGCAGAACAAAAGGATTGGTGGCTGAGTATCCAGCTTTCGTTAAAAGTTCCTTAGCCTTTGTCGTGTTGGCATCTCCGTACAGTTCTTTAAAAACCGGTTTTTGAACGTCGAAGGTTGTAGGGATCAGACTGTAAAGCGGTTGTGCTTGTCCGCGCAGTACGCGCTCATTAATCAGGGGGCGATCCATCGCTGCTGCGATCGCCTGTCTCACTTCTAACTTATCCAACGGTTTAGACTTAGTATTCAGCGTCATGTAACTAACCGTACTGCTTTCCCCCGCAATTTCCTGCCATTTCCCTTGTTTTGCTCCCTCGCCCAAGCTTTGAACTTGGTCTGCATCCAGAGACAAATAAGCCACATCAACTGCACCAGTCCGAAAACTATTGAACAAATTTGACGAACTAGAAAGCAGCAAAAGGTCAATTCCTTGATTAACTGGTTTTTCGCCCCAATACTTGTCAAACACATCAAACTTGAGAGAATCGCTGCCGTAAGTTGCCAACTTGTAGCGTCCCGTTCCCACAAACGTATCGGGTTTAAATTTACCCTCCCCAATCTCGTAAGCTTTTGGAGAAACTGCACAACTACCAGCGAATGTCAAGAGAGAAGGAAAAGCAGCAAAAGGCTTTTTGAGTTGAAAAGTTAATTCGTATTCGCCCGTCGCTTTCACAGATTCTACGGCATCGCTCAACAAGAAAGCCGGACGACCGCCATTTTTGATAAACCGCTGCAAGGAGAACTCCATTGCTGCGGCATTAAACGGTGTGTCATCGTGAAAAATAACTCCTTGACGCAAGGGGATGGTATATGTCAATCCGTCTTGGCTAACTTTTGGCATTGCTGTGGCTAAATGGGGGATTAACTCAGTAGTCCCCGACTTGTAAGTATAGAGAGTGTCGCCCAAATTTTGCAGCAGTTGCCCTGAGATAATTTCGTAAGCGTCCGCAGGGTCGATCGTCCGCAATTTCAAGGTTGTGCCAATAGTAACGCGGTTATTAGCATTTTCGCCGGTCGCAGTGACCGATGGACGTGTTCTTTGTCCACAACTTGCAGTTAACAAGCAGCACAGAAAGAACAGAGCTATCGCTTTAATCACTGAAGGTTTTATATGTATTCTAGGCTGCTGCTTGTTAATTCCCATCGTCTTTTTTTGACACTCCAAATTATTGATTATATTATCAGGACTTACGCACTATTAGACTAGAAACCGGATTTATTGATAGATTCTCCTGTAATATCACGTCCGAGCGATTGACCATAATATCCCGGCCGGGCGGGTTTTTGAGATTGTCAATTATTGGCAGATATGGTTGTTGAACCCGCCCCTACCTCATTTCGGGCGAAGCGAAGCGGAGGGAATCGACCGGACAGAAGATAATACAAATATCGCTCCCTAACCACAGCAACTTAAAAGCTTGGTAATGTTCGATCGGTTGGAACTCCTTCGCATCAATCCTTAGAGCTTGCTGGGCCATCAGTGTTCTTGCTAAGAAGTGCGACGATCGTCTTAATTAATTCATCCGGTTCGATCGGCTTTGCCAGATGTCGGTGAAATCCAGCTTGCAAAGCTTGCTGTTGATTAAACTCACCCGCATAAGCAGTCAGGGCGATCGCGGGAATCAGCCCACCCCGTTCTGGCGGCAGAGCTCGCACTTGTCGCAACAGCATATAGCCATCCATTCCCGGCATACCAATGTCGCTCAACAGGACATCTGGCTGGAAATTAGTCAACGCTGTGAGGACTTCTTGAGGGACAGCAAGAGTCAGTACCTCTGCACCTGCATCTTCTAGCAAAAACGAAATCAACTCTCGCATATCCGGCTCATCATCAACCACAACTATCCGCATCCCCGATAACGGTTCATCCGCAGTCGATCGTTCCGAAAGTCTTGCAAGAGAGTTTTCTTGTCTTACCTTCGGTGATAGGGGCAGTCTTACGGTAAAGGTAGCTCCTAACCCTTCACCGGCGCTATCTGCCCCAACCGTGCCACCGTGCAGTTCGACTAAATGCCGCACGATCGCCAGCCCCAATCCCAAGCCACCAAACTTGCGGGTTGTAGCGCCATCTTTTTGGCGGAAGTAGTCAAACACGTAGGGTAAAAACTCCGGTGCAATGCCAACCCCTGTATCCGCCACCGTAATTTGAGCGCGATCGCCCACACGAGTTAAGCGCACCTCAACGCGCCCCCCGGCCGAGGTGAATTTGACCGCATTGGAAACAAGATTCCAGACTATTTGCTGCAAACGGCCCGAATCTCCCAAAATTTGTCCGATCTGAGGATCTAACACAGTCCGAATGTCAATGGATTTGGCAACAGCAGCCAAATTGACAGTTTCGATCGCCGATTCCACAGTTAAAGCTAAATCAACTGGACGAATATTCAGACTGAGCTTACCTTGGAGAATTTTCGAGACATCAAGCAAATCTTCAATCAATTCAGTTTGCAGCTTGGCATTCCGTTCGATCGTCGCTAACGCCTGGGCGGTTTTCGCCGCATCCAGCTTGCCAGTTTGCAGCAGCTTTGACCAGCCCAAAATAGGATTGAGGGGCGATCGCAATTCATGGGATAGTACCGCTAAAAACTCATCCTTGATCCGATTTGCCTGTCTTAGCTGTTCCGCTTGCTGCTGCAGTGAATCGTTCAGATTTGCCCGTTCCAGAGCGATCGCGATTTGGTCACAGATAGATCCCAGCAGCTCGATTTCAGCAGGCGTGAAGTGCGTCCGAGTCAGACTGGCAAAGGAGAGCGTTCCTAATAACCGTCCTTGAGCGATTAACGGTTGACCCACGTAAGCCGTGATGCCCAGTTCATAGAGGGCTTTACCATTCGGATGAGTGGAAAGTTCGGCTTGATTCAAGACAAGTTGCTGCTGGGTTTGGGCAACCAATCCACAGAGATATTGCCCTACTTCGATCCAGGCGATCGCCTGCGCCCTTTCTTCAGAGATGCCATCATAGTTTCTCAAATGCAGCATCGGGCGGTTGTCTTTTTCTTCCACCATGAAGTTGTAGTAACAATCCAGATCGAGTAGCACTGCCAGTTTGCGGAATAGCGTGTCCATCAAAGCCAGAGGCTGTTCTGTCTTCATCAGATCGCGGGTAGTTTCATACAGCAATTGCAGGCGCTCACTTGCTTGCCGTTGTGCAGTCTTGTCCTGCATGATTTTGACAAATCCCTGCGGACAATCCGCTTCATTAAGCAGGGGCATCATCAATCCACTGGCCCAAAAGTGATTCCCATCTTTGCGGACGTGCCAGCGTTCGTCTTCGACCCGTCCTTGCAGTAGAGCCATTTGCCTCTGGTACTCGGCTTGTCCTTGTTCGTTATCTGCTGGTGTGAAAATCATCCGACTGGAGCAACCAATTGCTTCTGTCTCGGTATAGCCCAACAACCTTTCTGCCCCTGAGTTCCAACTGGCAATGATGCCGTTAAGGTCGAGGGTGAAGATGGCATAATCTTTGGCGCTTTCAAAGATCAGACGGAGGCGGGATTCATTCTCGCGCAGGGCTTCCTCAGCTTGTTTGTGGTCTTCAATATCAACACAGGAGCCGATGTAGCCCAAGAACTCACCTTCCAATCCGTAGCGAGGAACAGCTTCATCCATAATCCAACGGTATATGCCATCACAGCGTTTCAAGCGATAGTCCATCTTGAACGGTTGACGGGCATCAAAGGCAGTCACATAGGTGTCTAAACACCGCTCAAAGTCGTCGGGGTGGACTCCTTCTGTCCAACCATTGCCCCTTTCTTGCTCGATCGTCCGTCCCGTAAAGTTTAGCCACGGGACGTTGAAGTAATAACAGAGTTTATCTGTGCCCGACATCCAAATCAGCACAGGGGCGGCATCTGCCATCAGTCGGAACCTTGCCTCACTCTCCCGTAGTGTGGCTTCGGCTTGTTTGCGATCGGTGATATCGTTGACGAATGCTACAAACCCTTCAATTTTTCCCTGGCTATTGAAGCGGGGAACATAGGTGGCATTGATATAACGGGTTCCACCATCTTTGTAGGGAATTTGGCTTTCAAAGGTCACTTCCTGTCCTGCCAAGACTTGCTCAACATAACGACGAATCCCTTCATAGCCAGTTTCGCCTAAAACCTCTTGAAGGTGCTTGCCATAGATTTGCGCTGCCGAATGTCCAAACCATTCTTCATATGCTCGATTGTTGAAGCGATAACGCTGGTCTGAGTCTACAAAGGAAATCAAGGCAGGCACGGCATTGGTGACTAAACGAAGTTCTGCTTCTCGTTGTTGCAATACCTCCTCGGCCAGTTTTCGATCGGTGACATTTCGGAAATAAATGGTAATCCCGTTGGCTGCAGGGTAGGTGCGAACGTCATACCACCGATCGTGATCGGGATAAAAAGCCGTGACTGACAAAGCCACGCGCTCGTTTGCCACGCGCCGATAAACCTGCTCAAACTCGCTGCCATTAAGTCCGGGGAATTCTTCCCACACATTTTTCCCAATCAGATCGCTGGCAGTCCGGTCTAGCAGAATTTCCGCTGACCGATTCACATAAGTGAAACACCAATTCTCATCAAGGGAAAAGAATCCATCATCAATACTCTCTAGAATGTTGCGACTCTGCTCTTCGCTTTGACGCAAAGCTTCTTCTGCTTGTTTACGATCGCTGATGTCGATTAATACGCCCCGCGTCGAAATTATCATGCCCTCAGCGTTATAGGCGCAATCGCCCTTTGCCAAAATCCAACGAACGGTGCCATCTGCCCACAGCGTCCGATACTCAATTTCAGTATGCGGTTGATTCGCTTTGAGCTCATTGAGTACGGTGTGAACGAATGGACGATCGTCCTGATGCACGGCTTCTAAAAACACCTGTATCGACATTGCTGTATTGACGGGTAAACCAAACATCGCTTTGGCTATGTCCGTCAAACTCAGCGTGTCTGTTTCCATATCCCAATACCACAAACCCAAATTGCCGCCTTCGGAAGCCAATCGGAGTTGTTCTTCGCTCTCACGCAACGCCTGGAATGATCGATCGCGCTCAAAGACGATGCTGGCAACTTGGGTGCCGAACTCCGCGAGTTTATGTTCCCAATCAGTCGGCATCCGCGCCTCGCTAAAGCACAGCATCAGCGACCCCATAGGTAGATTGTCGTGCCTGAACACGGGCTGAGAATGGCAGGCTAGAATGCCATGAGCCACGCATAAATTTCGCCATGCTTGCGACCAGCGATCGTCCTTGGCAATGTCGGCGCAGGTCACGGGCTGACCGCTATACACTGCTTCGCCACAGGTTCCAATGCACAAATCGTTAATCGGAGCATCTTGGAGTCCTTCACCAAAAGACGCTGGAAAGTCTGGAGTAATTGATCTCTTAAACGTCAGCCGCTGAGCATCCGCTAGCAGGAAGCCCGCGCGGGTACCCGGATTCAGCCTGGATACTGAGTCACACACGGCTGCCAGACAGTCGTCTAGTGGCTGTCCGAAGGCGATCGACTCCAGCAGTCGTGTCTGCTCGATTAGGAGGAGTTCTGCCTGTTTGCGATCGGTAATGTCAGCAAGCAAAACCGTCAGTCCCCGGGGCGAAGGGTAAATGCGATGGTCATGCCAACCCTTCCAAGGTGAGTACAGATAATCAAACTGGAGTGGCGTTTGTTCGCGCATTGCCCGATGAAACTGCACATAAGCATCGGTGTCAACGGCTGCCGGAAATAACTCCCAAACGTTCTGACCCAGAATCGCTGACCGGGGCATTCCAACCATTTCACAGTAGCGATCGTTGGCATAGGTGTAGCGCCAATCGCGATCGAGGATGTAAAACCCATCGTTGATGGTAGAAAGTACCGTTTCTAGTTGTTCTTTTGCCTCAGTCGCCGCAGCTTGTGCTGCTTCGCCGCGCACCTGTTGTTCTACTTCCATTGCCTGCTGTAAATTTTGCAGGGCTGCTTTCGCGTTTTTTATAGCAGTGCGCCACGATTGATTGAGTGAAGCGCTCAATCCTGCAGCGAGCAAAAACATACCAATCCGAAGAATTGTCTCTACATTAACTATCTGTAAGGAATAGAACGGCTCAATAAAAAAATAGTTAATTGCCAGCGTGGATAAAATTGTTGCCAGCAACCCAGGCCCAAAACTGCCATACCAGGAACTCACCATCACCGCGATGAAAAACAGGGGTGTCGTGGTTGGGTAGATCCACGGTAAAAGCGATCGGGTTAGCGCCAGTGCCAGAGCCACGGAGAGGGTGGCCACACCATAGGGAAGTAGTCGAATATCTCTGAAAATGCTGTTGATTCCTTCTACACTCACCCTTTTTACTCCTTATCCGAAAAATATCTTGCTCGCTGTGCCTTACTGCATTCGCCGTTGCATCTAGCGAATCACCTAACTCATCCAGCAATATGTAAATTTGCTTGAGTGGCAAGCGAGAAGTCGTAGCGTGTCTCTTTTTCCAACGATGAATCGTGGAAAAGGTCATCCCTAATTCATCCGCCAACTTTTTCTGAGACAGGTTCAGCGCTGGCCGCCGTTCTCGCACCAAATTACTGATCGCTGGCTGTTCCGCCCTCAGCCGTTCTATTTTGAGAAGCCTCAGAAGTAACAGCTATAAAGCTGTTTATATTTTACACCTTTGACAGATTCCAGAGGTCAGTCATCACTCTCAAGATATATATCAATCTTTACAGGAGTCGTAAATTTTTCACCCACCCTAACTCTCCCCGAACCTGCAGGGAGAAAGTAAGAAATTCACAAGTGATGCGAGGATTGCTATATGAAGTCAATCGATTTTAGATTTTAGATTTTAGATTTTAGAGGCGACCCCACGGATAAATGCGGGGGCTTGAGGATTTTCGATTTTCGATTTTGGATTGATTCCACGGATAAATCACGTGGCGGGTACCACCTTTGAAATTCCTGGTCAATCTTAGGATCGCGAATTAAATAATTTACACTCTTGAAAGTGGGGAGTAGGGGATGGGCACTCTTAGCCCGCCCTTTCTGGACGGGCGGGACGCCCATCCCACAAGAACCATCACGCATTGTAAGTTATTTAATTCTCATTCCTTAAATCTAAAATAGACTAGCTTGCTTTAAATTCCTTTGAGGAGCGATCGCCAATCCCGACAGCGTTTCAGGTAAATGCGAGCTACATGATCGCTTGGATTTGTTCGCAAACACTCTTCAAATAATTTTCCCGCTTCTCGGAAGTCCTTGCGATCGCACAGTAACATAGCTTCATTATACACAGACAAATTTGCTAGCTTTGCCGACAAACTTTCCGGCGGATCTGCATCAAATACCTCATAAACTACCACATATTGAGATTTTCCTTTTACCTGTACTTTATCCACAATTCTAATTGCATAATCGGTGGGATTTCGCAACCGTTCCAAAGTCTGCTGAGAAATTAACAGAGGTACGCCGTAATCTTTGGTCAATCCTTCAATGCGAGATGCTAAATTAACAGCATCGCTAATCACAGTGCTGTCCATCCGGCTTTTACCCCCGACTGTCCCCAGCATCAAAGAACCCGAATTGATGCCAATGCCAATTTGAATCGGGACGTAGCCGACGCCTTGACGGTATTCGTTGTAAGTTTTGAGGATATTTAGCATTGCAATACCCGCTTTCACTGCATCATCTGCAAAGTCACTAAACAAAGCCATAATTGCATCGCCGATGTATTTGTCAATAAACCCGTTATTGCTAGTAATCGCAGGCTCCATCCGCGAAAGGTAAGCATTGATAAATTTAAAATTTTCTTGGGGAGTCATAGTTTCTGAAAGCGTCGTGAAGTCGCGAATATCCGCAAATAGCACCGACATTTCCTGCTGCACTTGGTCGCCTAAATGGACATCTATAATACTTTCATATCCCAACAAATTTAGAAATTGGTGTGGCACAAATCTACCGTAGGCATCAGTTAAGTCTGATTCGACATCCAGGGATTTTTCTAAATTTTGGTTAACGTCAAATAGTTCCTTAATAAATAAATGGCGCTGGGATTCAGCTTCTTTGCGTTCCGTGACATCTTGAAAAACTGCGATCGCAAAAGCAACTTTGCCACCATCGTCAAAAATTGGCCTTCCCCAAATTTCTAGGGGAACTTTCTTGTCGGTTCGATGAATTTCCAGATCGTCAGCAGTCGCGTTTTCGCCCCTTAAAGCTCGGACGAGCGGCAAATTCTCGAAAGGATAAATTGTCTCCGTTCCCGCGATATAAATTTGATAACTTTCTGACAAATCCTCAACAGAATTTAAGGGCAAAACTCCTTGACCGAGTAACTGCTGTCCGGCGTGATTTACGTAGTAAGGTTTGCCTTGAGAATCGAGCACTACCACGCCTACCGGAATCGCTTCGAGAAATTGAGCCAGCTTGATTTCGCCTTCGCGCACCGCCTCGAATGCGCGAGAGCGTAACTCAGTTTCAACCGTATCGGAATGTTCAGCAGTAGTTTCCAGCAAGATTTCCAGATCCGCTTTTTCCTCCTTCAAGTCTTCCACTTGCTGGCGCAATCTTTCTATCTCTAAAAGTAGCTGTTCTCTAGATGGTTGTTCTTCCAGCATAACTCGAGAATTTGCGCCTCGACTAACAAAAAATTACTTAACATTTCGCACCCTAAAAGTAATCGTGTTTTTATAGAAAATCCAACTGCAAACCAGGCATCAGGCGCTGGAAATTCCTCAAAGATTTACCATGCCAAGCTATGCTTTGAGAGCCTTGTACCGCCATTTGCACCCTGGCTGTTTTGCGGATCTCGATAATAAACTTCGATAGCATATTGATGCCAGAACTGTTCAAAAATTCTAACTGCTGCAAATTGAGGGTAATTTTCGTCGGTTCCAAGTCGGCAACCTGGGCCAGCAACTGCCCTATCGGCGCGTACTCAGCAGGCCCGCTCAGCCTTAGAGATCCAATAAAACTCACGGTTGCCGTTGCTGGATCGTAACAGATCTGGTAATCTTCTGTATTAATTTCCATAGCCACAAAAAAAAGTCCCTTAGATATTATCGATCGCCAGCGTTGCTTATACTGTTAATTGCACCATAGTTGTCACCGCAATTACTTCCGGGTCTTTGTGCACGGTCTGGAATTTCCAGCCAAGTTTGGCGGTATAATCGGTGAGCATGGTCAACAAACCCAATCCCGAATTGGTACTGTTGTCGTCAGCAGCATTTTTTTCCAACCGCTGAAGGTAAAGTTCGCTTGGCTCCGAGGCCAGCAACTCCTGAATATAAGCCTGAAACTTGTCCACCGCTTGCGGAGAGATGCTGTTAGCCACTGAGACAATCACTCCCTCGCTCTCTAATTGCAGTTTAATATCGATCGGGTAGTCGGAGGTTTCATCATTAAACTTCATGGCATTTTCCAATAACTCGTTGGCAATGTAGCTAACAGCACTTTT
This sequence comes from Microcoleus sp. D3_18_C2, assembly GCF_036702395.1. NCBI lineage: Bacteria > Bacillati > Cyanobacteriota > Cyanophyceae > Oscillatoriales > Microcoleaceae > Microcoleus > Microcoleus sp. D3_18_C2. The sequence continues at coordinate 102,381 of NZ_JAUBTG010000008.1, read as the reverse complement.
TATTTCAGCTTGTCTTTCAATTGTCGAGGGTTCATCTTGGTTGCCCGGAAAAAAAGTCGTCAGGTAATCAGCCAGAAAATCAGCAGACAAACCGTTGTTCCGCCACCGCTGCTTGAGAGGAACCGAACTCGGAGAAAATCCAATTATTAAGTATTCTTGGCTAGCGGGCTGCTCGATGAAATCTCCGAAAATCTGAGTCATATCGATGTGAGAGCTAAAGTTTGAGATGAGGGGATCACTGAATATATTTTAAACTTTAGGAGGGATATTCAAGTAGTTATTTTTGTTTGAGTACCAGCAATGTGATGTCATCAAAAACTTTTTGTTCGCCGATGTGCGATCGCACGTCCTTAATTACAGCGTGCCTAATTTCGGCAGCAGAACGCTGCCAATGAATTTTTATTACCTCAATTAACCTATCTAAACCATAAAGCAGTTTATCCATATTTTTAGCTTCCGTAATCCCGTCAGTGTAAAGCACAACCACATCTCCTGAATGCAAATGCACAATTTTCTCAGCAACAAATTCAGCAATATCTACATCCAGCCCGATCGGGAAACCCAAATCGATTGTATCAAACCGCTCTACACAACCGTTACACCGCACAACAATCATTTCTTCGTGCTGGCCGCTCAACTTCAGCATCCCCTCCTCATAGTCTAGCAAGGCAAGGCTAGCATTTTTGTCGCATTTCATCCGCTGCACGTTATCATAAATTACACTGTTAATAGCACTTAAAAATCTTACTGGGTCTGGTTCATTGTAGGCGAGCAAAGTTCTTACTGCCGTTTGCACCATAATCATTAAAACACCGCTCTCCAATCCGTGTCCCGTCACATCTCCAATGCCAATTTTTACTCTACCTTTGTGTTGGAGTACGTCGTAATAGTCGCCCCCTACTTCCTCAGCAGCTTCCATAAATCCCGCAATATCTAACCCCACAACTTCATTGAGTTCTAAGTCTTTGGGCAGCAGCATCTGCTGAATCTTGCGAGTAACGTCTAGTTCAGCGCTCATTCGCATATTTTCTGCTTTTAGGCGATCGTTGAGAACAGTAATTTCTTGATTTGCACCAACTAAGGCATCGGCAATTTTGTTAAAAGCACCCACAACTTGCCCCAGTTCATCTCTGTTATCCAAAATAATTTTGTGGTCAAGATTGCCGCTTGCCATCTTTTTTGCAGCTTCGTCAAGGACAAACACAGTTTGCATAACGCTTCTATAAAAACTTACAAATAAATAAATAACTATGGCTAAGGTTATTAACACAACAATAGAAATTATGCGTTTCTTGGCAACGAAACTATCAATGCGTTTTTGCAGGAGAAAGTCTAATTCCTTGATAGTTTTATCCCACAGTTCAAAACTATAATTCAGAACTCGATCGCTCCCATCAAGATAGGCAGAATATTCCACTAATGCTGTGGGCTTAATCAGTTTATCTAGTTGCTCAGTTAGCTGCTCTACTACCGAGTTAAAGTTTGTTAAATACTCCCTTAATTTCGGGATCAGATTCCCGTGAGGATTATTGCTAAATCCTACCTCCATATTGATAGCTAAATCCTGATTAATTTCTCTCAATTTGCCTGCCAAAGTAATCAGTTTCGCTCTTTCTTCAGGTGTGGCATCGGAACGCAAGTTTTTTATTTGAGAGATCAGCCTAATCTCTGACAATATTTTTTGGATTTCTGGAAGTTTCAGCAAAGTAGCATCCATCAAATAATAGGTATCTAGATCCGGGTCTAAAATTAGATTAGAAGTATCGCCGACGCGAGCGCTCAGTCTATCAATGTCTGTAGCTAAACGTTGATAGAAAAAATCGTAAGTTTCTAAACTCCAATGGCTGTGGCGAAGTTTGAAATTGTGCCAATCTTGATAAATATTATTAAAATTTTTACTGGAAATTAATGTGTTTCCAAGCTGGCTATCTGTATTAGCTATCGCTTGAAATTTATGATCTATCTTGGCTTTTAAATCTGTTCTGAATTCTGAATTGCTTAAACTAGGATTTAACCTCTGATTCGGATAATTTAAGAGTTGAAGTTTCGGTATATATTCCCTCAACTGGCGCAGTCGCCGCAGGTATTCATTTCCGTAGATTTCTTTTTGGGCAAAATCAACTCTGCTGTTAATTTCGGAAATTAGCAGGTACATGACCAAGGTTAACGGTATTGCAAATAGAAAACCAATTAAGGTAAATTTTTGAGGATAGCTCAGCCGATTCATTAAATGGATTCCCAGGGATTTTCTGTTCATAATCGATAGATTTTAAGAATATTGTACTAAAAAAGTAGCGATCGCTACTAAAGTAGTTGCGGGGACGATCGCTCTAGAAAACCCGAATGCTAATATAATTAATCAGCGATAAGCTGTGGATCATTTAAACCAGTAACGAGGCTTGTAGGTGCGTCAGGAGTAAACACTTACGCGCTTATGCGAGAAACAATTCTGTAATGACGCACCCTACTATCCTCTTTTAAATGCCGAACAGCTTAGCTGATTTAATTTCTAATGCGTTTTCGTCCAGTGGCAACAATTTTTGTGGCATCCCTGTGATATCCTTGGCTGAGCTCGCCTCCCCCAGTCTAAAACACGTTTAGCAGTTTTGGAACGAAGAATAGTAATTTGTACTGAGATTCGGGGGCAGGAGTAGAGGCTTTTAAGAATATTTACTTAAGCATAAATTTTTCTTAATACCCGGAGACAACAAGTAAAAATTAAGTAATAACTGGGTAGTGCAAGTTTCCTGAAACACAACTGCCGACAGCGAGTAGAAAATACTTGCCCCCCACGCACCAGCAGTCAAATCGGTTCTGCACAAAGGAACCAATAGCACCAGCAATAGTGTCTAAATAAGTATCTGCAGTTGAGTGTTCAGGAGCGATCGCGCATTGTGTAAAGTGAGGCAGAGGGCATATTATGAAAAGAATCTCCCAAAATAAATTTCAAAAAAATAAAAACCGAGACCAAAAGCAGCCCAATCCAGTAATCTTGGCTTTGGTGCTCACAGGAATTCTGGTATGGGAAATGTATCCGGCACTAAGACACACCGCAGCAGCTAACGCGGGCGCCATCAAAGATTCCCTTGCCCAGTTGGAAAGGCAACAGCAGCAAACCGCGCAGCAATTTTCCTCAGCCGCAGTGCCCCAAAACATCAGCTATTCGGTATTGGCACTCGATACTCTCACTTCCGAACCGGGGAATTTTGCCGAGGGTACGCGCAAAAATCCCCCGAAGCAATTGCCCGCAACCGTAGCAGAAGCAGTTCGCCGAGAGTTGTCGGACTCCACTGGCATTGCTGCTGACAAGTTGAAAGTAACTGAATCAAGCGGACAAAGTTGGCCGAATACTTGTTTAGGACTCGCGAAAGCGGATGAAATTTGCGGTCAAATGATTGTCGAAGGTTGGCGGGTTGTGGTTTCTGATGGTAGGCAAACTTGGGTTTACCGCACTAATGTTAGGGGAAATGTGTTGCGTTTGGAAAAAAAGTTACCTAGGTAAATGTACGTGAAAGGAAATATAAGTTTCCTTTTGGAACAGGCTTTTCGGCCTGTTCCACAAAGAGTGAATTTTCTTGTGGGCTTCTGGGAACAGGCTTTTCGGCCTGTTCCACAAAGAGTGAATTTTCTTGTGGGCTTCTGGGAACAGGCTTTTCGGCCTGTTCCACAAAGAGTGAGTTTTTTTGTAGGTGGGTATCACAAGCAGGCTTTTCGGCCTGTTCCACAAAGAGTGAAGTTTCTTGTGGGCTTCTGGGAACAGGCTTTTCGGCCTGTTCCACAAAGAGTGAATTTTCTTGTGGGAAGTTTCTTGTGGGGAGTAGGGGTTGGGCTTCTAGCCCGCCCCTTGCCTTAATTTGGGACTTGGTTTCTTTCGATAATGCCACCGCCCAACAGCACATCGCCGTCATACCAAACAGCCGCTTGTCCGGGGGTAATGCTCAACTGCGGTTCGTCAAAAATCAACTTAACTCTTGTACCGCCGACTTTTTCCTCTGCTTGGGATGGTTCCACAGGAATAATTGTAGCGGGGACGGGGCGCGATCGATATCGAATCTGTACCTGAGCCCGAATCGGAGTCGTCGGTGCAGCTACAGAAACCCAATTCACTTTCTGGACTGTACATTCAGATTCTACTGCCAACTGTCGATCGCCCACAATTACCCGATTGCCAGCAGCATCAAGTTCAATCACATACAGCGGTTCCGGTGCAGCAATCCCAAGTCCTTTCCGCTGGCCGATGGTGTAGTGGTGAACACCGTCATGCTGTCCGAGCACCCGCCCTGACTTGTCCACAATGTCACCCTTTTGTGGCGCAATGTACTTATCCAGAAAAGCCCGCATCGAACCGTTACTTTCCACCAAGCACAAATCCTGACTTTCCGGCTTATCCGCAGTTGTCAAGCCAAATTCTGCCGCGATTCTGCGAGTTTCTGTCTTGGTAATTTCCCCCAAAGGAAACTCCGTACCCGCCAACAAATCCTGTGTTAGATCGTACAGGAAATAAGACTGATCTTTCGCAGGGTCGATCGCCCGCAGCAACTGATAGCGACCAGTAGCAGCATCGTAAGTAATCCTAGCGTAGTGGCCTGTAGCGATTTTTTCAATTCCGAGTTCTTCGCGAGCAAACTTAAGCATCGGCCCGAACTTCACAGTTTTATTGCACTGCGAACAAGGCAGAGGTGTAACTCCTGCACTGTAACCCTCCACCAAATAATCAATAATACTTGCCTGAAAGACCTCGCGGCTGTCAACAATGTGGTGGGGAACGCCCAAATCTTCGCAAATTTTAGCGGCATCGACCATTCCCTCAGAGCAGCACTGGCCTTTGCCCTTCATCAACCACAGCGTTAAACCCACCACTTCATATCCCTGATGGTGTAAAATTGCGGCTGCTGCGGAACTATCGACCCCGCCGGAGAGGCCTACAACAATCTTGTTCATGGTTGGGGAGAAATTGCTATTTTACTGTTACTTTGTTCGATCAAGCTAATTTATTATACCACAAGTATACTACAAATTGCCACTGCTGCTGTTAGCTGAAATTTTAGCATTAATATGACCATTCAAAAATTTGTTGTCACCGCCGACCAAATGCGGCAAATAGAAACGAGAATTTTTGCTGCGGGAATGCCAGTCGCAGCTTTAATGGAAAAAGTCGCGGGACTGATTGCTAGACGCATTCAGCAGCTTTTGAAAGCGGAAGGAAGTTCGGCAACTAGCAGTGTACGGGATTTAACGGATAGAAGGAAAAGGGAAGAAGGGAAAAAGCTTGTTAATTCTCTATTGCCAGTTATCGGCGTATTGGTTGGGCCCGGACACAACGGCGGCGATGCTTTGGTTGTTGCCCGCGAATTGCACTTTCAAGGGTTCCAAGTAGTTATTTACTGCCCGTTTTCTAAACTTAAGGAACTCACGAAAACTCACGCTGATTATGCGCGTTCTTTAAATATTCCATTTATTGATAAAGTTGAAGGGCTGAAAAACTGTGAGTTGCTCGTAGATGGTTTATTTGGATTTGGATTAGAACGAGAAATTACTAACGCTAGCGCAGCAGCTATTGACGAAATAAATAATTTAAATATACCAATTTTAAGTATAGACATTCCTTCGGGAATTCATACAGATACAGGAGAAGTTTTGGGAACGGCAATTAGGGCAAAACATACATTATGTTTGGGATTGTGGAAAATGGCATTTCTGCAAGACAGAGCGTTAGAATATATCGGCATTTCCGAATTAATTGATTTTGATATTCCCACAGCAGATATTGCAGCAATATTGGGCGAAACGCCAGCAATACAACGCATTACAAAAGCCTCGGCAACTCAGCATTTGCCGTTACCCCGATCGCCAATTTCGCACAAATATACCAACGGTAACATACTAATTATTGCAGGTTCCCGCCGCTACAGCGGAGCAGCAATTTTGGCAGCCTTGGGAGCAAGAGCAAGCGGCATCGGAATGCTATCCATTGCTGTTCCTGAGTCGCTTAAACCGATGTTGAGCTGTCAGTTGCCAGAGGCATTAGTTATAGGATGTCCCGAAACCCAAAGCGGTGCAATTAGCGAGTTACCAGTAGCAATTGATTTGAGTTCTTATGATGCGATCGCCGCAGGGCCAGGTCTGACATTGGAAGCGGCAATAGCTGTAGAATCTGTACTGGAGAGCGATCGACCTCTGGTTTTAGATGCTGACGGTTTAAATATCCTCGCTCAACTCGGCACAGTCCCGATTTTGTCCGAACGCTCAGCACTGACAATTATCACGCCTCATCCGGGCGAATTCAAGCGTTTATTTCCCGAATTAGCCGACGAAACCGGCGACGATCGAATTGCCGCCACTCAAGCAGCAGCTCAGCTTTGCGGCGCAACGGTATTGCTCAAAGGAGCCAGAGTTTGCATAAGTTGGAAGGATGAGGACGATTCCCTACAGGGTAGCGACGCTTCACGTACCATCACCTACCTCAATCCCGAAAGCACCCCAGCCCTCGCCAGAGGGGGCAGCGGCGACGTTCTCACAGGCTTGTTAGGGGGACTATTAGCAAGTGCGATCGCCCGCAAATCCCCCCCCAAATCAGTTGCTGTAACAGCAGCTTGGTGGCACGCTCAAGCCGGAATCATGGCTGCTAAAGAACGGACGGAATTAGGAGTAGATGCCTTTACTTTGACACAGTATTTAATTCCAACATTGCGAGAATTTGCTAAGGATCGTGGATTAAATAACTTCCGTAGGTTGGGTTGAGGAACGAAACCCAACAATCAAGCGTGGCGTTGGGTGGAGTGAAACGGAGGGTTCGTTCCACGGGCCCAACCTACAAAAAATGCAAGTTATTTAATTCTCATTCCTAAGTAAACAATCGACATGAGTTGGTAGAGTGCGTACCCCCCATCTTTGTATTGGGTAGGTGTGCACCGCGCACCTTAGCCCTTGGTTTGTATTGACAACGGAAGTCCTCATAAAGATATTACAACTTGCATTCCTTACGACTGACATCTTGCAGCAATATCAATAAGAGGATTTTTCGTGGGGTCGGGCGGGTTTATAGAACCTATTTGCAAGCTTTAAGGCTGTTGGCGAACCCGCCCCTAGGGCTAATTGAGAATGGTGCAATATCTCAGTTACGACAAACCAACGGGTAACTCAAACGAGCGACACTCACATGAGTGACACTCTAAAAAGTGACTGTGCATCCACAAATCCCACCAGTTATACCTGAAATATCAAACACCAAAACTTAAATATTGAGAGGAACCACATTATGTACACCGAAGAAAGAAGCTTGAACAATGAAACTATGGCTCTCGTCGCCGATACTACTGCTCAATCAACTCTTGCATTTGCTGAAACCACTGGAGTAAACAAACCGACTTTGCAAAGGGGTTCAACAGGTCAAGCTGTCAAGGAACTACAACAGCTTCTATTTCATTGGGGTTATTATTTCGGGTCGATTGACGGTATTTTCGGCGTCCAAGTTTACAACGGGGTCATAGGCTATCAACACCGCGTCTTTTTAAAAGAAGATGGGATTGTCGGCCCTCTCACTTGGGAAGCACTATACTCTGGTGCACCTGTGAATATGCCGATCGTCATGAAGGGCAGTTCTGGTAATGCTGTTAAAATTGTTCAGAATGTCTTGAAAATCAATGGATACTATTTCGGATTCATTGACGGATTATTCGGGCCGATGACAAATGTAGCAGTGCGACAATTGCAACTGAGCATGGCTTTACCGCAAGATGGAATTGTCGGCTACAGAACTTGGCACGCCCTCAGCAAGTTACCGCACTAATGACTGGTTGGATTCATATCAATTCCGGTTGTACGAGCGAAATGACTGTTGACTGTTGACTCGATTTTATTATTCTGATGCAACCGGAAACGATATCACTTTCAGTAATCGCAAAAAATCTGTAGATCAATTAGGGATTTAGGCTTTGCCTAAGTCCCTAATTCTCGTTAAGGGTAAGGCAGCGCGCGGGAATGGCGATTGATTCCCTGCGGGATAGCTTCGCTTCACGCAAATTCTGTTACCGTTCCAGGCGATGAAAAATATTCTCGACTTTTCCGTGTTTTTTTGTTAGTATATCTTAGGAAATTGGGAGCCACAATCCGGTTTATTTCCCTTCTGATTTAGTTGTAAATAGTTGCACTCAGAAAAATATTATTTCGATACTTACCTAACAAGACTTACCGATGGCAGGCTTATTCCCGGTTTCTACGAAAAATTCCAGGTTGAGTAACGAGAAATCTAGAAATCAACCGGGTTTTTAAGCCAAGCGCACGCAAGTCCCGAACTAGCCTTTGATGAACTTTTCTAATTTTTGAGCCATCTTCTCGACAATTCCCTCTGAAGTATCTGCAGCCGATGATTCAGCTTCAATACGCTTGACCACATCCTCTGAAAGATTCAGCAACTGCACTAATTTTTGATAAGCTGCGGCTTCTTCAGCGTTAATTTTTGGTTCATCGGGAGTGCGAGAACTAGATGAAATCACTTCATAGCCTAGTTGCAAGACTAATTCCTTTTCATCTTGAGTTTCTAGTTGGCCGATCAACTCGTCAAGGGGGATATTTTGCATGATGTAATCCCGCAGTTCTTGTTGCATTTGTTGTCCGTCGGTATCTGGGGCAAACAAACGACAAAAGCGATCGAGCATTAAATTAACTTCTTCTGTGGCGAGTTCGCCGTCAGCCCAGGCCATAGAAGCAACAATTCTCAGCAGATTCATTTGGCGGGGCGTAATTGATGGAGGAGGTGGGGTTTGCATAATCAAAATGGGTAATTGGTAATATCAATTCCGGTGCAACCGGAATTATTGTTGACTGTTGACTGTTGACTGTTGACTGTCAGTCGAAAAACTGAATGATAGTTGAGTATTGACTGGTGATTCAATTTTACCAGGAGGATGCTAGCGGAATTGGGAATTGAGCTTGATGTCTTCTGGTCTTTTCTTTCCCGTTCCCCTTCATTTATGTCACAATTTCGATAGAGGAACTCCCAGCCATCCAGTAAAGTTTTGTTTCTGAATAGCGGTGGGCTTTTCCACCGGCACGATCGAGTAACGCATCGGGCGCGGCGGGGCGAGAGTAACAGGACAAGTCCGCAGTTCGTCTTGGTGAAAAACTGTCACCGAGACGATATCCCCAGGCTGGAAATCTTTTAGTCTCTCGCCCGCTTGTTCTACATTTACTACCCGAAAACCTTCGATCGCCAGCAACTCGTCTCCAGCATCAATTCCGGCCAATTGTGCCGGAGATCCTACTTCGACAAATTTAACCATTTCCCGCCCGTTTTCCGTTCCCAACGTCCAACCGATGCGAGGTATTTCGCTAGTTTCACCGGCGGTGAGTTCTAGCCCAAAAGGTTCCAGATATTTGTTGTAAGGCAACTCTTCTGTGCCGTCTATATAGCGCGCGAAAAAGTCGCTCAAATCGATGCCGGCGACGGACTCGATCGCACTTTGCAACTCTTCGGGAGTAAAGCCTATTTCTGCGGGCAGCGAAGGAGAATTTAACTGTCCGTTTGAGGTTAAATGCGCCGATTTGCCGTCTGTTTCCGACTTCAGGTCAAAATCGCCGTTTTGGGCAGAATTAGCATTGCCAAACTTCTGCCACATCAAACGCATCACATCGTCGAGCGATCGCTCATTGCCGTGTTTGGCGCGAATCAACAAATCGAGCAAAAACGAAACAACTTCCCCTTTCAAATAATAGGAAATCTGCGAGTTGTCGCTGTTAGAATCCCGGCGATAAAGTTTAATCCAAGCATCCCAGCTCGACTCGCTCACAGGCTGTACACTCCGCCCCGGAGTCGTCTGCAAGCGAGTAATTTCCTTAGCCATACCTTGGAAAAAACCTTTCACGCTGTAGAGACCTGAGCGAAAAGGAATCACCAAATCGTAATAACTTGTAGTGCCTTCAGAGAACCATAAAGAAGGAGTATAATTCTCTTTTTCGTAGTCAAATACTTCGAGAGCTTTCGGTCGAATGCGCTTGACATTCCACAGGTGAAAAAACTCGTGAGCTACCAACTGAATAAAGCGTTCATACTTTTCCTTAGCCCGAAAACCAAAACGCGGATAGTTGAGAGTGCAACTCTCCTTGTGTTCCAAACCGCCAAAACCAGAGCCGGACAAATGTAGGAAAAACACATAGCGTTCGTAAGGCAAACCGCCGAACATTTTTGCCTCAACTTCGATCACTTTTTGGATGTCTCGAATCGTGCGATCGGGTTCTAAATTGCCTTTCCCCCAAACAACTAGCTGGTGGGGTTTTCCCATCACTTCAAACTCGTACACTTCGTGACAGCCAATCTCAAAAGGACTATCGACAAGGGTATCAAAATCCGCAGCAGCGAAAGTAAGATTTTGGCCAGAAACAGGCGGCAAAGTAGTAACGGTGCGCCATTGGGACTCAGGTGGCACAACGGTTACGGTGTAGCAGTTGCGCTCAAAACCGGGCAAGAAAAAGCACAAAGCCGCCGGATTGAAATAACCGTGAGTCGAGTCTAAATGATTGGTTCGCACTGTCAGTTCGTTGGCAAAAATGCGGTAGAAAACCGTGATATCTGACACCGAATCGGTCTCGATTTGCCAGTGATTTTTGCTTTTTTTGCGCCAAGGTAAAGCTCTATCGCCCGCCTGGGAGCTAAAATCTTGCAGGTGGCGGGCGTACTCTCGAACCAAATAAGAACCGGGAGTCCAGACAGGCATTTTTAAATCCAGAACCGGCTCCGACCAACCTTGCACGCGCAAAGTTACTTCAAAAAGGTGGGATTCAGGATTGGGCATCGCCACCGAATATTGAATTGTCGGTGCTGTTAGTTGCCCCTGACAGTTGCCGGCAGCGGACGAGGTATCCAAAGAAGTAACATCAGTCATTGACTTGCCAAATTAATCAAGTGCTTGAGGTTGATCAAATGGATAGTTTGGCGGTCTGGATCGATTTTGATCCAACCTTTACTATCGAGTTTTTCCATAATTTTGCTGGTTTCATCTAGGGTGATATCTGTGACATCAGCTAAGTCTTCATAAGGAATATTGAAGATATCTTTGCCCTCAGCAGTTTTCTGACCGTAGTTTTCTGCCAGCTCGACTAAAGTATTTGCTAGTTTAACCGCTGGCTGGCGGTTGCGGAGTTGATAGCGGAGATTGGTTTGGCGGAGTCGCCGCACCATCAGTTGCAGCATCCGGTGGTGCAATTGCGGGTCTTTAAACAGGGTTTGGATAAATCGCTGAGCTGTGACGCTGAGCAGCCGCACTGGCGATAGAGCAAGTACGTCATTCGATCGGGGAGATTCGTCCAGAATGGCCATTTCGCCGAAGAAGGCACCCCGTCCTAAAATAGCCATTGATACAGCTCGATCGTTTGACAAGCGCCGGACTTTGACCCAGCCAGACACGACAAAATAAATCGCGTTGCCCCAAGAATCCTCCATCACCACAGCTCGGCCCGGGGGATACTCATGCTTGACGGCATTTGATAGCAGCCCTCCCAAGGTTTCTGGGTTAGCACCCTTAAATAGAGGGAACAGCTCACTGAAAGCTTCTGTCTTCATGCAAACTCGCGGAGGTGGGAAATATGATTAGGCGACACCCAACAGCTAGGGAACGATCGATGTTTGGGAACACAAACAATCTGTTGCTCCTTTAATTGATAATAAGGGTGCAGAGGCCCGGTTCACGTAAAATCGGCAGATTCTTTAATCTTAAACGGGTTTACAAGCCTGTCACTGCCTGTTGAACTTTGCCCAACAGAGGTTCTATGTAGTCCGGCCAGCCGATCGCGATTGACTGCCTGTGGGCCAGAGTTTCCGGCTCGATCGCATCTTTACTCCACCTCAGCGGTTGACCTTGCAAGTCGCAACAAACCAATCCGGCTGCTTTTGCTAAAGCCAAAGGGCCGGCGGTATCCCACACTTTAACTCTGCCGTTGAGATACAGGTACAAACCAGCTCGACCGAAGATAACTTCCATAACTTTTAAGCCAAAGCTGCCCAGCGAGTAAAATTCTGCGCCGGGGATGCTTTGGGCGATCGCCAGGGCGTAGTTTTTCTGGTCTTTGTCTCCGAGAATAATTTTACAATTTTCCGCTGTCGGAGCCGGGGGTTTGCATAGGGCGATCGGCTGTGGCGCTTCGGTTCCGACACTTTGGAACAATCCCCAATCTTTGCCGCCAAAATACATTTGGTCAAAAGCCGGGGCGTAGAGCCAGCCGGCCACCGGGTTCCCTTCCAGCAGCAGCCCCACCATGGAAGCGTAGTGCAGTTTTCCCCGAATAAATTCTTCAGTCCCGTCGAGGGGATCGATGCACCAGAGGCGCTGGTAATTGGCGCAGTAAGCTGTTCTGGAGGCGACGTTTTCCTCGGTGATCCTGCCGTCTTCAGGAAACAAAGCGCTAAATGCTGCCGATAGTTGTCGGTCTAGGTATTGATCGATACTCGTCACGTAGTCGTTGGGCCCTTTCTCGGAAACTTCAAAAGGTTCGGCTGCTAGCTTGTAAGCTTCTTGACCGCACTCGCGCAGGGTGTAGCGAATTTTTTGGTCTTGCTCTGGAGAAATATACATGAGGTTAAACATAAATTTTTTAGCTAACTTCAGCATAAAAGCTTAAGTCCTTGGAATCGATCGGCGCGTGTCATTCGATTTTAGATTTTAGATTTTAGATTTTGGATTGACTTGCGCGAGATCAATTCGGGGGACGCAAGGATTTGAGATTTTAGATTTTGGATTGATTTGCGCGAGATAAATCACGTGGCGGTACCATCTAGAAATTCTTGGTCACTGTTTTTGATTCGTACAGGATTTGGGCGCGGGTGTCGATAAACCCGGTTTCCTAACCGTCAGCGCGGTTGCGATACAAGCCCCAGACAGGATCGATCTGATGTGCTGCACCATTGTCAATAATCCTTTTACAAACAGGCTTTCCGGCCTGTTCCACAAGAAATTTATCTTTTGTAGAACGGGCCCCAGAGCCCGTTCTTGAGAATGGTGCAAGATGTGAGATTGATGGAAATCAAAAAAATTTACACATGAGGGAGAACCCCCCAGATTTTTCTAAAATCTAAAATCTAAAATCTAAAATCTAAAATCGACCGATCGATCGTACCAGCACTTTCAACAGCAGAGGATAGAATCTTCAGAGGTTAGATAATTTGTGCCAGCACCAGAATAAATATAAGGAGAATACTTTGAAATACCATTTGGCATTAGGTCGCAAAATAGACCTAGATGGAATTGACCGCGATGCACAACTAGGCAAATGTCCTCGCCACGTCCTGCGGGCCCTCAGAGAGAGCTTAAATGCCACCGTTCACGCCCCGGATGGCGAAGCGATCTCGTTGAGCGACAAGCTGCGATCGAAAATTTCTTCTAAACCCGAACATTGGGCCGCCGCGCGCAAATTGTCCGAGCAAGTCAGCAGCGACGACGTGATATTTTGTAACGGCGAGGACATTGGCATTCCAGTGGCGGCGGTTTGCGGGGCTAAGCCCGATCGCCCGAAAATTGTTGTACATTTCCACAATATCGATCGGCTGCGCGGCCGCGTCGCCCTGAAACTATTTGGTTTGGCTGACAAAATTGACGTGTTCATGGCTTGCGCCAGCCCTCAAACTGACTTCCTCCGCAGTTATTTAGCTTTACCTGAATCCCAGATTTTAGTGCATCTAGACCAGACAGACACTAAGTTTTTCACACCCGGCCCCGTTTCTGGCGATAAAAAGCGACAAACGATTGTTAGCGTCGGGTTAGAAAAGCGCGACTACCGACTCCTAGCAGCAGCAACTGCTGACTTAGATGTTGACGTAAAAATTAGCGGTTTTTCTAAAGATGCCAAAGCTTTATCGCAAGCTTTCCCCGATACTATGCCAGAAAATATGTCCCGCAAGTTCTACGAATGGCCGGATTTAGTGCAGCTTTATCGCGATGCAGACGTAATTGCAGTTTGTTTGGCGGAAAATAAATATGCTGCTGGAGTGCAGGGTTTGCTAGAAGCAATGGCCTGCAAGCGGCCGGTCGTCATTACTCGGACTCAAGGTATGGTCGATTATTTAGCCACCCCGGATATTGCCAAAGTGGTAGATGTGGGAGATGCAGCAGGTTTGCGCGAGGCGATCGTCCATTTGCTTTCAAATCCTCAAGAAGCTGAATCTCAAGCGCAGCGGGGGTACGAAATGGTTGTGAACCAGCACAGCAGCGAACCTTATGTCGATGTTTTAGCCCAGAAGCTGCGATCGCTTTAAACTCGTAATATCAGCAACGGGATCTCCGGCCCGTTCCACAAAACAGAAACTTGGTTGTGGAACAGACCGGAGAGCCTGTTGATTAAAAACTGGTAAAACAAGCCGGAAAGCCTGTTGATTAAAAATCACGACTCGCGTCCACTCGCCCACTTATCCCGCCATTTCACAGTCCCTTCCGAAACTAAAACCCAGCGGCGACAAACCAGGTTTTCTCGCAGCGGCGACAGTCCTTCCCGTAGCAGCGCATACTTATAAGAAATCAACTTCCCCGCACTTTCATTAAAAGGAATTTCCCCAAACCAAGTATTAGTATTGATATACTCCAAGGGGTAGCCCTTACTAATATCCCAATTCCCCAACTCAGGGCAATCTCCAATCACCACAATTCTTTCCCCAGGCTGAGTTCTAACGCTGTTAAGCTGCGCCCGCACAATAGTTTTCGCCTTAACTCGTTCTCCGACGCGACTAAAAATCATTACTTCCCGCGAACCCAACTCTAAATTATACAGCATCCCGTCTTTAACTTCAAACTTGCGGCGCGATAAAACCTCCGTATGCTCTCCATCAGGCAACTCAGTATCCACCTCTTTAAGTGTCACAGAATTGCCACGATTCATCGCTACAAACACCACAGAATCGCGATAGCGGCGCACGTAACAATAAACATCAGGAGTTAGATACTTTTGCCACTGACTCCCCATCGAAATAGCTGGATTCAGCCGTCGCAATCCCGACAGCAAACGCACATCTCGGTAAATCGGCGCATCATTATCCCACTTTTCCATCATCGGGCGGTTGTAAGGGTCATTCCCCCCATCTGTATCATCGTGCAGATACTGTTCAGTGCCGTAATAAATGCAGGGAATACCGCGAGTCGTCATAATTAAACATATCGCCAAATGCAGCATTTCTGGATCGGGATTCAACGACTGAAACCTCGGCATATCGTGGTTGTCAATAAAAGTAATTAACTCCGTCGCCCCGTAGTAGCGGTGATCCAAATTCAGGACATCTTGGACTAACTTAAATCCCGCGCCCGCACCCTTCCCCAATACTTCTCGAATTGCCACGCACAGACCAAAATCTAAAATAGTCATCCCCGACTCGTTGGCAAATTCCACAGAACGATCGTTTCTAGGGTCGCTGTAAATCCATTCGCCAAAAATGAAAACATCAGGTCTGTGTGTTAAAATGTCAGCATTAAATTCCTGCCAAAACCAAATAGGCATATGCTTGACTGTATCAACCCGCAAAGCATCAACACCTCTGTCCAGCCATTGTTTAATTGCTGACTTAATGTAATTGCGGTAGGCAATATTGTTTTCGTTAAAAGTTGCTAAACCAGAAAGTTCGCAGTTTTGGACTTGCCATTCATCTTCCCAGTTTGTGACTTCGCCGTAGTGGTGATACCAGTCATCTTCATCGTCGTTAAAGTCAGCTATTTTTACGCCATCATCGTAGAGTTCCCCTTTTTTACCGCTAAAATCTGGGTTGCTGTGATTGCAGACAATATCAAGTACGAGTTTCATGTTTCGCTGGTGCAACTCGTGTACTAATTTGTCAAATACGGTATCTTTAGTTTCTTGTGTTTGGTTGATAGAAGGATTGTCGCCTGTGGCAATAAAGCGGGGATTTAATCGCTTAAAATCTTTAGTCCAGTATCCGTGAATTGCAGCTTGTTCGACAAATAATGCTTCCACTTGCTCGAACAGTGGAGTCAGCCAAACTGCAGTAACTCCCATATCTTTTAAGTAATCGAGTTTGTCGATAACTCCCTGCAAGTCGCCGCCCCAATATTTGCCCCAATCTTTCCCTTCTGGATCGTAAAGTTCTGGGTTGGGGCCTTCGTTATTTTCGGGGTCGCCGTCGTAAAAGCGATCGACTACAATGAAATAAATTGTTTCTTGTCGGAATTCAATGTCTCTGGTGTAGAGAAACTCTAAATCGATTTCGCTTTCTGGCTTAACTTCTTCTACCAGAGACTCAATTTTTTCTTCTGGTTCGCTAACTTCGTATTGAGAAGAAGTTTGATTGGGAGTGACTGATGTCATGAGATGTATTTTTTTTTATTGTAAGATTGGTCAGTTATTCGGAGCTAGAGTCGGAGATAGCTTTCCCATCTGACTGACTTTTACAGCATCATACGGAATTTACTGGTTTAATGAAATCTTCCTTTAGAGAGAGGGCAGACTCATCCTTGAGGATTATGTGGATGAGAGTTAATATTTGGTTTCATTCTCAATCAAAGAGGCAGAGACTCAAAAACCAGCGCTACCAGGCCGATCCTAGTAGCGAGAAAAGGTGTACTAATTGTGCGATCGTACTTTTTCCCTTTCTTTCTTTCATTCCTATCGCAAGTTTTGGATATCTTCAACACTCAAACCAGTTGTTTGACTAATTGTTTGATTGTCAAGGACATTGAGAAGTTGCCTAGCAATTTCTAGAGCCTTTTCTCTCATTCCTAGCGCGACTCCTTCTTCTCTGCCTTCTTCTATACCCTTTGCGATTCCTTTTTCAATTCCCTTGAGCAAGACACCCTGCTGATCGAGAATAAACATTTCGCGTTCTTCTAAATCTGCCAACTCCTCTGGATTCAAGTTAGTTTCATTGGCAATCGCAAAGGCTTGCTGTATTTCCGAGACTGTTTCCATTGTTTGCGGTACCACTTCCAAACAGGGAGCATTTTTCATAAAATAAACCCACTTGTCAGTCAAAGTTTCTAATTCATCCAATTGTTTATTGAATTTCGGCAACTCGATAAATATCAGTTCTATCTCTGGATCGACATAATCAAATAAACGCTTTTTCTCCTTGAACACAAAATGAGAAATTATTTCTGGGTCATTGTTAAACATTTCAAAATCAGTAATTGTCAAAGCAATTACAGGTTTTAACTTAAAGTAACCTTGACCGCGAATCAGTTGAGTTGAGTAAGTTTTCGCAGTATTGTAAACCACCCGTTTCGCAAAAGATTCTACATTTAAAACTTGCATCTCGATAATTACAGTTGCGCCGCCTTCAAGCCGGGCTTTGACATCCAGGTAAGAGTCTTTGAGATACTGTACTCTTGATGCTAAATACGGGTCGATAATTTATAAGTCAGCGATGGTGGGATTACCATCATAAATCATGGCATTGAGAAAGCTGATTAAGATTGGTTTGCTTTGA
Organism: Microcoleus sp. D3_18_C2; assembly: GCF_036702395.1. NCBI lineage: Bacteria > Bacillati > Cyanobacteriota > Cyanophyceae > Oscillatoriales > Microcoleaceae > Microcoleus > Microcoleus sp. D3_18_C2. The sequence continues at coordinate 84,971 of NZ_JAUBTG010000008.1, read as the reverse complement.
TTGGATCCGAATATTTTTTTGAATGCAAACTCGATTTTGGGGTTAATGAATCTCATGGTGATTTTTCGTTTTCTGAGCTTTTTAACGATTCAATCTATCTGGTAATCAGGAGCAAAACATTCTTATTCTGTCAAATCGACTTGTCGAATCTCTTCTAGCGTCATATCCAAGCATTGCGCGATCTGCTCGTCGCTCAAACCGACGGCTTGCAAGCGTTTAATCGCCTCCATTTTCGCCCGCTGCTTTCCCCGCAAAAACTCAGGCTACTCTTCCTGCGATGTGCAGACATTCAGCGCTCCGATTAAATGACCACGAGCAACATGATTGCCACTAATGACGCTTCCAGTAACATTGCTAATCATCGACTTCCGAATCAGTGCCGATCGCAAATTTAACTTATTAACCTCTTCTCCAAAAGCATCAGAGAACAACTCCCATAGCTCGTAGCCCACATCTTTAGCATAACCCTCAGTACAATTCAGCGCTTGGGCAATATCGCCATACTTTTGCCGCTTCAAAACGCCCTCAATCACACCAACTTGCATATCATCTAAATGCTTGCCAGTTTTCGCAAAGACCACTTCATCTGCAAAAGCCAGTGCTTCCTTAACGTTCACCCGCGCCTCCTCACAATATCCGAGCGATCGAACTAAAACCGTCTAGATCCGACTATTTTCGCCTTGAATACAAAAACGATTAAAGCTTTATCAAAACTTTTTATATTATACGACTTTATCCGACCTTTTTCGACTATACAAATTAATTGGCAAGCTGTAGCATTGTGAAAGTAAAACAATCGCTCAAAAAGACTAACTTATGACGACTACCCAACTCGCTCTAGACAAAAAAGCAAATCCTTTGATGATGCACCTGAGCATCTTGCCCAAGTACGGCATCACCGCCGAGGAGACTTTTAGCTACGATCCCACCACGCAGACCTCCAACATCACCTCCATGAGTGGCTCCTGGTGTAATCGCAGTGGCTCCACTGTTAGGCAGTTTGACGAGAATGATGATGACCAGCAAGAGGACGACTAGAATTTGCTCTGGCTAAGGTCGTCTTTTGCTTGCCATCTGATTTCTTGAAAGACCTGCATGAATTTTTGCATGACAGGTCTTTCACTGTCAATTTTATTTCAATTAGTTTGATTGCGATACCAGTTTCAAAAAAAATCTAACCGCATACAAGCTCGAAACCCATACATTATCCATCATTTCCTATCTCAAATCTAAAATATAAAATAGTATGACTGACCTTTTAATCGTGACTTCCGAGACAGACATTCATGCAGATGTCGTTATCAACGAATTGCAAAAATCAAATATTCGAGCAATTCGATTGAACTCAGAAAGTTTTATTCAAAAAAGTAAATACTTTTATGAGTGGCAAGCTTCAGGCAATCCCAGTCAAAGTTTTTTGTCTTTTGAAGACTCCTTGAGAGAAGTGCAAAAAGTCGGCGTAATTTGGTGGAGAAAGCCAGATAATTATGCTGTATTTCCCGAAGTTAATGATGCTTGGGCAATCAAGTATTGTCAACAGGAAACAGAATCTTTGATTTATTCACTTTCTGGACTATATCCCAAAGCTAAATGGGTTAATCATTACTATAAAATTAGATTACCATCTCATCGAATAAATCAGATTCCAATTGCTCACAAGCTGGGAATTACCATCCCTCCAACACTCGTCACCAATTCCTACGATGCTGCTTGCAACTTTGTGACACAACAGGGTAAGTGCATTGTCAAACCGATGCGCTACTCTGGATTCCTACATGATGAAAAGCAGTATGCTTGCTATACTCGCCCCATTGATGTAGAAACACTTGAAGCATTTCGAGAGAGCATTCGATTAGCGCCTGTTTTTATTCAAAAACGCATTCAAAAGAAGGCAGAATATCGCGTTACATTAATCGGCAAGCATGATTTTGTCTGTCGCATTGATGCCAAACATATCAACGATTCAGATGTGACTTTAGATTGGCGCGTCACCGAACCGGATAAACTCGTTCACGTTCCCGACAATTTGCCGATCGACTATCTCAACAAACTTCATCAAATGCTTGACGAATTTGGTTTGAATTTTGGTGCATTCGATATCATTCGCGATGAGGACGACACGCTCTATTTTATCGAACTCAATCCTAACGGACAGTGGTATTGGATCGAAATTCTCACTAAAATGCCTATGGTTCGCGCAATGGTGGAACTCATCGAAGATTTAGCGCTTCAATATCAACAGGATTGCTGAATATCGCCCGACATCCACCCCAACCCTAGCTAACTACAGCCACCGCAGACTCTGGAACCTGAGAATGCTCCACCCGGAACACATTCGCGCTCAAATTAGCAACAACTTGTTTCCCTTGCTGCGTCAGTTCCAAATAGCCGATCGCATCCTTCACATACCGATGAACCACATTCCAATAAAACTTCGGATAACCATCCCGCAACTCCCCCGGATTCTGATAGCCCAAAACCCGATTTTGCCCAGTCTCCTCAAACTCGTAAAACAGCGCCGCAATCTTTTGCAAATATCGCGGATCGCTCAATTGACCAATTAAATCAGCAGCCCGAACTAAACCCGGATAATTTACAGTATCTTGATAATCTTCATCTGTAGGAACTGGGAAACGAGTCAGCTCAATATTATGCTTAACCAGCTCAGCGTCAATCAGTTTGTGACCGCCAAAACGCTCGTCAATAAACATTTTTCCGCGATCGACATGATAAAGCATCAAACTAGCATCCGTGGCCCCCGGAGGCAGCGTTAATTTCAGGTCGCCTATTCCCGTCGCATACAGTCCCAAATCTGTTCTATCTTGCCTGCAAACACCTTTAACATACCCGATATCGTGACATAGCAAAGCAATGTGGAAGTGCAGCCAATCTTCGCAGGAAACACCCCCTTCGCGGATGTGCTTCCCCCCCAGAATTGCTTGTCCCACCAAGGTCACTAAAATAGTGTGTTCGACATTATGGTAAAGAGCATCGCTATTAGCAATATTTTCTAAAGCCATACTCGCCACCCAAGCAATAATCTCACCATAGTCAGATTTAAACCCGCCATAAGTGTGGCGGTAGCCTTCAATCAGGCGATTGACAAAAGCCTTAATCAGCAGTTCAGTTGCGTTAAACATATTCACTTCCCTGAGCCCACGTAGATTATTAAATTATTTTTATAGTTATTGTTTTTGCTGCTACCGTTTGATGTTATTTTTGGCTTAAGCGCCACGATGGATACCCACTCCTATCGAGAGGCATCCATTGATATTATCAACAATTATGGCTTAAATTATGGCTCTCGCAACTACCAGAGCGACATACCCCATAAATAATTGATATCAAGGGGCGATCGAGGTATGACACCCCTCAATCAGTAGTACAGGGTTACATCTTCGGCGCATACCTCAGTAGATTTTAGATTTTAGATTTACTCCACAGATACATCTGGGGGCGGGAACTAATATCTAAAATTTTGGGTTGCTCACTACTGTTGTCGGAAACTTGTATCTGTTATGGCTGACCCCGCCCAACAACCAGAGCGAGCGAAAGCGTAACCCCATTAATTCCTCATGGACAGGATTAAGCTTGCACATAGGCAGTACGTGGAAAAAATAGTGTCCCAATAACTAGATATATCTCTGACAAGAACACCGTGCGAGTATAAGTTAGCACACCACTGAGTTACTGGTGGCTTTCCCACTGCAATGCTATCGAGCCACTGTCGCATTTGTTGCACGAGGATCTCGCAAAAAGTTAAGTCTTGGCACTGATTTTCCGGGAAAATACTTGTAGTCAACTTCACGATCGATCTCAGTAATCATTACTAACAAAAACTTATGAATCACCCGACTTAATCCTCAACGAAACCCACTGTTGCTCCAGTGACGTGAATAAGTTTTATGGGTGACACTCACAGTCGCAAAATGTGATGCGAAAAGCTAGCATTTGTGATTTAAAAGTCGCTAAAGTGTGAGACAGATCACGCCCTCTGTTCCCTCCAGAATGTATATTTAGATAGATGGCAATAAAATAAGACAGAATAACTAGCCGCCTCCCTCGCATATCCCCTCTCCCATCATCTGCGATCGACGACTCTGTATACTTACTAATATAAGGTTTCAGGCAATGATTAAACAAAAACATAAATATGCCGACCTTGCTCAACTCCCCCACACAGATACCGTGCTCCAAAAACTCCCTGTAGAAGTTAAAGAATGGGCCCAAAGCTTGCCTTGGAACCAACGGCGCTATGTCTTGTCTCTCTGCTACATATTGTGTGCATCTACTCCCGACTTGCAAGCAGAATTTTTAGATAATTATACAGCCGACGGTTTAGTTTCAAAAATGTTTGAAGATGTAGATACTCTACACCGAGTCAAAGAGTATTTAATCAGATTTAGGGTCAAAAAACAATTAAACGAATCAGATTTAAGAAGCTACATCAAACAATTTTATATCCACTCAGCTCAACAATCGCTCCGAGAAACTGACCAATATTTAGAATCTGCACTCCGCTTCGTCTTGAGTACAGAAGAACGCAATAATGTTTTTAACTACATTTTGGGCTTTGAATTTATTAAAATTGTGTTTCAAATGAGCTGGTTGCAACACGAAAGATTAGCGAGACTCCAAAAAAATCAGTCGCAGTTTATTGAGGCCTATATCAAGCCGATTCAACACGCACACAGAATTAATGGCATAATTCTCCCGAAAGATGAGAGAATATTTTTTGCCAGACGCACCTATTACGTTCAACTACCTAACATTTCCTATAGAAGACTTATTGAGTTAGTCATGGCAACTTTTACTACAGAAATGGTGAGTAATTGCGGATTTTCTATCAGTCGCCACTCTCAAGCTCTGCGTTTTGACTGCGATTACATTTATGATCCAGAACCAGAAGAAGAAAGATTTCCTACTGACTTGCAATTTATTCATTAACTGTACGCAGTAAGGTGTATCCTAAGTTGCTGTTTTCTATTTACTTTTATTGGCGCTTTGGGCACAGGAGAGTTTTTGAAGCATGGGACTTCTAGTCGGCCGGTTAAAATCGGATGTTGCAGCCTGATTTTATAAAATAGGATGGCTGTATCCATTAACCTTCCGCTTGCATTTCTTCAATGTCAAACCAGCTAACTATCACTCCCGCTAGCGGAATTGCTAGAAATATGCCTAAAAGTCCTGCTGATCTTGCCCCCACTAACAGTGCAAAAAATACCACTACCGGATTGAGGTTAAGGGAATTTTGCATCAGTCTGGGATGAATAAAGTTGTCTTGAATTTGCTGCAAAACAATGCAAGCTGCCAATACTTTTAAAGCTAGCCACACATTTTGAGACAATACAATAAAACAAACTAAGCTAATCCCCAGCGTGGCTCCAATCCCTGGAACTAAATCAAACAATCCGATAATAAATGCTAAAATTAAAGGAAATCTCACATCTAACAGTAGGAAAATTCCAAAACTAGCTGTTGTCAAAAATAACATTAACAGAATTTGTGCCTGAAAAAATCCTAAAAAGTTTTTCTCTATTGTTATACTTAAACGCCTGTGCAGGTGTCGAGGTATAAACTTGAGAACTAACAGCCACAGCCTCTCTCCATCAAGTAACATGAAAGAAGCTACCACCATAATTAATATTAAATTTAATAAATTGGTTAAAAATACTTGTAAGAAAGCAATACTCCAAACAACTCCAGATAAAGCTTGATTTCGCAGTTGTTCCTCAATAACTCGCAGGTTAACTTGCAGGTTTCTCGCCCGCAGGAATGCTTCGAGGCGCTCGGACAGAGGCGCCAGAGCATTCACAAATTCAGTCAGGCTGTCAATTAATTGCTGTCCTTGAGATAAAAGAGTGACGCCTACAGTGACGGTGAGACCGCCAAAAACTAAAATGGTGAGCAAGACAACGAAGGCGACAGCTAAACTTCGCGGTAAAAATCTCTGGAGAGTTCGCACCGGATAGTTGAGCAAAAAAGCCACGAGTGCAGCAATGGTGAAAACCGCGACTGCTGTTTCAAAGTAAGCTAAAAGTTGCAGTCCAGCCCAACCAGAAGCAAATAAAAGCAAAAACCGGACTAAGGCTAAATTGCTTAGCATATTCCAAAAATTGGGAGGAGTTCTGTCTTGCTCTTTCACAGGGATTTTTAGGGGTTAATATTATAGCTCAAAAATATTGCAGAGCTCTCTTTTAGAATCGCACCCAATATATATCTGCGGCTATCCCCCTCAAGGCAGAAAACAGATGTCGAACTGAGGCAGGAGTGGGTTCTATTCACCATAAGTTCGATCGTCCCCAATACCGAATCAAACACAAGCGCGATCGAACAAACAGCCTTTCTGAGTCTAAAACCGCCTCGGAAACTCGGTAGTCATGGCAGTATTTGTCGTGGCAGCCCTCCAACTAGGAAACAAACGCTTAAACAAGCTGGCGCCGAAAAACGGCGTTTCAGTGCCAGTGGCGAAAAATTTCAACTCTGCCTCGTGGGAGATAGTATGAACAGGTCAATTTTTGGGATACTAGAAACTAGCACTCAACTTAGCTGAGGAATAAACGTGCTGCTATCAAAAGGCTTTGAAGTAGAAATGTATACCGGCACTCCCGAAGGTGAGGTTGTCGGTCTCTCTGATCGCATAGTCGCCGATCTAGAGGGATTTGTCCGGGAGCCTGATAGCCGCAATGTGGAGTACACGACCGCCCCGCTGTGCAGCTACGATCGCCTGCTGTGCGCCTTAGTCAAGCCACGAGTTCGGCTGCGCGAGTATTTAAAACAATTGGGCGACTATACCTTGCTGCCGGGAAGTACCTTGTCTCTCGGAGGGAGCGATCGATTTTACCGCTCCGATCCCAACAACCCCTACCACACCTACATCGAGCAAACCTACGGCACCAAAGTCGTCACCGCCAGCATTCACATCAACATCGGCATCTCCCAACCAGAAATGCTGATGCGCGCCATCCGCCTCGCCCGCGTCGAAGCACCACTGTACCTTGCCTTGAGCGCCTCTTCCCCCTTCCTCGACGGCGAAGTGACGGGCTATCATTCGACTCGGTGGGGTTTGTTTCCCAAAACTCCCGCCATCGTCCCCCTGTTTGAAAGTCACAGACATTACATCCAGTGGACTGAAGAACAGCTAGAACTCGGTACTATGCAAAACGTCCGCCATTTGTGGTCTGCAGTGCGACCCAATGGCGATCGTCGCCCCTACTGTCTCAACCGCCTCGAACTGAGAATTTGCGACCTCGAAGTCAATCCTCTGGCTTTGTTAGCCATCACTGCCTTACTAGAAGCTCGCATTTGGCAGATGATGGAAGACCCCAGCTTAGACCCCTTAGAACTCAGCACCTTACCGGAGGCCACGCGCAACCAAGACTTAGTTGCCCTCACAGACGCCAACGAAATTGCTGCATCCGAGCAAAGTTTGGATGCCGAACTTACCCACTGGCAAGACGGCAGAACTATTCTGGCACGAGATTGGATTGAGGAAATTTACCGAGAAGTCTGGCCTATAGCCAAAAAACGCGGCTTTAGTTGCTTTCTCTCGCCACTCAAAAAGATTCTCCGGGAAGGCAACACGGCCCAGCAGTGGTTGAAACTGCACGAGGGAGGTTCGGACACCCGCAGTATTATTCTGCAAGGGATTGATGGCATGGCTCACCAAGAATTGGAGCTAGAAGACAACTTGTGCGCCCAGTTAGTTGCCTGAAGTACCCGCCGTTATGATAACGGGGGCTTTCACTAGCCCCCTGGCTATGCGTACTCAGCGAATACAAATAGCCCGAACCTCCCGGTCAATCGATTTTAGATTTGAGATTTTAGATTTTAGATTGACTTGCGCGAGATAAATACGTTCGGCAAGTTTCATCGGATACAGGTTTTTTATTTCACCGGTCCTGAGTCTGCTTTTGGAATGAATCACGTGGCGGGTATCCTGGATGCGGGAATTGTCAAAAGTTGCAGAGCACCTCCCAAAAACCAATCAGAATATTTAATCAATGGATCTCGACAAAGGTTATAAATAAAAGCTATAAGGTATATCTACCTGTGGGTAGTTTTATAAATTTCCCAATAGCTGTATTTTTCGCTTTTAATTAGCTTCATGCCCCAACTTGTCTTGATTCACCCGCAAATCCCCCCGAATACTGGCAATATCGCCCGCACTTGCGCTGCCACAGGCACGGAACTGCATTTAGTCGGCCCGCTGGGGTTTGAAATTAGCGATCGCTACCTGAAACGGGCCGGCTTAGATTACTGGCCCTACGTCAACCTCCAGTGCCACGAAGACTTAGCGGCTTTTTTGGCCTATCGGGAGCAGCGGGGGGGACGCTCGATCGGATTCAGCACTGGCGGGCGATACAATTACGCGCAATTCCAATTTCAGCCCAGCGACTGGCTGATGTTTGGCTCGGAAACTGTAGGCATTCCCCAATACGTCTTGGATGCCTGCGACGCCACAGTTTTCATTCCGATGAGCCAGCCTGGAGTCAGGAGTTTGAACCTCTCCGTCAGTGCCGCTGTAGGTTTATTTGAGGCTAAACGACAGTTGGGGGAGCTGGGATAAATCATTATCAACACATAAATATATAGATATTTAATAGCTGGTGGAGGCTGCCAAGTCTCCATTTTCATATAAGAAATTTGTATCAAAGGGGTGAAAATCTCGATAGCCGACATTAATATATTTTATTCATTCAAAAACAGATTGTTATCAGCAACACCAAATTACTCCCAAGATGATTCAGCAACAAAAACAGAGGATTTTAGCGATTTAGGGCGCGAGCGAGTACCAGCTTGGGTCTGAACACTATATCTAGTAAATATACGGTTGTAGGCTGTCCGGAAATTAGCCTAAAGTCAGATAATAGGTAAGAGTTCAGAGCCTGTGCGGGAACGAAGATTTTATCTATTCGTTCCAGCTATTGCGGTGTAAGGCTTGTGGGGTTAATTGCAGCAGGTTTGACCGAGAATTTTAAAATTTCTGACGGTTTGAGCTTGTCTAAATTAAAAAAGCAAGGTAATCTGGCCTAAGCATGATAGCTGTCAACAATCAGAATATTTTTGCTTGTTGATTTAAACTCAGCTTCATGCGATCCCCTTGAGTGTTTCCAAGGACAGTTAGCGCTTCTCAGTAGGAGGTCGTTTTTTTGAAACGAACATATCCCCAAATTAAGCCTGTTCAGGCTAGTGAAATCGACAGAGAGGGTTCTGCGGAACCATCCAAACAGACAACGCTCAGCACAGGCAGAGTTCGCTCTCTCGCCACGATCGGGCTGGCAATATCGGTAGGTGCTTCTGGCATCCTGCTACCGAGAAATGGAGACAGCGCTCGCGCGTCTGAACTCGCACCGACATCAGAATCCACCGCTGTACAGCCAGTATCGGCCAACGGGCCGGCTACGTCCGCACAAGTTGACGGTTCCAGGGCCCAACAGCCCGGAACACCTTCTGAGTCGGTGACGGTTAAGGTGCAGGAAGGGCAAAGCCTTTGGGAGCTTTCTCGGGATTATCAAGTTGAACCGTTGGTACTAGCAACTGCCAACGAGATCCAACCCGATACCATACTCCAAGTTGGCCAACAGCTCAGAATTCCGACTGCGACGGAAGCCACACCACAACAGAACGCCGGCTATAGCACATCGGCTTCGCTAGATATCGCAGCGACGGTCAATCCAGAACAAGAGTTAAATCTGACTGGCTCCGAGCCATTGGATAGTGCAGCCATGACAGGGCTGCCATCAACCGCAGCGACCCCGCTGGTCACGACGGTACCGGAACAAAGTTCGATCGAGATCCCGAATGCAGACGGGGCGATCGACAGTTTGAAGAAACAGGAAAACCGCACCACAGAATCGGGTCGAACGATGTTCGGGTCGGAGGGGGGAGCAAATTTATCTACATCTGCGGCATTTTTGCCCGAGTCAGCACCGACGCTGACCTCCCCCGAATATGCAACTGGGACAACTATTCCTGACCTCGATGCCACACCTGTAATTCCCAATTCCGGGGGAGGTCAAGCAGCATCGCCCGATCGAGCATTCGAGTCAATTGAACAGTCTTTAGCAACACCCAGTTTGCCCACGGCTGTGCTAGTCCCCCCTGCAGGAAGTACCGCCGCGCCGGCTGAGGTTCTCTACAGCGTGCGTCCGGGAGATACAGTAGATGCGATCGCCAAAGGTCACGGCGTATCGCCCAAAGATCTGATCTCCGTCAACAAGCTCGGCAACCCCAACTTGCTGAATGTCAATCAACGGCTCAAAATACCCCAAGTTGGGTTTAAAAATCCAGGGGTGCAGGCGGCAGCCTCTTATTCTGCCTCCAACTCTACATCTGTCTGGGCGGCGAATTCGGTTCCCGCATCTTTGAACCCCAGTTCGTCTACTTCGGAAATAGTCGGTGCTGGCGTTGCAGCACCGGCGGCCACAGTGCCTCTTGTCTCTCCCCTGGAGAACCTGGAAGGTCTGAACAATATTTCAGCGCCGATGGTTCCCCAAATTAACAGCATTTCGCTGACTCAAGTTTCCCAAACCATTAGCGATCCACGGAAGCTGGATCTTCAAGGGGAACCAACATTTACAGGTGCTGTTGACACCAGTTCCCTGCCCTCGCCAGCCAGTGCAACTGCTACCGCCATCGCTACGGGAGAATACCCGCAGCCGATCGGGTTCGTGCCAAATACTAGCGCCCAGGGTTCAAATGCCGATCCAACTAGCGCTTTACCAGAATCGAATTCGGAGGCTCGGACTACCGCAGAAGCTCTCAACCCTTATTCCGAACGCTTGAGGGCAGAAGTTGTCAGACTGCGAGAGGAATATCGTGCCTCGCGCAATTCGATCGGCGCCAATGCGGTGTCCCTGGCTCCAAATGACGGGCCCTCGGTCAACCAGTCTGAGGATATGCCAAGTGTCAATCCATATCTCTACACCCCCGACTATACTGAGGCGGTGCAGAATGAAATCAGCAGACCGCCATCAAGAGCTTGGTCTGAGCAGGTTCAGAAGCAGCAGCAAGAGCGTTTAGACCCCGCTCGCGCAGCGGAACTGCAACCGATCAACCTGACGCCAAAAAGCACTCAGGATCAGCCGGTCGTGGCAACTGCTCCTTTGGGATCTGAGGCTTACGACCCCCTAAGCAACCCGTCTTTGGGACGCATGGTTTCTCCAGAACTGCCTCCGCTGTCGAGCCCTGACACTTATCTGCCTAACGGCAAACAACAGTCTGCTAGCCGGTTTATTTGGCCGTCTAAGGGCGTTCTGACTTCTGGCTACGGCTGGCGGTGGGGACGGATGCACAGGGGAATTGATATTGCAGGGCCGATCGGCACGCCAATTGTGGCAGCATCAGACGGGGTGGTTACCTATGCTCAGTGGAACGACGGCGGCTACGGGTATCTGGTGGAAATTACCCATCCTGACGGCACTGAGACTATCTATGCCCACAACAGCCGGATTTTGGTGCAAAAGGGTCAGAGAGTCGCTCAAGGGGAACAGATTTCAGAAATGGGGAGTACCGGCTTTAGTACCGGGCCGCACTTGCACTTTGAAATTCATCCCGCCGGACAGGGTGCTATCAACCCAATGGCTTTACTGCCCGACGATGCGTCCAGCGCTTCTCGGTAACGACTGGTCGAAAGTTATGGGTTTTGAATGATTACCAAAACTCATAACTTTTACTAGAAGTCATTAGAAATAGTGTTGTTTCAAAAGCAGACATAGCTAGCCCTACCGTGCTACGATAGTAAATCGTGAAGTAGATTTGGCTCAGTGGCGCAGTGGTTAGCGCAGGGGACTCATAAGCCCAAGGTCGCAGGTTCAAATCCCGCCTGAGCCATTATTTAATCAAAAAAACTGCGCTCTCAAATTTGAGAGCGTATTTTTTTGATCGATCGAGAAGATACTTGTAGTCGTTATGAGTATGATATATTTGTAACAGTTCGTAAAAAAGGAAACAAAATCTATGACCAGTGAATGCCTCCGGGTTGGTCAAGCTGCACCCGACTTCGCAGCAACAGCCGTAGTGGATCAGGAATTCAAGACAGTGAAACTGTCCGACTATAAAGGCAAAAAGTATGTAGTCCTGTTCTTCTACCCCTTGGACTTCACCTTTGTGTGCCCGACTGAGATTACAGCATTTAGCGATCGCTTCGAGGACTTCAAGAAAATCGATACCGAAATCCTCGGCGTATCCGTGGACAGTGAATTCTCTCACCTCGCTTGGATACAAACAGACCGTAAATCTGGCGGTGTTGGCGACCTCAACTATCCCTTAGTTGCTGACCTCAAAAAAACAATTAGTTCGGCCTACAACGTCCTCGACCCAGAAGCAGGCATTGCCCTCAGAGGTCTGTTCATCATCGACAAAGAAGGCATCATCCAACACTCTACTATCAACAATCTTGCCTTCGGCCGCAACGTGGACGAAACTCTCCGTACTCTGCAAGCTATCCAACACGTCCAGTCTCATCCCGATGAAGTTTGTCCCGCCGGCTGGCAGCCCGGTGACAAGACCATGACTCCCGATCCTGTCAAGTCTAAGGTATTCTTTGCTGCGGTTTAAGCAGATTATATTGGTAGGGACACGGCAGTGTCGTGTCCCTACCCGCAGAGGTATTCCTTTAACCTGACATCTTGCAGCAATATCAATAAGAGGATTTTTCGTGGGGTCGGGCGGGTTTATAGAACCTATTTGCAAGCTTTAAGGCTGTTGGCGAACCCGCCCCTACGGCTAATTGAGAATGCTGCAATATCTCAGTTTAACCGGATTTTTAAATTAGCAATTAGCAATTACCCAATTAGGAAATATGCTGACTTCTACTAATTTTAGCGGCTTGTTAAATGAGCGGTTTTTCCAAAATTTATTGCCTGTTCCGGCGAGTAATGTTCTGAAGCTGGGACAGATGACGCCAGATTTTGAATTGCCGGATATTAATAATGGCAAATTAGTGCGGCTGTCGAATTATCGGGGCGATAGACCGGTGGTTCTGGCTTTTACGCGGATTTTTACAGAAAAGCAATATTGCCCTTTCTGTTTTCCTCACATTAAAGCTTTGAATGAAAACTGGGAAAAATTTGCCGATCGCAATATAGAATTATTGATGGTTGCCAGTACCGACGATCGCCAAAGCCAAATTGTGGTTAGAGATTTAGGCTTGAAAATGCCTCTGCTTTCCGATCCGGGCTGTCAAGTTTTTCGGGCTTATCAAGTCGGTCAGGCTTTAGGTGCTCCTTTGCCCGCTCAGTTTGTTTTGGCTGCAGATGGAAAACTCCTCTTCAAACATTTGTTTTCTTTCATAGACCACAATGCTAGTGTGGACACTTTGCTGAAATATGTCGGTAAGGAAACCGCTGCTGTGTCCTAATTTGGAGTTTTTCACCGCTGATGTACGCTGGTTTAGGCTCATCAGCGGGATTTTTTCAGCGGTTGACCAAGAATTTCTTGATAGTACAAGCCCCCGGATTTATCCGTGGAATCAATCCAAAATCTAAAATCTAAAATCCTCAAGCCCCCGCCTTTATCTCGCGCAAGTCAATCTAAAATCTAAAATCTAAAATCTAAAATCGATTGACACTGGCTGCGACAGGTCTTTAGTAATAAATACTTATTGTGCCAATTTCGATGGCGGAATGTTGCCATGTTCGCTCGACATTAATCTAGGCTATAGCTTGAAGGTACTTAGTACAAGTTTAAGCCAATGTCGTCTCCCAAAGATCGATCGAGCAAAATTGAATTGAGCATCTTAGCGTCGCATCCTGAGTTGTTGACAGGTTTAGATGCGTGGCTGCGGCTAGGTTTACTTTCGCCCGCTGAAGTTGAGGAATTGTGCCGACAGTATTTAGTCTGCCCACTCAGAGATCCCGCTGTAGATTTTTCTGAAATTGAGAACCCGCGAGCTCCTATTGCCGATCCAAAAGTACCTGCCTTATCAACACAAAAAGCAGTACCTAGCAGCCGTGAAAGCGTTGCTAGACCCACAGAAACTACTCAAACCCCTAATTTTATCGCTCAAATTTTGCACTCGCTAATGGCAGAAATTAGCGTGATGTGGCTGTTGTTTTTAGGAGTGTTCATGGTAGTTGTCTCCTCTGGAGTCTTAGCTGCCAGTCAGTGGGAAAGATTTCCTGCCGCCGGACAATATGGAGTTTTATTAGCTTATACTTTAACCTTTTGGGCGATTAGCAGTTGGGCAAACAGACAGCAGAATTTGCACTTGACTGCTCAAACTTTGCAAGAAGTGACGCTGTTGCTAGTGCCGATCAATTTTTGGGCAATGGATACTTTTGGATTGTGGCGGTATCCTTGGGATTGGGCGGTAGCAATCGCAGCGGCACTTATTTTGACTTGGATAACTGCCCGGATTATCAAATATCAATATCAAAGCGGTTCAGGAAAAAACATCACTCGATCGATCGCCCTAAATCACTTGGGATTGAGTTATTTGCACTCTTGGTGGGCATTTGCAGGCTTTTCCCTCGCTGCTGTTTATTTGGGTACAGTGGGAACTGCTGCTACTACAGTTTATCAAGTTCAGCAACAACGATTGCAATCTATCCAAGGTGGGGGAAATACTGAAACATTCCCCGCTGGTTTCAGTTTTAGCAGAGATTTTCTGACTTACAAAAAAGCAGCTTTAGTAGCTTATTCGTTAGGAATTTTACTGGGTCGAGCGATATTTGTCAAGGATGTAAATATCGCTGAAATGGGTTTAGCTTTGGCGATTTGTGGCGTGCTTTTAGGATGGCTAGATTGGCAGCACCCCCTCGCCTCTGGGACTATTGAAAACAATATATCCGACCCGCCAAATCCCAGCAACTTTTTTCACTGGCAATTAGCGGGAATGGGTTTGTTGGGTTTGGGCTACCTGGTTTGTTTTCGCGACATTCCGCTACAGGCGATCGCCGTTAGCGGATTGGCTGTTTGGTTTTTTTATAACCGTTTAGTGCGGTTTTGGCAAGAGTTTGATTTGCTAATACTGGAGGCGGTGGGACTTCAGAGTATTTGGCTGTTTTGGCGACTGCTTCCTTTAGGGATTAAAACACAAGTTGTGGCATTTTTAACTCAGCTTACCAACTCTCAGGAAACTCCTTGGGGTTTTTGGGGTGTTCTGCTGTTGCCTTATTTAATTTTAATGGTAACTGCGGCGCAGTGGCTCTACCGCAAGCGAAAGTTTCAACTAGCCAGTTTTGGGGAAAAGGTTGCTCTCGGTTTGGGGAGCGTTTTAACTGTTATTAGTTTTGTCAATCCGTTTTGGCGATCGCTCAATTTATTATTCTCTACTTTAATTTTAGGTTGGATCGCTTGGAAATACGTAATTCCCGATAATTCCCGGCGAGTTGCGAGGCCGGATTCTGCGGCTGAAAAACCGGGAAATCCGGCAATTTTGGTTCCCATAACTCACATTATGGGTTTAGGCGCGATCGCATCTGCAATTGACTTATTCTTCCCAAACCTGACACCCAATATTTGGTCTGCAATATTATTAATATTCATGGCGAGTGAATGGGTATTTTTTGTGGGAATGAAAGCGGCAAATTTCCGAGAAAACTCTGCATTTTTTCGCTGCCATCCTGCATGGTTTCAAAATTCGTGGTATTTGGGCTTAGTATTAGCAGGGGTCAGCTTTGTCTTGTTGCAAAATTATTTGATTGTGGGTACTGCCACTCATCGCCCTCAGTGGAGTTTGCTCTGGCTGGCGACTCCTTTGGCTTTGACTGCTGTTGCTAAATATACTGAGGTTCCTCACAAACGAGTTGCCAGTACCTTTAGTAAGATCGCCCTAATATTTGCACAATTTCTAATTTTTAGTTTTCCGGGATATCGGTTAATTGGTTTGGGGGTTGCCGCCGGATTAATGTTGGTCAATACTTACTATTTAGTCGAGATACCAGCGGCGGCGATTGGAGTTGGATTTGGCTTGAGTTTCGTAGCTGCGGTGATTTATGAATTAGGTTTTGTTTCGGGTTGGGATTGGGGAATTGCCGGGGCGATCGCTCTTTTGTCTCTGTGGTTGGTTCGCAGCATGATTGTTCGTTTTTCCAGCCGTTTACCTGAGCCTTCTCAATTAGCTCAAATTTACGATCGAGCTGTAGATGGGTGGGCAATCTTACTCACCGGCTTACTTTTAACAACTATTACTTTTTATTCCTTTGAACTCTACGCAGCCAGTAGCTTGAGTTTCCCGCCCTCGGCTGAAGTTTTGGCTGCCATTTTGGTGATAATGGCTGCGATAATTTTCCGAAATTTACGCCAACTTTCCCCTTGGGCAATTTATGCTTTGGCTTGGAGTTTGGAGTTGTTGACAGCAGTGGGTTTAAGTTTTGCCGATCGCACTACGATTAATTTAGCAGTTGCTAATATCGCTCTCGGGTTGTCTACGCAATTATTGGGCGATGTGTGGCGGCGCCGCCACCGCGATCCAACAATTTTACCTAGCATTCATTTTATACCTTTGGTTTACGGGGTATTGGGTTTAACTTTCCGATCGCACACTTTTGCGAATTGGACTGGTTTAACTGTGTTGGGGGCGTCTTTAATTGCGATCGGCATTGGTAGGCGTGAGCCCGAATTCAAACCTTTGGTTTATTTGGGATTAATTGGCGTGTCGGTTGCTGCTTACGAGTCGCTACTCTATCAACTTTTTCAAACACCAGGAGGAGCTTTTGGAGATGGCTTAATTGTCCTCGCTACTCTCGGCACAAGTTTAACATATATCTATCGCATTTTATCTCCTTGGCTCAGCAATTATTTACATTTAACTAACGCAGAGTTAAAAATATTTGCTCACCTGCACTGGGTTTTGAGCAGTTTGCTGCTGATTTGGGCTTCTGTGAATGATATTAAATCCGGCCTCAATTTAGGATTAGTCACTGGTGCTTTATTAGTTCAATATGCTTTCTTGCAAGGGCGAAATAATCTCGATCGCCAATGGGCAGAAATTTGGATTTACTTGGGCTGGCTAGAAGCCTTTGGCATCCGGCTTTATTGGATCAATACGCCTTTAGTTAAGTATATTTCCGGGCCGCTGGGGCCTTGGAAAGTTGCCCTCGCTTCTCTATTTGCCTATTTCATTTACATTTTGCCTTGGGACAACTGGGGTTGGTCAAAAAAACCTTGGCAGGTAATTGCTTCGCTGATTCCAATAGTGACTATTTTGGAAAGTCCGGCTAAGTTTTATCCGATTAGCTTGCTGATAGCTGCTACCTTCTATTTTTTCCTAGCTTGGGAAAAGGAGGAAGTCCGTTTTACCTATGTGAGTGTGGCGATAATTGACTGGATAATTCTGCGGTGGTTCTGGCAAATAGGATTGACTCAGCCAGAGTTTTATGTTACTCCTTTAGGACTTTCTTTACTTTACATTACTCAGTTCGTGAAGCGTAGCTATCCCGTAGGGAATCGTACTCTCAAATTACCCGCACAAAAACCGCTGCGCCACAATCTGCGAATGCTTGCAACTGCGCTGATTTGCGGGATGCCTCTTTTGACTCAGCAAAGCCACGGTTTAGTTGCGGGGGCTTTTAGTTTGGCGGCTATTGCCGCAGGTTTGGCGCTGCGAGTTCGGGCGTTTTTGTTTGTGGGAACGGCTGTATTTTTAATCAATGTTTTCTATCAGTTGGTGGTTCTGATATTCGATTATCCGCTGATTAAATGGGCGATTGGTTTGGCTTTTGGGATTGTGTTTATCTGGATTGCTGCTACTTTTGAAACGCGGCGCGATCGCATTTCCGCTGTCGTGCAGCATTGGGTTGTACAATTGCAATCGTGGGATTAAATTTTCCCTTAATCAACTTTTGTTGGGTGGTTAGGGTGGGTTTACCAAAACCCTAACCCTATGATTATTTGTTGATGAAGTTTTGAAAAATCGCCTTTTTTTTTTTTGGTAAAAAGCTTGACACTGTTAGCTTGACAATGTATTATTTAATAATGGGAATAGTGGCAATTTTAAAATTTAAGTTACTACTCCCATTATCTAAAATATACCTTAAAAGCAAACTAAGATCAATAGGTAAAAATTCCTTTTTTTGCGCCGCGATTTGAGATTGTGAAAGCAGCAAAGGCGATGAAACAGAAAAAGGGCAACTAAAAGGAGCGCCAAATAAATAAATTATGACAACTCAGTTTATGAAGCGCCTGTTCACAGTAAAAGAATATCATCAGATGATTGAATCTGGCATCTTGACAAAAGATGATAAAGTTGAATTGATTCGAGGAGAAATCGTTCAAATGGCCGCCGTTGGTAGAAGGCATACATCTCATGTCAAGCGTCTGACAGAGTTATTCTATATCCGTTTATTATCGAGAGTAACCATTGGAGTTCAAGATCCGGTAGAATTGGACGATCGCTCGGAACCTGAACCGGATATTTCTTTACTGCGGCGGCGCGATGATTTTTACGAATCGGGACATCCTCAGTCTGAGGATATTTTACTAATTGTGGAAGTAGCGGATGCAACCGCTGAAACTGACAGAAATATCAAAATTCCTCTTTATGCGGAAGACAATATTGTAGAAGTTTGGCTGGTAGATATTAACGAGCAATGTGTAGTAGTTTATCGCGAACCTTCTCCTTCGGGATATCAAAATATTCAAAGATTTCAGCGGGGTCAGGTTTTATCTATTCTAGCTTTTCCAGACATAGAAATTGCTGTAGATAATGTGTTGGGATAATAGAGTCATAACTCATACCATTTTAGATTTTAGATTTTAGATTTTAGATTTTAGAATTGGGAATCATATCGTTTCCGGTTGTATCGGAATGATTTAACCGCAGAGGGCGCAGAGAACGCAGAGGGAGAGAATACAGAGAGGAATAATGTCCGATGCTACCGAATTTGATATGACTGATTATATAAGGATTTGGAGCTTGCCTAAAGTTGCTTTTTTTCAACTGGTTTCATTTAATTAAAAACCCGGTTTCTCCGAGAAACCGGGTTTTTAATTAAATGTATTTATCCGTTGTTAGAGCCGATTAATGGCTTAATGCGAATTCGGGCAATTTCGGCTCAGATGGGCCATCGGGCACTATCTTAACCTGACCGTTTTCATCCACATCAACGATCGCCTTTTGGCCGTCTTTTAGCTTCCCAGACAGCATTTCCTCAGCCAGTACATCTTCCAACAACCGCATGATTGCGCGGCGCAAAGGTCGAGCACCGTAGCTGGGATTGTAGCCTTCTGTAACTAACAAGTCCTTGAACCGGTCTGTCACCGACAAAGTAATACCCTGTTCGGTTAAGCGGCTGAAGACTTGCTGCAACATAATGTCCGCAATCTGCTTCACTTCTTCCCTGTTCAACTGGCGGAAGACGATAATCTCATCCAAGCGGTTGATAAATTCGGGACGGAAAAACTGTTTCAGTTCTTCGTTTACCAAGCTGCGAACGCGGTTGTACTGAACGTCTGCTGCACTGTCAGCAAACTCGAAACCGAGGCCGCCGCCGCCTTTTTCAATTACTCGCGAACCGATGTTTGATGTCATGATCAGCAGTGTATTCTTAAAGTCTACTGTCCGACCTTTAGCATCAGTTAAGCGGCCGTCTTCTAAGATTTGCAGCATCATGTTGAAGACATCTGGGTGAGCTTTTTCGATTTCGTCGAACAAGATGACTGTGTAAGGACGGCGCCGGACTGCTTCTGTTAGTTGGCCACCTTCGTCGTAGCCAACGTAACCCGGAGGCGAACCGATGAGTTTGGAAACCGTGTGGCGTTCCATGAATTCGGACATATCTAACCGAATCATGGCTTCTTCGGAACCGAAGAAATATGTTGCTAGGGCTTTTGTAAGTTCGGTTTTGCCGACGCCTGTGGGCCCGGAAAAGATGAAACTGGCGATCGGGCGATTCGGATTTTTCAAGCCTACCCGCGCGCGACGGATAGCCCTAGAAACTGCGCTGACAGCTTCTTCTTGACCGATCAAGCGCTGGTGCAGCGTGTCTTCCATGTGCAGCAGCAATTCCGATTCGGATTCTGTCAGCTTGCTGACTGGTACTCCCGTCCAATTAGCCACGATGTGGGCGATGTCTTCTTCGGTGACAATGGGAGAAGTTTTGAGTTGGCTTTTGTTGATCGTAGCTTCGGCGATTTCGGCTTCTATTTCTAATTCGCGATCGCGCAATTTTCCAGCTTTGTCGAAGTCTTGCTCGCGCACTGCTGCATCTTTTTCTTTTGTTACTGCGGGCAGTTGCTTTTTGAGCTCTTTAACTTCGGGCGGGGTTTGCGAATTCATCACGCGGACGCGGGAACCTGCTTCGTCAATTAAGTCGATCGCCTTGTCTGGCAAAAACCGATCGTTAATGTACCTGTCTGACAGTGTGGCCGCTGCTTCTAAAGCTGCGTCGGAAATTGTCAGTCTGTGATGCTGTTCGTAAGCCGATCGCAACCCGTACAATATTTCTATTGTTTCAGCCACGCTCGGTTCACCGACTTTTATCGGTTGGAAGCGCCGTTCTAAGGCAGCGTCGCGCTCGATGTGTTTGCGATATTCGTCCAAGGTAGTGGCGCCGACACACTGCAATTCGCCTCTAGCAAGGGCGGGTTTGAGCATATTGGAGGCGTCCATGCTACCTTGAATTGCGCCTGCACCGACTAAGGTGTGAATTTCATCGATTACCAGAATGATGTTGCCTGCAGCGCGAATTTCGGCCATGATTTTCGTCAGCCGTTCTTCAAATTCGCCTCGGAACTTTGTACCAGCAATCAGCGAACCCATATCGAGGCTGATTACTTGTTTGTCTTCTAAAATTTCCGGGACGTTTCTGTTAACAATTCGCTGGGCTAGGCCTTCGGCGAGGGCTGTTTTGCCGACTCCCGGTTCGCCTACTAACACTGGATTGTTCTTCGTGCGGCGGCCGAGCACTTGGATCACGCGCTCGATTTCATTTTCGCGGCCCACTACGGGGTCGAGTTTGCCGGCTGCGGCTAACTTGGTCAGGTTTGTGCCGAATTCTTCTAAAGTCGGGATTTTGCGATCGCCGCTATCTCCCCTGCCTCCGGGTACCGCCGCGACTTCTCCCACGGCACGAATTACCTGCGTGCGGACTCTCTGGCGATCGATCCCCAAGTTTTGCAGCACCTTCGCCGCCACCCCTTCATCGTCCTGAATCAGCCCCAGCAGGATGTGCTCGGTGCCGATGTAATTGTGGCCTAACTGCCGCGCTTCGTTCAGGGCCGTCTCAAAAATGCGCTTAACGCGGGGCGTAAAAGGAATTTCTGGCGGGAGGAACCCAGAACCTCTGCCGATGATATTTTCGATTTCATTGCGCGCCTCTTTCAAGTTGAGGCCCATATCCAGTAATACTTTTGCAGCGATGCCAGTGCCTTCGCCGACGAGTCCCAGAAGAATTTGCTCGGTGCCTACAAAATTGTGACCGAGGCGTCGCGCTTCCTCTTGGGCTAGCATGATTGCTTTAATGGCTTGTTCTGTAAAGCGTTCAAACATATTTTTTCTATCCTACTGTCTTGGCGAGGGCTGTATCGCTGCTGGTGAGGAGCGATTTGGAACACTACACAAATTATAGATGTAAATTTTTGTGTATTTCCTTCTATAACAATGTATCTTGCTAAAGGGGTAGGGACAGTGGGGAGACCCGAATACTATAGGTGTGGTTGCCGTCTCGCAGTACGATCGACAAATGGCAGTGTAAATTAACTACCAGCCGGGAAGTCCCTCGGTATATTCAAAGGGGACGCATCTGAGCGCTGCGCCCCGTACCCCGAATAAATTACTCCTTGGGATGAAAGGCTCGTCGGGTTTCGGTACCGAAACCGACAATTATTCTTTTATACCCCAAGATGATCGGGAAATACTCTGATACTAAATTAGCAAGTGGGGGTGGAACTACCTCACTATAAAAAGCATGAGAAAAAAAAGGAAAAAGAAGCCTGCGGTCTAACTGTACTCAGTTGACCGTCAGGTTTGTTCACATTTGGCTACTATGAATCAATCTTCGGGAGCATCTTGATTTTTTGATGTACCTTCCAAGTATTGAAATAGTAATTTTTGGTATGGCATTTTGGACACACATAAACTATACTATCCAAAGGTCGAAAAAAGGAAGCTTAAAAATGCAGCTAACTTATAAATACCGCCTCAAACCCACAAAAGCCCAACTAACAACAATTGTGGCTCATCTAGAGCTTTGTCGTCGGCAGTACAACTACCGACTCAGCGAAAGATTTAGATGGTGGGAAGCCACGAGAACGCCCGTCAACGCCTGCCCTTTGATTGTTTCGATAGTCCCTGTGGAGGAGATTTATCGAAATATTCCTTTGACGAGAGTGCAGACTAGGGATGGTAGGAAGAAGGATGAATTAGGCAATCCTTTAACCAGGAAAGGCGACGTTTTCTCGAACCTTGAAGGCGGATATGTACAGTGGCAGACGATACAACTTGCCGACCTGAAAAACACTAAGAAGCTGTTTCCTGATTATAAAGTGTTAGATTCTCAGGTCTTACAAGATGTCGTTAACAGAGTTGAAACTTCCTTTTCAAACTTTACCACGCCCGACAAGAATGGTAATCGTAGAGGTAAGCCCAAATTCAAGGGGCTTCATTACTACAAATCCTTCACATACCCTCAACTAGATAATTTACATATCGTTAAGGACGAGCAAAACAGGATTTGTATTGACCTAGCAAAGATAGGTCAAGTGCCGATGGTATTCCATCGTCCAATACCAACAGGGTTCAAAGTTAAGACGGGCAGTGTTATCAGAGAAGCAGATGGGTGGTATATTTCCTTGACGCTAGAAGATAAGACGGTTCCCGTAACGGTTACAGAAATTCAACCGACGGTCGAAAATACTGTTGGTATAGATATGGGGATAACCCATTACGTCTATCTTTCCAATGGCAGAAGAGTTGAGAATCCTAGATTCTTGAGGAAGTCGGCCCAGAAGTTAGCAAGGCTTCAAGCGAAGTTAGCTGGTAGAGTAAAGGGTTCTAAACCTTGGAAGATTATCAAGGGCAAGATTTCCAGACTCCATCAGTTTGTAGCTAGAACTAGATTAGATTTTCAGTTCAAAACAGCACATGAGCTATTCAGTAAATGCGATGTTTTAGTTGTTGAAGACTTGAGCGTCAAAAATCTAACTAGACGTGCCAAGCCCAAGACCGATATTGAGGATGGTAATTTGGTTTACTTGCCGAACGGTCAGTCAGCTAAGAGCGGTTTGAATAAATCAATGCTTGATGCTGCTCACGGGCAATTTGCTAGCGTCCTAAAATATGTCGCCTGGAAGCTAGGTAAAAGCGTTTTGTTTGTTGACCCGAAAGGAACTTCTCAACATTGCTGGAAATGTATCAATAAAGTCCCGAAAGAATTATCGGAACGCTGGCATTCCTGTCAGTGCGGAGAATCTTTGGATCGAGATGAAAATTCAGCTAAACTTATTAGAAAGATTGGTCTGAGTTACAAAAGTGGCGGGGAAACTCCGTCACTCAAAAAAGCCTTTGCAAAAAAGGAAAAAGAAGCCTGCGGTCTAACTGTACCCAGTTGACCGTCAGGTTAGTTCACAGCCATCGTGAAAGCAACTGTTCAATTACTTCCACAAAGCCGATCGCAATTTGGATCAATGGCCAACCCACCAAACAAATTAACACCGCCCAGCGAGTTTTAATATCCAAACCTTGGCGAACCGCCACAATTACAGCTAGCAAACTCCACACAGCTAATATCCGCTCAATTCCTTCTCCCAGCAAAGGAATCAACGTTAAGAAATTCAGCACTTGGGGGGCGTAGGCAAAGCCGATCGGAACCAGCAACTCCCCATAAGTTACGTGTCCCGGCTTCAGCCACTCCCCGATTTTAAAGATAGTGAAAGTCCAAAAATAATAACCCCCCGCGACTGCCAAACCCTCTATCAAAAGTCCTAGAAATAATACTGATGGCTCAGTTCGGTTGATTAACAATATCGCAGCACTGCCCAACACGCGGGACAGCGCAGCTAAAATTACAATTGTTAAAGCTATTCGCTTAGTTCTGCGAGTGTAGGGAGTTTTTTCGTAAAAATTGCCGTTCAATGAAAGTGCGTTCCAAAGGGTTGCCCCCAAACTTGCAATTGAATCTTCTCCCTTCACGTTGAACTCCTGCTCCTCAAGATAGTTGACAACTTTTACAAAATAAGCTCTAATACAGCAGAATCACCGAAGTATTTCTAGGTAATTAAGTAATTAATTGGCATTCTACCAGATTTTATTAAATGCTAAGATTGATTTTACGGATACTTGCATGGCTGCGCGGGGGAAGTTTAAATTTGTTGCTCATCGCAGGTGTAATCCTGATAATTTGGGGCATTCTTTCGCCGGTGGGAACTGTTATATGGTGGCTGAATCAAAGTGCTGAAACTTTTGGTATCAAGAAAAATCCGCCGGAGATACTGCCCTCAAACAAGGGCAATCTAGAAGCCCGCAAGTCTTCGCCACTCAATTGTTATATCATCTTTTTATCGGGAGTTGGCGATTTTTCCGGGGACGAATTAACCCCAGGTGAAGAGTTGTTTCTCAAGCGTTTAGTTAAAAGTCACCCGCAGTGCGTAGCAGTGGGCGATGTTTTTCCTTATTCAGCTTCTAACAAAAGTTTAGGAGGAGAGCGCTGGCTAGCTCCTTTTTGGCGGTTTGCAGAACAGGCAAAAAGCGGGCCGATTGCGGGAGATATATTAATTAAAATTCGCAATCTCTGGAGATTTGCAATTTCTCTAGATTATCGCTACGGCTTTGCATATAATCAGGGATTGGCTAAGGCAATTATCGATCGCATGAATGCTCAATCTCCCATTTCAGTTAATTCTCAAAAACCTGTGAAAGTTATTTTAATTGGCACTAGCGGCGGAGCACAAGTTGCTTTGGGTGCTACTCGCTATCTTAAAGAATGGCTGAAGGCAGAAATTACGGTTGTTTCGGTTGGGGGCGTGTTTTCGGGAGAAAATGGTTTTGCAGAAGCCGATCGCATTTTCCACTTTCGCGGCACTCGCGATTCAGTTGAGGATATTGGCGGCATAGTTTTTCCCAGTCGCTGGTACTGGTACGCGACTTCTCCTTTCAACCAAGCTCGTTTGCAAGGCCGCTATGCAGCAGCTTTGAGCGGCCCTCACAAGCACGACGGCGATGAGGGATATTTTGGGGAAAATCTGGCGGCGGACGGCAAAAAGTATGTAGATATAACCCTGGACAAGATTAATCAATTGCCTGTTTGGTCTGAGGGCGCGTCTGATTGATAAATTCTTGCGTATTCGATAGTCATTAGTTATTAATTGTGTCATTGTTGGTTGTGCGTTGCTTGAAGCTTGGCCTTGTTGCCTTCCAGTCTCTACATCCAATGCCCAATGCCCAATGCCCAATTCCTAATTCCTAATTCCCCATTCCCTATTATCAATGTCTAGACCAACATTATATATTGCCATCACGAATCACGGATTCGGTCACGCTGTCCGAGTTGCGTCCGTAGCTGCAAAAATTCAAGAATTAAATCCAGATATTTTACTAATTATCACAACAACAGCACCTCGCTGGCTGCTAGAATCTTACATTGGTGGCGACTTTATCCACCGTCCCCGCGCTTTTGATGTGGGTGTGGTGCAAGCTGACAGTTTGAATATGGATAAAGACGCGACGCTGGAAAAATTGCGGGAAATTCGGAAAAAGCAAAATTCCCTAATTGCCAGCGAAGTTACTTTTATCAAGCAAAATCGGGTGGGCTTGGTGCTGGCAGATATTCCTCCTTTGGCAACGCGAATGGCGGCAGCGGCTGGGGTTCCTTGCTGGATGATGAGCAATTTTGGGTGGGATTTTATCTATCGCGATTGGGGCGGGGAATTTGTAGAAATGGCAGATTGGATTGGTGAGTGTTTCGGAATGTGCGATCGGCTTTTTCGTCTTCCTTTGCACGAACCGATGGCAGCTTTCCCAAATATTCAAGATGTGGGCTTGACTGGCGGCAATCCTCGCTACAGTAACGATAAAGTTCGGGAAGCATTCGGCATCGAAACACCGCTGGAAAAAACTGTATTGCTGACGTTCGGCGGATTGGGTTTAGAGGAAATTCCTTATCAAAATTTACAGCAATTTAGCGACTGGCAATTTATTACTTTTGATGCGGGAGCACCCGATTTGCCAAATTTGATTTATGTCAAAAATGAAGAGTTTACACAATCTTTCCCGATTTTACCGCGTCCGGTTGATATTATGCCTGTCTGCGGGCGCTTAGTTTCTAAACCCGGATACAGCACTTTTGCGGAAGCTTTTCGCTTGGAAATACCTGTTGTTTCTATCATGAGAGAAGGTTTTGCAGAAGCTGCGGTGTTGCTGGAATGGCTTCAAAATTATGCGGAACATCAAATTGTGACGGCGGCGGAGTTTTTTGAGGGGGATTGGGAGTTTTTGCGACAACCGCTGCATCCGCCGCGTTTGTCGGATAAATTGGATAAAAATGGTACGGAGGCGATCGCCCAAGCTGTTGTAGACTATTTTTCATAAGTCCGATTAGAAATCGATCTTACACAAACAAAGTCTACCTCCGCCAACAGAAGAGTTTGGCATCAGTCTCATCCAAAATCTAAAATCTAAAATCTAAAATCTAAAATCGAATGAATCACTATCAACAGATACTCAAGATTCAAACTACCGGGAAATCTCTGTCCAAAATCACTCCTAAGATAGAAGATGCGGTGGCGAATTCAGGTATTAAAACGGGACTTTGCAGCTTATTTTTGCGCCATACTTCTGCTAGTTTGGTGATTCAAGAAAATGCTGACCCGGATGTACTTAAGGATTTGGCTAACTTTTTGGCTAAACTGGTACCGGAGGACGATCGCTACATTCACGATGCCGAAGGCCCAGACGATATGCCGGCGCACATTCGCACTGCGCTGACTCATACTTCTGAACAAATCCCGATCGATCGCGGCAGGTTGCTGTTAGGAACTTGGCAGGGAATTTACCTGTGGGAACACCGCCAGCGGGGTCACATTCGCGAATTAGTTGTTCACGTCAGCGGCACTTGATCGGAATTTGTACCTCGCTGATTTTAGTTGCTTCCGGCGTCATCGGGGAATTGTAAAAAAAACGGCGCGGCGGCCCGACTATTTCGTATTCAGGATGTTCTTGAAGCCAATCTTTGAGTTTCTGGAGGTTATTTTCGTAGCTTTCCCAAGTGTAGGCCCCGCCCACGCCAATGCTGACAACCGTCATCGGCGAAGTATCCGTGATTTCTACAGCGGAGTTAACGCTGCTGGGGGCGATATTTGGTGTGGGATAGAGGAACGAAACTTCAGCTTGGGGAACAGCATCGATTGCCTCGGAAGTTTCCGTATAGCGCGCTTCTACTGGCGTTGTCATCGCAATTTGGTTGTTGCTGATGTGTTGAAATAAGGGATTGAAGGCGATGCCAGTTGCTTGTCGCAAATCGCCCGCGTGGGTGTAGGTGACAGCGCGGTACTGAGGATATTGCTTCACTTCTATCACCCCAATCTGTGCGGGTTCAGGGAATCCAGTAGGTAATACCATTTGAGATTTAAAAGTTGAGATTTTACATTGAAGAATGGGGAAAGACTGACTCCGCAAGGGTTTGGAACTTGCTTGCAGTTGCATGGTTTTTGGCAACTGATATAAATAGGCTGAGATTGTTTGCAGACAATCGTTCAGGTGGCACAATTAGTTTAGCAGTTATTTAAGGCGCTGCTAACTATCGATCGCCTAGAATTAGTTGAGAGATTATTAATTAACCTCGTAATAATACGGACGGCACTGACTAAGCAGAGAAACATTAATCTAGTTGTGCTTGAAAAATTAGCGTTTTTCAGGTGTTTGCTATTTGTGTCGGAAAATATTCGGCTGTTGGGCCCATCGATCTGTGCGTTCTCAGTTATTGGGACGCTTATCGCGTTCAGTAACGCCTATCAATTATACCGCTTTCAGGGAATGACGTATGAAAAAGATTCTAGTGATTGAGGACGAGCAAGTAATTCGGGAGAATATTCTCAAACTCCTCAAAGCTGAAGGTTTCGACGTGACGGGTGCAGAAAATGGATCGCAAGGTTTATATGCGGCGGTGTCAAATCTTCCCGACGTGATTATTTGCGACGTGATGATGCCAGAACTTGACGGGTATGGGGTGCTGATGGCCTTGCGCTCTAATCCTGTTACTGCTACAGTACCTTTTGTTTTTCTCACCGGTAAAGCCGATCGCTCTGAAATGCGGCAAGGTATGGAATTGGGGGCAGATGATTACCTGACTAAACCTTTTAGTAAAGCTGAACTTGTGGGCGCGATATCGAGCCGCTTGAAAAAACAAGAAGCTGTTGCTGAACAGTACAATACTTTGCGATCGCAAAGCAGCGAATTTATCCAAAAGACTGCCGACAAACTAGAGCAGATCAAAACTCGTTTGTGCAACGCACTGGAACGAGAAGAATTCCAAGTTTACTATCAGCCGCAGGTCAATGTCCAGACTGGTAAAATTATGAGCGCAGAAGCTTTAGTGCGCTGGGTACATCCAGAAAAAGGGCTGATTTCGCCCGCAGAATTTATTCCCCATGCCGAAGAAACTGGGTTCATTGTAGAGTTAGGTGAGTGGGTTTTGCAGACAGCTTGCAAGCAAATGCAAGTTTGGCAAAATGCTGGTTTTTCGGGGCTGCGGGTAGCGGTGAATCTGTCGCCGCGCCAATTTCACCAACCGGATCTCAGCAGCAGAGTTGCCCAAATTTTAGCAGAAACTGGTTTGGAAGCGAGCAGTTTAGAATTAGAGCTGACAGAAAGTTTGATGGTAGAAGATGCCGAAAGTGCGATCGCCACTTTGCAACACTTGAAAAATTTGGGAGTTTGTATATCTCTTGACGATTTCGGAACGGGGTATTCTTCTTTAAGCTATCTGACGCAATACCCCTTCGATACTTTAAAAATAGACCGCTGTTTTATCAGCAATATAACCGATGGTTGCACAAATGCAGCGATTGTGAAAGCTATTATTGAAATGGCGCACAGTCTCTGTCTTGAGGTAATTGCCGAAGGAGTTGAAACGGAAGCCGAAAAAGATTTTCTATGGCGCTATAAGTGCGATATAATGCAAGGATATTTGTTTAGTCCTCCTTTGGCATCAGCGGATTTTGAACAATTGTTGATAGCAGGAAAATAGAATATCTATTAAGTCAATATTGAGCAGAGAATTAAGTGCGATCGGGGTGGAATATGGTTGTAGAATCCAGCAAAAACGTTGACTCACTCAAATCAAGCAATAAAAAAAATAAGGATTTTTACCTAGCTATTCAACTAGCTCTATTGATAGTGTTTTTAGCTATTTTATCCAGATTTTTTATCATTGTCAACGCTGGAGAACGAGGCGTGCTGATGCAGTTTGGTAAAGTCCAAGAACAGGTACTCGGAGAAGGACTTCACGTAATAGTCCCCACAGTTTATAGTGTAAAAAAGTTGAGCGTCAGGGTACAAAAACAGGAAAGTTCCGCTGAAGCTTCCTCAAAAGATTTGCAAGATGTTTTCACGGATGTAGCGCTCAACTGGCATATTATCCCAGAAGAAGCCAATGCTATTTTTCAACAAATAGGTGACGAGAAAGAAGTCGTGGCTCGCATTATCGAGCCGGCTGTTGAAGAAGTATTAAAAGCAGTTATGGCTAAATACACGGCTGAAGAAATTATTACTAAGCGGGGAGAAGTTAAAGCCGCAGTTGATGATTCTTTGACCTTGAGGCTAGTTACATATCACATT
This sequence comes from Microcoleus sp. D3_18_C2, assembly GCF_036702395.1. Lineage (NCBI taxonomy): Bacteria > Bacillati > Cyanobacteriota > Cyanophyceae > Oscillatoriales > Microcoleaceae > Microcoleus > Microcoleus sp. D3_18_C2. The sequence continues at coordinate 55,255 of NZ_JAUBTG010000008.1, read as the reverse complement.
GCCGTTGACGATATTTCTTTAGTACACGTTCACTTTTCTGAGCGGTTTAGCGAGGCGGTGGAGGCGAAACAAATTGCCGAACAGGAGGCAAAAAGAGGGGAGTTTTTAGCGCTAAAAGCAGCAAAACAGGCGGACGCTAAGGTGAATTTAGCCAAGGGAGAAGCCGAAGTGCAAAGGTTGCTGCGGGACAATTTGACTCCGGAACTTTTGGAAAGGCAGGCTATAGAAAAATGGGATGGGAAATTGCCGCTGATTGTTGGTGATGGGGGTAAAAATATATTGGACTTGAGGAAATTGGTTGAGAGATAATTATAATCCTGCACGCAGGGGTAGCCAGAAACCGGGTTTCTTTACGAAAATACACGGGGTTTAGCTTTTTATGTGGGTAAAAAACCCGCTTTCTTGAGTATTGGTGCGTAAGTCCTGAATTACCAATTACCAGCACCTTAAGTTAATATCTGTTCAAAAGCTTTAGTAATTCCAGTTTGAAAACGCTGTCGGTGCTTCAGTTTTAAAACGGGTTTAATTATTTCCAAACATACATTAGAACTTGGTTGGCTATCTATAATTTTAATCGCTCGTAGTGTAGATAGCTGCAATTCTTTTTTTACCATCAATTCAGGAATAGCCGCTGCACCTGTGCCACTTTCCACCACTGCTTTTACCATTTCACTGCTGTTCAAAACTAAAGTTACATTCAATTCATCGGGATTAACGCCCCAACTTTGCAAAGCTTGTTCCAACATTTGCTGAACTCCAGAACCAGCTTCTCGCATCACCCAATCCGTTTTCGCAATTTCCGTTAAACTCACTTCTGCACGTTCAAACCAAGGGTGAGATTGGCCAACTACAATCAGCAAGCGTTCGCTGCCTACAACTTCTTCCTCCAGAGTGTTCTTAAGCGAAGCTTTGATGTCTCCCGTCACTAAACCTAAATCAAATGTTCCCGTCGCCGTCCCTGCACAAATTTCTTCGGCATTTGCCAGAGTACAATTCACGGAAATACCAGGATATTGCTGTTTAAACTTGCTAAGTTTATCAGGCAACCAATAATTGCCAATGGTCAGACTACAACCCAAGTTTAATTCGCCTCGCTGCAAGTCATTCAACTCCCGCAAACCTCTCTCAGTCAAAGCAACTTGGTCGAGAATTTTCTGAGTTTCAACTTGCAGCAACTTCCCCGCATCTGTGATTTCGATGCGGCGGCCGATGCGGTGAAATAGTTTTACTCCGTATTGCGCCTCTAAGCTTTGGATTGTCGCGCTGACAGCGGGTTGCGTGATGTAAAGTTCTTCCGCTGCGCGGCTGAAGTGCAGGTGTTCCGCGACAGCTAGAAAAACTCGCAGTTGATCAAGCGTCATTCCGGCCATGCTGAGTACCCTTTTACTAAATACAGACAGTTTTTTTTTGAAATAAAAATCTTTGGCGGCTAAACTTTGACCTGAACTTTTCGAGTATCTGGTACAGACTGGAATTCCCAGAAAAGCACGGTTGTTAGCCGCTATTTAAATTTTCCTTTTAACATCAAGGGTTTGGGCTGGTGGCGACAGATAGGTCTCGTCTTCCAACAGTTCTTTTGCCACGGCACTGCATCACTTGTATTTATTAATTCGATAAACAAGACCATTTGATTCTACCTGTCAAGAGCCTTAAGGTGATACTTAAGCTTCTAACGCAGGGCCCGATGCTGAAGCAGCACCGACAAGTTTAAGCCGATCGCCAAAAGTCGATCGACAACAAGAGAGAAGATAAATGACTAAGAAAACGCCAAAAAATCACAGTCCCCACGGCTTAAAGCCGGACTGCCTCTCGTTTGGGGAGGTTTTAGCTCAATCCTTTGCTGTCATTGCACCTACAACTATACCCGCATCTAATCTAGGGTTAATTGTCGCTCTTTCGGGTAACGGGGCTTGGCTGAGCTTTCTCATCGGCTTGATAGGCTTAGTATTTGTCAGCATCAATATCAACCAATTTGCGAGTCGATCGGCTTCTGCCGGTTCTCTTTATTCTTATATTGTTAAAGGACTAGGCCCGACTGCCGGCGTAATTTGTGGCTGGAGTTTGGTACTGGCTTATCTATTTACTGCAATGTCCGTTTTGTGTGGTTTTGCCAACTTTACGGGTACTTTCATCGGTCATTTAGGCATCCATCCCTCGCCGATTACGCTGTTAGCGATCGGGGCCGGGGTTGCTTGGTATGCAGGTTATAAAGATATCCAACTCTCAGCTATGGCGATGCTGTGGCTAGAGGGGGCATCAGTGGCCGCGATCGCACTTTTAGGAATGATCATCTGGGCGCACAAAGGTTTTGCCCTGGATATGTCCCAACTGACTTTGGAAGGCGTAACTCCGGGGAACATAGCGACAGGACTTGTCTTAGTAATGTTTGGTTTCTCTGGCTTTGAAAGTGCGACATCTCTGGGCGACGAAGCGAAAAAACCCTTAAAAAATATCCCCAGGGCTGTCATGGGCAGCGCTGTGATGGCAGGCTTATTCTTCATTCTGATGACCTATATTGAGGTTTTGGGTTTTAGCGGTACTGGAGTTTCTATTACTAATAGTGAAGAACCTCTGACTTTTCTGGCGCAACAAGTGGGCATGGGTTGGTTGGGAGAGTTAGTGGCTTTCGGCGCTTTATTTAGCTTTTTTGCTTGCGTGCTCGGCAGCATCAATCCAGCGGCGAGAGTGTTTTTTATGATGGCGCGCCACGGTTTGTTTCACTCTTCATTAGGTGTAGCGCATTCGTCTAATAAAACTCCCCACGTTGCAGTAACCCTGTGTACATTTATGACATTTTTGGTGCCGGCTGTGATGTCTATGTTTAACATCAAACTGTTCGATTGTATGGGTTATTTGGGGGCAATTTGCAGCTACGGATTTTTAACCGTGTACGTCTTAATTTCGATCGCAGCTCCGGTTTACCTGCACAAAATTGGTAAGTTGCGCCTGCGAGATGTGCTGTTCTCCGTGGTGGCGATCGCATTTATGATGATTCCGATTGCGGGCAGCGTTGGCATTCCCGGCAGCACTACGTTCCCACCTCCAGAAGCTCCTTACAATGCCTTTCCTTACTTGTTCTTGATGTACTTGGCGGCTACTTGCGGATGGTTTTTCTGGCAACGGCTGCGTTCTCCTGAACTCGCGGGATCGATGCAGCAGGGTATTGACGCAATTCATGCCAAGTTCGAGGAAGAAAATGCAATTTACGGCGGTGTTCGATTGAAAGCCGTCCCCTTTGACAGTGAGCGTTTTTGATTAGCAGTTACCAGTGCGCTGTTCGGAGAAATAGTTTTTAAGCAACTGGGTTTTTACTGAGATATTGCAGCATTGTCAATCAGCATTTCAAAGGCGTTGCTTCGATCAACAGCTCACAATAAAATTTAATTTTTGTGGAACGGGAATCTTGCCCGTTCCGAAGATACGAACCCAGCAAGTACAACCAATAAAAAATCTGAGGAGACACAGAAATGAATGAATTACTAACAGCAATTTCTACGGCAATAACAGCTTTTACGGCTACGAATCTAGACGATATTCTGATTCTGCTGCTGTTTTTCTCGCAGGTGAATGCAGTATTTCGGCGCAGGCATATCGTCTTCGGTCAGTTTCTGGGCTTTACTGCACTGGTTTTTGTTAGCCTTCCCGGCTTTTTTGGCAGCTTAATATTTCCGCCAGATTGGATCGGAATGCTGGGTTTGCTGCCAATTGCGATCGGGCTTAGCCGCTTGCTGAATCCAGAAACCGACGATTCCGAAGTTGAGACAGAAGTAGAGCAATCTGAGAAATCTTTTTTTAGAAGTTTTTTGTCTCCTCAAACTTACAGCGTAGCAGCGGTGACGGTGGCAAATGGGGGCGACAATATCGGGATATATATGCCACTTTTTGCTAGCAATACTCTAGAAGGTTTGGCGGTGGTTCTCACTGTATTCTTCGGGATGGTGGGCGTTTGGTGCTACGCTGCTTATCGGTTAATTCAGATGCGGGCGATTGCGGATAATTTGACTCGCTACGGCAATCAGCTTGTGCCTTTTGTTTTGATCGGATTGGGAATGGCGATTCTGGTAAAAAGTGGCACTCTTGCTAGTCCAACTTTAAGTATAATATCTTTAGTTGGTTGCTGTTTCTGTTTGATAACTATGAGTAGAAGTAACGCCAGCGAAACTGAAGTTTAGAAAAATTGCAGGAACAGCACATGAATTGGATTGCAGCAGCGATTATTGCCGGGATTACATCTTTTGCCGCAACCAATATCGACGATATGGTGCTTTCGATGCTGTTCTTCGCCCAGGTAAATGATACTTTCCGCCCCCGGCATATCTTTTTCGGTAAGTACCTCGGATTTGCAGCACTCATCGCTGCTAGTTTGCCCGGTTTTTTTGGTGGTTTAATTGTGCCGAAAGCTTGGATTGGTTTGCTGGGTTTGGTTCCGATCGCGATCGGCATCAGTCACTTAGTCAGGAGAGATAATGAGGAAAATGACGTACAAGCCGTATCTGGCGAATTTAACCGTCAATCTAACTCATCTGTGCTGTCAAAACTCTCCAATCTTTTCAATCCCCAAACTTTGAATGTGGCTGCGGTAACAGTGGCCAATGGCGGAGACAACATCGGCATTTATTTGCCGCTGTTTGCTAGCAGCGATTTGCCGAGCTTGGTGGTGATTTTGGCGGTTTTCTCGGTGATGGTAGGTGTTTGGTCTTATGTCGCTTACCGATTAACTCGCCAAAGGGCGATCGCCCCTATTTTGACTCGCTATACCAAGGCTGTTGTCCCTTTTGTATTAATTGGCTTGGGAATATTTATTCTGATTGAAAGCGGTACTTATCACCTGCTCCCGGCATTTCAATTTAACTAAGAATTAGCCTCGGTTCCGCTACTTATATCCCTCTCTAGGCAGATAACTTTTCCGATGTTCATAATTTATAACCCCTCATTTTTACCTTACCAATTGTTTTCTTAAAATGGTGTCTAAATTACTTGCCATATATCACCAAATATGCTAAGTTAATAATGAACTAATTAACCGAGCTAAAAGCAGCTTCAAACTAATTTAGCCTCGAATTTTTACGAAAGTTCAAGCCATTTTGTGAGCTAGCAAGTTGCCAGACTTAGGCAAGAATATACCTGTCATTTCACTAAATCCTGTAGTGGTGAATCCAACTCAGCTAAAAATTTGAGGAGGAATCCTTAAAATATCGCCCGAACACTTTGCCACTACCCCACACCGATCGACTTTGACAATAGGTCTAATCCTAAAAAACCAGATTTTGCGATTCTGCCAAATTTGGTTTCTCAGGCCAACCAGTTAAAGATAGTTCGTTTTTGCCTAAGTCTTAAGATAGCAAGCCAACAGAAAGTTGAAAAAAACCTGACAATCTAGAAAAGGACAAAAATTGTGAAAATCTTCAAATTTGTTTTAGTGCTCTTGGTAATGACCGCCAATTTAGTATTCGTTCCCCCCTCCTGGGCAGACGCTCCAAAAACGCCAAAATATGCGAGCAATCCCGACTACATAGAGGTGACTCAAGCTTTGAACACTCTCAGGACAGCGAAAGATGCACCCGATACCGCCCCGACTTATACCCCTGAGCAACTTCAGCAAAAAATCGCTCAATTGGAGTTTCAAAAATACACTTTAGAAACGGGAAAGCCTTGGGGTCAGTGCCGCAACGAGACAGGAAAAACCCTGGCTGTCTACGGCCCGAAAGGCAAAAAAGCCGCTTCTTCTACTTACGAGAATGCCCTTTATTTTCTAGCTGACGGCCAAACAACTGAACATAAATGGGATTGCGATGGAATTTATCTACCCAGCGATATCAAAGCAACCGATTTAAGAACTACCGATCAACCTTCAGAAGAATTGACGGGCGGTATAGCTGTTAAGATAGTTGACGGAACTCAAGTTGTAGCCAGAGCTAATCCCGATACGGGGGCTGTAGAATTCAACGTTCCTACTGCTAAGGTTTTCCAGCCTGGGGATGCGAATTGGTTTGTTCCTGATGTGACTCAGGCTTACATAGATACGCAAGTTCCCAACGCACCAACTGAGGAAAATGATTAGTTTTGGTGAAGTTGTAATGCGATCGGCTGTGTAAAGCCTGTTCCAACGCAACAACCCGCCGGGGAGCTATCCCCGGCGGATAATCGTCCCAGCGGAAATCTATCAGTTTACCTTCATATTTGGAGTTAATATTAAAAGGCTAATCTATGCTATTAAATTGGAAATCCACGAAAGTAAATACAGAAAAGATTAGGCGACCAAATCCGTCGCGGGTGCGGGATCACTTGGCAAACGAGCGCACCTATTTAGCATGGATGCGGACAGCAATATCGCTGATGGGTTTTGGCGTAGTTATCGTCCGCCTTCGCACCTTCCATGCCCCTCTGCTGCCAACTCCCGGCAATGGTTGGAAGTTGGGTTTGCTTTTTTCAGCAGTGGGTTTGCTGACGGTGTTATTCTCAACTAAGCACTACTTCGGCGTCCGCCACGATATTGATTACGATACTTATGAACCTACGGATCGCTGGGTAATTCTTTTCAGTCTGGCGATCGCCATTTTAGGCGCTGGGGTAATTTATTATATGTTCACCGTTCCTTCTAGCTTAGAAGGTTTGATGGCACCTGAATAATGGTAGCCGTTTAATATGAATATTAAAGAGTTCGATCGCGTGCAATTATCGTTCAAACCGATGCAAGTAGATGATGAGAAACCAAAGCAGCCCAATCTGTCGCGGGTGATCGATCGATCGGCAAATGAGCGCACCTTCTTAGCATGGATGCGGGCCGCGATCGCCCTCATGGCTTTTGGCGTCGTCATCATCCGACTTCGCGTCGTGCAAATGCCCGTACATTACCGTCAGGCGATGGGGTGGAAGTTGGGTTTAATCTTCTCTCTAATAGGTTGGGTGACAGTCTTAATCTCAACTAAGCACTACTTCACCGTTCGCCACCAAATTGACCACGATACCTACAATCCCCCAGACGCCATGGTTTTATTTTTCAGTTCCGCTGTGGGCTTATTGGGAATTGGAGTAATTTATTCAATTTTGGCAACTGCCCTGAGCCCAAGTAGTTTTGTAATACCCGATTGATTGTCAACAGGAGTTAATCATGAATAGCGATATAGTTGCCACGAGTGCTTCCATTCTCATCTTAGGTGCTGCTATCTGGGCCGCATTCGTAGTGCTGGAGACTGTCGCGAAAATAGTCCCTAAATTGCTAGGCGTGACAGTTGCGATCGGGCTTTTGCTCGTTTACCTGCAATTTTACTGGGGTATCGATATTGCATATCTTTGGCAAACTGTCAAGCATTTGCCTGAAGCTTTCAATTTCTCGATCGCAGCCTAAACCGACACCAGGCAGCATTCTCAACAACCTCTCCCGGATAGATATTTTTATACCGGAAACAAAGTATATTCAGCCGATCACCAAGAAAATACGGTAACTCGATTGACTTACTAGACATAACTCAGCTTTGCTGTTAAACTACGGTAAGTCGATCGAGTAATGAGCTATTAACGTGGAAAACGCTAAAAAAGTCATTGAAGAGTACCAGATTGCAGGACAACTAAGCCAACAGTTGCCACAAGCTAAAGGCTTTAACGAAGTCTGGTTTAAAAAGATCAGAGGCGGGTTGCTTCTGGCAATTGGATATTTGCTATCACCGCTGTGTTGGTGGAACGACATATTTTTCAATCTGCCAATTGCCTACGCCTTTGGGTATATCTTTAGTTGGCTTTCCCCAGATTTGCTGTTTCCTTGCACAATTGTCGGCTACTGGCTTTCCAATATTGTGGGAATTCTGTTGATGCAGCTAGGAACTTTAGATGTTGTTACAGACAAACCCAAGGAAAAAAACCTCAAAAAAGAGTTATTGACGGGTTTAATATCATCAACCGCCTTCACAGTTGTCATTGTGGCATTGATTCATTTTAATGTTCTCGATACTCCCGATTTCTTTTCCAGCCAACAGTCGGTTAACCTCAGCTCTGCTTTACCTGTGACGCTCGTCACTTCAAGGTAGAAAGTCGAATATAAACCCCATAAATAAATCGAGGGTTTTTAATCAGTTACACAGGTAGATATCAGAAAATCAGGGAGCTTTTACACTACAAATTATGTAGTTTTGTTTATTGGCATTTACTTACTTTTACCAAAAATTTTGTAGCTGAACGCGCGGTAAGTCTCAAGCGTTGAATAGCAAAATTCCTGGCTAGAAAGATTGGAGTGCGAGTAAGATTTTGCCTGTGTAGCTGTGTTGCCGGAGCCGCGCCAGTTATCTATTTGTTGGTTGGCAGGGCTTAATTACACAGTTTTTGGGCATAACAGTGAACTACTTATTACTATCATTTCTCAGCTTTTTTGTTGGCATTATTGTTGGTTTGACCGGAGTTGGCGGAGCGTCGCTCATAACACCAATGTTAATTTTTGTTTTCCAGATTCCGGCATCAATTGCCATTAGTTCGGATGTCGTAGCTGCTACACTGATGAAAGTTGTTGGTGGCTTCAAACACTGGCAGCAAAAAACCCTCGACTTGCAAGTAGTTAAGTGGCTGGCATTGGGTAGCGTACCCGGTTCCCTGACTGGCGTGTGGGTTTTACACTACATCAAATCCAGCGGAAGTCAGGACTTAGACAGCATATTGCTGCGCCTTCTCGGAGTAGCTATCGCACTAATTGTCGCTTTATCCCTGACCCAATTAGTGGTCAAAACATTTTTCCCTAAGTTTAAATTGCCTTCGCCTCCTAAATGGGACTTAAATACTAATTATGGTCGTTTTTGTACTGTGGGTGCAGCAGCAATTTTAGGCTGCATAGTGGGAATCACTAGCGTTTCTTCCGGTTCGATGTTTGCATTGTTGCTGATTGCTTTTTTCCGCCTGGATACTTCTAAATTGGTGGGTACAGATATTTCGCAGGCGGCAATTTTGTTGATGTTTACATCTCTGGGACACCTCAGCCTCGGAACAGTAGACTGGAGTTTAGTATTGCCAATTTGGTTGGGTTCGGTGCCGGGAGTTTTGGTAGGGGCTAAATTCTGCCAAATTATGCCTCAACGCCCGCTAAAGTTTGTGATTTACGGAATGTTGGCAATGGCGAGTTGGAAGTTGTATCAAGTCTGAAAAGTAGGGGTAGTGCCAAGAATACCTACCCCTACTTTGCAAGGGCAACCACGGGGATTGCCCCTACTACGTATTAATAATTGCTGACTAATGCTTCGAGTTCGCGGACTGAAGGCAATTCTAAATCTTTGAACAAGACTGTGCTGAGGTAGCGTTCGCCATAAGAAGGCTGCACAAAAACTATCAATTTTCCAGCATTTTCGGGACGCTTGCCGACTTGAATTGCAGCACACAAAGCGGCGCCGGCAGAAATTCCTGACAACAATCCTTCTTCTCTGGCAAGTCGGCGACTGTAGGCGATCGCATCTGCGTCGCTAACTGCGATAACCTCATCAATTAACTCTGGTTTCAAGACTTCTGGGATGAATCCTGCGCCAATCCCTTGAATTTTGTGAGCACCAGATTTACCTCCAGAAAGCACGGGGCTGGTGGCGGGTTCAACTGCGATCGCCCTAAAACTCGGTTTCCGCTGTTTAATTACCTCAGCCACTCCCGTAATCGTACCGCCGGTGCCAACTCCAGCCACTAAAAAATCTACTTTACCCTCTGTATCTTCCCAAATTTCCTCAGCCGTGGTTTCCCGGTGAATTTTCGGATTAGCGGGGTTGCGAAACTGTTGCAGCATGAAAGCGTCGGGGGTTTCTTCTACAATTTCTTCCGCACGGGCGATCGCGCTTAACATCCCTTCATGTCCCGGAGTTAATTCCAACTGAGCTCCGTAAGCTTTCAGCATCGATCGGCGCTCTAAACTCATCGTATCCGGCATCGTTAAAATCAGACTGTACCCTTTCGCCGCCGCGATCATTGCCAAAGCAATTCCAGTATTTCCTGAAGTCGGTTCAACTAAAATAGTTTTCCCCGGTTGAATTAACCCTGCATCTTCTGCAGCCTGAATCATGCTCCCTGCAATCCGATCTTTCACCGAAGCAGCCGGATTCATCCCTTCCAATTTGGCCACAATTTGAGCAACTACTCCTTCGGCTTGGGGAATTTTATTGAGCTGAACTAAAGGAGTTCTGCCAATTATTCCTGTAACATCCTTAGCAATTTTCATGGCTTAATTTCTCTCCAATTAAATGTAGTACATGGGATGTGCTTGTTTGCGAACATCCCGCTGTTCGCACAAATCTTGTAATGTGTATTTGCTCAAAACAGCCCAAGATGCCTGTTGAGCTTCCTGCCAGATTTCTAGCACCGCAGTTTTTTCTATTGTTACAGATTCCGAAACTTTTTGGGTCTTGCAGCTCCCTTCGCCTTCGAGTGTCGAAAACACCTCTAGCAAAGTAATCTGCCAAGGCTCTTTCGCCAGCAAATAACCGCCTTTAGCACCCCGCAAACTCTGGACAATACTTGCACGCCGGAGCACGGCAAGAATTTGGTCTAGATAACGTTCCGGTATCTCTTGAGAAGCAGTAAGTTCGTTCACTGTTAGGGGCGAATCATTCGGGTGGTGACTCGCCAATTCCAAGAGCGCTAACAGGGCGTATTCTACTCTAGAAGATAGTTCCACATTCCCCACTGGCGATCGAGTTTAAATTGTACATTATATAATAGTACATAATTCCGGTAGATATACAGGTGTTAGTATATTTTTATTACAAAAACGGTTGGAGAAATCCCGTGAGCAACGTAAATGTAGGTTTAAGCTGTCGGCACTGTCGGTATTACGAGCAGCACGGGCACAGGGGCGGAAACTGCCGGATGCTCGGCGTGGGGGTAAAGGGTGGGTGGAAAGCTTGTCCGTTTTTGGTTCCACCCTTTGCACCGTCTTGGGAATACCCAGAAGCGGGTAGAGCCCGAAAGTCTCAAATGTTGCAGGGAGCGAGTATATTAGAGGCAATACCGCCCCCTTAAAGTAACTACTAAGTAGGTAGGCGGATATATGCTGTCTCATCGTTAAGTTTCTTCATACTCAGCTACTTAACGGCACTCAACAGGTGCGAGATATCGGATCTGTTGGCAGTGAGAAGAAATCAACACAAAGAAAAAAGCAAGTGCGACGATCGCACTTGCTTTTGAACTTATTGACGAGTCGATGAGAAAATTTAATTAACGCACATTCGATACAAATTATCTGTTGCCCAGACCATTCTGAATTTGATCGAAGATTGTACCGTCAGCGAAGAATTTATTTTGCACCGCATTCCAACCGCCTACATCGGCGACAGTAAACAGTTTGCCAATTCTGGGAAATTTACTGCTAAATTCTCCCGCTACCGTCGAGTTAACAGGTCGAAAACCCGCTTTAGCAAATTCTCGCTGAGCTTCCGGCGTGTAAAGATATTTCACAAAAGCCTCCGCCACCTTAGTAGTTCCATGTTTGGCAGCGTATTTATCAACTACAGCCACGGGGTTGTCAATGGAAATATTCACTTGGGGGATGATGAAAGGTTCAGCTTCGCCCTGCGTCTTCGCCAAGAGAATTTCGTTTTCGTAGTTGATCAGTACATCGCCTTGGTTTTGTTTGTAGAAGGTATCAGATGCTTCGCGGGCATCTTTGGGAAGCACTGGCACGTTTTTGTAAACCTGGCTGACAAAAGTGCGGGCTGCTTGTTCGTTTCCTCCGTTTCGAGTTACGGAACCCCACAAAGCTAAGAAGTTCCAGCGCGCGACACCAGAGGTTTTGGGATTAGCAGTAATTACTTTGATACCCGGTTTGGCTAAATCGGCCCAGCCTTGGATTTTTTTGGGGTTTCCGTTTCGCATTACTAATGCTGCAACTGATTTGCTAACAATCCCGTTATTGGGTACTTCTCGTTCCCAACCCTGTTTAATTAGACCGGCTTCTTGGATGCGATCGGTATCAAAAGCTAAGGCTAAGTGTACGACATCGGCTTCCAAACCGCTAATCACAGCGCGGGTTTGGGAACCTGAACCCCCGTAGCTTTGGCTGATAGTGACATTCTGGTTGTTTTCTCGTTTCCACTTCGCTACAAAGCGGGGAACAATCTTGTCGTAAGCGGATTTGGTAACAGCAAAGGAAACTAAGGTGAGTTCGACATCTTTTGGTTTTGCCTGGCTGATTGCAGGCTGAGGAATTAACCAGCTCAAGCCTAAACCTACTGCAAAAAAGAAAGTAAAAGCTTTGAACAGGGACGATTTTAGCAGAGCGGCTGATTTAATAGAAAATACTGGCCAACCAGGTTTTTTATTTAATGGCTGCAAGACAATATCTGGGAGATTATGATACCGCATTGATGCTTCTTAGTTCCTTTTATTTTTTCTCAGATGGATTGAGCGCACAATTAAGTTTAATGCGCTTGATATAGAGCAAATGCAGCCTGATGAGATTTGCCAGGATAATCTATAAGATTTCGCTGATGTGGCAATTTTTATTAATGGCAACAGTGGCGAGATTGAGAGACTGTTGTGCTAAAAGTTTGGCGATCGATCTTTGAGTGCGCTTGCCACCTCTCTCTACTTAATCTCATACATTACACTATTAAATACTTAATGTCTATAGGTAAACAGTGGTTTATTGTTTTAGGCGCGCTTGGCGGGAAAACGCGACCTGCGGGTAGGGACAAAGGCTTGGCCTTTGTCCCTACCCGCAGGTCGATCGCCTATTCATGTTGGAAATTAATTCTCAAGTCGCAAGAGCGATCGCAATTTAATTCCCGCAACGCTGCCCAACAAAGCAGTCGCAATCCACAGCCAACCGTGCAAACTGGTAGAAGCAATACCGCTAAAAAAAGCGCCAACATTGCAGCCAAAAGCCAGCAGCGCTCCATAACCCATCATGAAACCGCCGCTCAAAACGGCTGTAACTTTGGGTAACGAAAGGTTTGTTTTGACGGTGAATTTTCCAGCCAAAGCCGCCGCTAAAACTGCTCCCAAAACAATGCCAAAATTCATCACGGAAGTAACATCAGCAAAAATGCCTTTTTGCAAGGATTCCAACTTGTCGGGAGTATTCCAAAACGGGTTATTTGCGGGATTCCACCCAAAAGCAGTAGCAAGTTCTGCGGCCCACAAAGTAAACCCCCAAGTCACTCCCCAAGGCCTGCCGTCAATTAACAGTTTTACCCAGTTGAGAAAGGCAAGAGAAAAGGCTCCGGCAGCGAGAGACCAAGGCCCGTAAAGCCATTGATTCTTGATTTGAGATTGAGGAGTTTTAATGATAAAATCTGCTGTTAAGGGTTGCTTGCCATTGGTGCGATTCCACTGCCAGAGGGCGATCGCAATTAACAGAAATACGCTTAGCTGCAAGATGACTGCGGGCATCCATCCCAAAGTTTTTCCTAAAGATATCGGTGGCAGCGATGGCAAATTCCACAGGTGTCTGGTCAAACTTCCTGCAAAAGAACCGATGCAAAAAGTCAGCAGCGTTAACAGCATTGACGTGCTGCCGCCGCCAATTGTCCAAAGCGTGCCGCAAGCGCAGCCGCTGCCCAATTGCATTCCAATTCCGAATAGAAAAGCGCCGATCGCATTTTGCCAGCCAACAGGCGCAACAGCCCCGGCTATTTTGTGTCCGAATGCCTCTCCTGATGCAAGTACGGGAGCAAAAAGTACAGTAGCAATTCCTAACATCAACAAGTGCGCTAAAACACCTGTAATATCGCGATCGGCAAATAATTTGCGGTAAGCAGAAGCAAAGCCAAAACTTGCATGATACAAACTCGCGCCCAGCAAGCCTCCAATCAGAAATAAAACGCTCTGCCGCCAGCCGTAGGCGCTCAAACCGGCCGCACCAGCAGCAAATAGCGTCAGTATCAGAGCTAAGATCGGACGCTGCGATCGGGGTGGCGAAGTTTTTGTCAGGGGTGAAAAAGCAATTTCTGCGGTGTTATTCACAATAAGATACTTGACTCGAGAAACAACTGTAAAGCGAGGCAGAGCCTCCATTTTAGCGCTAAGTGTTTCGCGGCGAAGTCTCCGATTTTTCATCGGGTTGTTCGCTAGGAGTGCAAGCAACGGAATTATCTGCTTGTCGGTGCTCAGCTATTGTTGATAAACCCAAGCCCATCGAGCTGATTATTCCGAGCATTGATATCGAGATAATTGCTGTTTTCATTCTACCTCTTCGGTCAATTTTTAGCCAAAATTGCTGTTAACTACAGATTTGTTTTCTACACTGCTTGTTCCGGACCAGTTTCTACAGGTAAATTAGTCTGACTGTATTCAGTCCAAGAACCTTCGTAGATTCTGACTTTCGGATAGTTCAGCAAGTGTTTCAAAACTACATATTGCAGCGTTGCTTCCCGCCCCGTACTGCAAGTAACGATGATGTCGCTGTTGCGATCGATCTTTTTAGCTGCCAAAATCTGCTTGATTTCGTCGAGAGACTTCAACTTGTGAGGGTTTTCAGCATCGGTAAAAGTCGGCCAGGGAAGGTTGCGAGCGCCGGGAATGTGTCCGTTGCGCGTCCAGATTTTTTCTTCCCCTTGAAATAGTTTTTCCGGTCTGGGATCGATGAATGTGACGCCTGTTTTGCCAATTAAATTTTTGACTTCATCTAGGGTAACACGAATTGATTTGTTGTCGCGCACAGTCAGTGTACCAGCCGCGTATTTTGGAAACTCTTTCGTCACAGTTTGAGCTGCTTTGTAACCCGCATAACCTCCGTCGATAACTGCGATGTCCGAGTGTCCCAATCGCTCCAATACGTAAGCAACCATTGTCGCGCCGAGAATGTCTCTGCCGTCGGAATAAACTAAGACGCGGCTGTTGTCTGTTACTCCTGCCCGCGACAGTAATTGCCCCAGTTTATCCGGCGTTAGATACTGTACTGGCAAACCACTGTCCGGCCCGCGCAAGGTGTTGTCGGCGATGTTGACTGCGTTGGGAAGATGCCCGATAAAGTAGTCCATTGGATTGGTACGGACATCGAGAATTCGCAGGTTTTTGTCGCTGGCGTTTTGGGCAACCCATGCGGGGGAAACGAATTGAATTTTACTTTTTGATTCCGCTGCTTGGGTTTGGAAAAATGGGAACAGAGGAATTGCGATCGCCAGCACCGCTAGGACGGCAATTAATGCCCCTATTTTGTTTCTTTTAAATCGAGCTTTCAGGGATTTAGTTTTCATTTTCTTTCCTCTTGTATTGTCTCTGTCGAAAAGCACAAAAAGCTCCTCGCTGCTAGAGAGTCGATCGCTCTCTCCAGTAATCACCTTAAAGTTGATTTATTTACCGTATATTATAGGTATAGCTGTTGATTGTTGCACAGACAGTCTCAGAAAGTCAATAGTTTTTTTTAGTAGCGAAGGATACAGGAATTTTGGGGCGATTCCCTTCGGAATAGCTTCGCATGCGCGTGCTCGCGAGCACGCGCGTGCGAGACATTGATTCTACCCTTAGATTTCGTAGTGCCACACCTCGGAAGGTTGCAGAATAATCCGGTGGAGTGGCAGACGATCTATCAAGCCTTGCTGCTCAAAATGACCGAGGGTGCGAGTGACTGTTACGCGACTTGTGCCGATGATTTCTGCAATGTCCTGATGCGTTAAAATCATATCTATCAGATGTCCTTGCTCTACCTCAGAACCAAACCTCTTAGCCAGCCAAGTTAATAGTTGATAGAGCATAAAATCAACTCTTTTGTAACCTCGCATTACCATAAAAGCTTCAGCCTGCTGAATGTGAGTGAGCAAAATATCTCTATTGAGCCAGCGATCGCCAGATAATAGAATTGCCTCGACTTTAGTGAGGCATTCAATTTGAAAAGGATCGCATTTTGATATCGGTTTGCCGATCGTATCACCAGGCCCCCACAATCCCAAGGTGATAATTGTGCCATCTTCAAGCCACGTTACAGTTCGCACTACTCCAGTTTCAATTCGCCACAAAGCATTGCTTCTGTTCGGCAAGTGCGAGCGGCGAGAGAATATATGTCTGCTCGTTTCATCAAATGTTTTAGTGGAGAGAGAAGCAATAGTCATAGCCAGTTACTGAATAAATTAAAGTTAGTTTGTACCAGGGTAGCAGGATAGTCTTGTCGGAAAAAATCTATATAAATTGAAATTTAACTAGATTCCTGCACCGTCTAAAAAATCTGTAATAAATAAATTAGAATACATAAATAATTCATGTTTTTCTGCCTCTTTTTGCTCTGATCCAGTTATTGTTAGCGGAGATAATTGAGATTTCAAAAAAGCAACCTGCTCTTCTAAATTCTTAATTCTATCGAACAAAGCTCGAATCGCTTGAGCTTCCAAATCCGGTAGACCTTGAGAATTTTGAGCATCTTCCACCTGCTTTTTCCGAGAGATGATGCGGCCGGGGATTCCCACAACTGTGCAATCGCTAGGGACATCCCGCAGCACTACCGAACCCGCACCAATCCGAACATTATTGCCAATTTGAATATTGCCTAAAACTTTAGCACCTGCTCCTACCACTACATTTTCTCCCAGCGTTGGATGCCGTTTTCCTATTTCTTTACCCGTGCCGCCAATGGTCGCTCCTTGATAAATTACAGCATAATCTCCAACGATCGCCGTTTCGCCAATGACCACCCCCATACCGTGGTCGATAAACACCCCCCTACCAATTTTTGCTCCTGGGTGAATCTCAATACCTGTTAAAAAGCGACTCATTTGGGAAATCAAGCGCGGTATAAACGGCAGGCCAGCCGAATAAAGCCAGTTTGCTATCCGGTGCAAAAAAAGTGCTTGCAGTCCGGGATAGCAAAATAATACTTCCAGCCAGTTGCGCGCCGCGGGGTCGCGTTCGTAAATAATTTGCAAGTCACTGAACATATTTAGTCTCGCCGTGCTTGGGTTATACAGTATCGGCAGTGCCGACGGTTTAAGCTGCTTAAAGCAGTATTGGTTTTGGCATTATTACATATAATACTGTAATCCGACCGAATTACAGTAGTTAATGAGAAAAAAATTTTCCTTTCCCAGCCCCTTCTAAGCTGCCTCCGATATTTTCCGCGAAACAAACGGTAGTGCTTGTCTGACTTCTTGTCGCAGCGGAATCTCGATCGAGAATTCCGTCCCCAATCCCGGTGTCGAATCGCAGCGCAGCGTACCTTTGTGCTTTTCTACGACAATTTTATAGCTGATGGACAGTCCCAATCCTGTCCCTTTTCCGACCGGTTTCGTCGTAAAGAAGGGGTCGAACAGCCGTTTTTTGACATTTTCTGCCATACCGGGGCCGTTGTCAGATATCCGCACAATTATTTTGTCGGGGATCGAATATTCTGTGGTTATGGCGATCGCGATCGGATTGGCTTTCGCTGCTGTGGGCCCGCGATCGAGGTTGTAACTCTCAAGGGCGTCGATCGCATTAGCCAGAATATTCATAAACACCTGATTTAATTGTCCGGCATAGCACTCTACTAAAGGTAAATGGCTGTAGTTTTTAATAATCTCGATCGCCGGGCGATCGGCTGTAGCTTTCAGGCGACTTTGCAGAATTAGCAGAGTGCTGTCAATGCCTTCATGGATATTGACAGGTTTCATTTCGCTTTCGTCTAAGCGAGAGAAGTTCCGCAAAGATTGAACAATTTGAACAATGCGATCGGCTCCTATTTTCATCGAAGACAACAGTTGGGGCAAATCTTTGCTGAGAAAGTCAAAGTCAATATTTTGTAAATATTCGGAAATTTCCGACTGAGGGTATAAAGAGTGTTTTTGGTAAAGTTTTACCAACTCTAACAAATCGCTACTATATGCCCTGACGTGGTGGATATTGCCATAAATGAAATTTATAGGATTGTTGACTTCGTGGGCGACACCAGCAACTAATAAACCCAAACTAGACATTTTCTCCTGCTGAATCAGTTGAGCTTGAGTTTGTTGCAACTCTTGCAAAGTTTGCTCTAGTTGTTTAGATTTAGCCGTGCGTTCTGCTGCTATTTTTTCAATTTTTTCGGTATAATTTAACAAGCTCATGAGATAAAGTGTCGCCACCAAAGTTAAGATTATCCCCAAAATCAAAACAGTCAAAGAACGCCAAAATTTTAGAGGATTAATGTACTCGGGTGTTAGCCGTAATTGCAGCAACCACCTGCGATTTTCAATATTGAGAATGCGGGTGCAACTGCTGCCGTCCGGGCAGTAAGCTCTTTCCCCAATTTGGATGTTATTTTTAATGTTTTCATCGGTAATTATCCTTTTTGTCTTGGCTTCATAAAAAGCAAGAAATTTTTCGGTTTCAGGAGCCATGGCATCTTGAAGATAAACGTTAACAAAGTTGAGGTTAGTTTCCTGTAAAGCCGATTTGACAATCGCATCAACCAGCAAAACGCCAAAAGTAAAACCTTTCAAATTTTCTGGTGAGCGATCAGGTAAATTTGGCGGCAATTCTGCGCCATCGTCAGCAGAACTTTGAGTAAAAATTGGCATGAAGACGAAGACGGTGGGTTGATTTTGGGAAGACCATTTTTGGCGATCAGTCGCGGTAATTTCTTGTCTTTTTGTGGCGTTTTCTAACGCTACCCGATTGGCTTTTAAGTCTAAACCTAAATCTATTTCATCTGTTAGGAATTCGGGAGAGTAAGAAACACGGGGCAGCCAAGCGATCGCCTTCAGGCTCGGATGCCGGTAGAGGGCAGGACCAACAAATGTCTTCATTTCTGGTTTTTTAACGCCGTCAAATACGCTGTAAAATGCTCCAGCAGCCCGAATTATTTCTAAATTGCCGCTAACATCCCTCTGAATGTCTGTAGCTATTTTGTCCAGCCGGTCTTGCAGTTCGACTTGCATGGATTTGTATTCCCAATTGTACGCAACTGAAGAGGCGATCGCAGACAATCCCAATCCTGCACAAAGTGTTAATCCTGCCTGGATGTAACGGCGATAAGCAAGTAAAGTGCTAGTTGCTAAATTCAAGAATTTGTTAGCAGTCATATTCTTCACCTATCTTGTTTCTAGTTCTCCGTCCCAGGCTCTGCCTGAGATTTCTCTTTTTTCTCTTTTTCTCGTTCCCAGGCTCTGCCTGGGAATGAATTTCAGGAGGCTCTATCTCCGATTTAGAGCCATGAGACAGCTTTACCAGGCACGAGCCTGGTAACGATGTGGCAGCAGTGTTTTGTAGAAGCTCCCCGATAGTATTTTGAGTAAGATGCAGCCGCTGATTTAAATTGAATAAACAGGGAAAGTCATCGCGTGTTTGGGCTTGACGTAAACCTGCTGATCTCGCGTTAACTGTAGAGAATCGAAGCGCTCGCGACTAACGTAAGCTGTTACTACCTGCTCCGATTCTAACACTAACTCGGTTTGTATTTCCCGCCCTAAATGAATGATGCGGCTGACTTTTGCTAATGCAAAACCCGACTGTGGCTTAGTTTGAATTTCCACATCGTGGGGGCGCAAAAATACTACTTCAGAATGAGCTGCTCCGTTCTTGTGAGGCGTTGTACCGTTGCTCGCGAACAAACCCGCAGCATTGGGCAACACATTGACAGGCCCAATAAAAGTCATCACAAAAGCTGTTGCCGGTTTGTCGTAAATTTCAGCAGGAGTGCCAACTTGTTCGACTCTACCTTGGTTCATCACCACAATTTCATCGGCTACTTCCATAGCTTCTTCTTGGTCATGAGTCACAAAAACTGTGGTGATGTTAACTTCTTTGTGAAGGTTGTGCAGCCACGATCGCAATTCTTTGCGAACTTTAGCATCTAATGCTCCAAAAGGTTCGTCTAGCAGCAGCACTTTCGGTTGAACTGCTAGAGATCTGGCTAAAGCCACCCGCTGCCGCTGGCCGCCGGAAAGTTGCGAAGGATAGCGATCGCCCAAACCTTTCAACTGAACTAAATCCAAAAGTTCATCAACCCGCCTGCGAATAGAGTCTTTAGGAACTTTGCGAATTTCCATCGCAAAAGCAATATTTTTCCGAATAGTCATGTGTTTGAACAAAGCATAGTGCTGAAACACAAAACCAATATGCCGTTCCTGCACCGACTGCTGGGTAGCATCCTCCCCGATCAGGTAAATCTGACCGCTATCCGGCGGTTCGAGTCCCGCAATCATCCTCAGCAGAGTCGATTTCCCCGAACCAGAAGGCCCTAAAAGCGCGACTAGAGAGCCGTTTTTTATTTTCAAACTCACGTTGTCAATGGCGTGGAAGGAGCCGAAGTGTTTCGATACGTTCTCAATTGTAATGCTCATGACTTTGTGTACCTATTTTAGGAGTTGATGGTATTAACTCCATATATCTGACCGATTTACAGTAGTATATCCTGAAATTAATATTTTGCAAGGTCTGTAACTTTTTGTATTGTATTTCGAGCCATCCTGATGGGGACGGCGCTTGGAAGTTGACGCTGGCGGGCCGTCTGAGTTAACCCGCGAGGGTTTTCAGATGTGGCTGTAGCCGTAAATGCGATCGTCCCAGAATAAGCCATGCTGAAATTACGTAGAAACCGGGTTTGATGGACGAAAATACTGCATCAAAACCTTTAAAACCTTTAATTCCCGTAAAAAACCCGGTTTCTTTGCTGTCGATATATCTATATTTTACCGCTGCCGACAATTCCCCGACTCCCGGCGATATTAAAGATTTCATGTACAAATTGCTCAATCTTAGGTGCGATCGCCCACAATTTATATGACAATAGTTAGTTCATAAGCATACAGGCTTCAGCTTTGACAAACTACCAGAATAGTAAATTCTAACCAGAACACCACTATGGGAAAACCAACAGGCTTTATCGAATTCTTGCGCGAATTGCCCTCCGAACTCTCACCAGTCGAGAGAGTCCACAACTGGGACGAATTTCACCTGCCGATGGAAGAGGACAAACTCCGCACCCAAGGCGCGCGCTGCATGGATTGCGGCATTCCGTTTTGCCACACGGGGACAATTATCAGCGGCATGGCAAGCGGCTGCCCGATTAACAACCTCATCCCCGAATGGAACGACCTAGTATATCGCGGACTCTGGAAAGAAGCCCTAGACAGACTCCACAAAACGAATAACTTCCCCGAATTCACCGGCCGCGTCTGTCCCGCCCCCTGCGAAGGCGCTTGCGTACTCGGCATCAACAACCCGCCAGTCACGATTAAAAACATCGAAGCCTCGATTATCGATAAAGGCTGGGATGAAGGCTGGATTGCCGCCGAACCACCCGCCAAACGCACCGGCAAAAAAATCGCCGTCATCGGTTCCGGGCCCGCCGGTTTGTCCGCCGCCGCGCAACTAAATAAAGCCGGTCATTGGGTAACAGTATACGAAAGAGCCGATCGACCAGGCGGCCTGCTAATGTATGGCATCCCCAACATGAAGCTAGACAAAGAACAAGTCGTAATGCGCCGCCTGAAAGTCCTCGAAGACGAAGGCGTGACATTCGTCTGCAACACCGAAGTCGGCAAAGACTTACCAGCAGAACAACTGCTAAAAGAATACGACTCCGTTGTGCTCTGTACCGGCGCGACAAAACCCCGCGACTTGGGCATCCCCGGCCGGGAATTAAAAGGCATCCACTTCGCAATGGACTTCCTGACTGCGAACACCAAAGCAGTTCTCGACAAGAGCACCAACGGCAACTTCATCTCCGCCGAAGGCAAAGATATCGTGATCATCGGCGGTGGCGACACCGGCACCGACTGCGTGGGCACCTCCATCCGCCACGGCTGCAAAAGCCTCGTACAGCTAGAAATCCTGCCCAAACCGCCCTCGGAACGCGCGGCCAACAATCCCTGGCCTGAATGGCCAAAAGTCTACCGTCTCGACTACGGCCAAGAAGAAGCCGCAGCCAAATTCGGCGATGACCCCCGCGGCTATCTCACCACGGCGACAAAGTTCGAGGGCGACGAAAACGGCAATGTCAAAGCTGTGCACACCGTTGAGGTGGAGTGGGCGAAAAACGAGAAAGGGCAGTTTATTCCGAACCACATCCCCGGCACCGAAAAAGTGTTGCCGGCACAGCTTGTTTTGTTAGCGATGGGCTTCCTCGGCCCGGAACAGCCCTTGCTGGATGACTTGGGATTGGAACGTGACGCCCGCAGCAACGTGAAAGCCGAGCACGAAAAATATACAACCAGCATTCCGGGAGTTTTCGCGGCTGGTGATTGTCGCCGGGGACAAAGTTTGGTGGTTTGGGCGATTAACGAAGGGCGGGGCGTGGCCCGGGAGTGCGACCTTTATCTGATGGGGAGCACTGATTTGCCTTAGTTGGTAGGTGTGGGTCGATCGAGATTGTTTAATTTCCCATAATTTACAGCTTATTCCATGTAGATGTAGATCGCGATCGACCGGGTTTCGAGCAACAGAATCAGTAATGAGGCGAGAACTGTAAAGAAACCCCGTGAGAGCGCGGTGTACTTCATAAACCTGGAATACGCTGTATTAAGCCCGTAGGGGCGGATTCGCCAAGATTTTGATTTAAAAACCCAAAATGTTGTAAACCCGCCCTTTGTACCTTGAAATAGGTAGATTGCGATTTACCGTTGGGTGGGGGCGGGTTTACGAAATTATGGATTTTAGGCAAATATTGTTGGTGAAACCCGCCCCTTGTATCTTAGGAATCAAAAATAAATAAGTTGATGAGTTATCGGTTATAAGGAAAAAATTTTAAGATTACAATCTTTACTCCTACAGAGATCAACTTACAACTGATTTTTCTCTTTAACTATTCTAATTTACTTTTAAATCGATGTCTGATTCTAATTCACTTGAGTCAGAAATGAAAAACGGTTCTTCCTTACTTGGTATGCTAAATCAATAGCTAAATCAGTCAAATAAATTGAGGTTAAAAATATGTGTCCCAATCTTGCAGAAAGGCATAAATTACAAGAAAATTTCCGACAAATATTTGAGTAAAAAAAACAAATTGGTTGAGGGCATTGTTGAGAATTGGTATCTGCCAGGAAAGAACTCAACAATATTTTCCAGATACTGTTAAGACTCTTACTAATTGGTTTGACGAGATAATTGCTTACTTTGATAATAGGACAACAAGTGGTATTGTTGAAGGTATTAACAAAAAGCTTAAGTTAATAAAACGTTCTGCCTATCGCTTTATAAATTTTGCAAGCTACAAAAATAGATGTTTGCTTACTTGGCATTTTAATTATTAGTTTGGCATACTAAGTAAAGAAGAACCGGAATTATTTATAATGAAATAGCCGTGATTATTGTTGGGTAGACAAAGCGTTTTATCAGGTTTAATAGCAGGTGTTTTCTTATTGTGGATTCAAAAAATTACCTAATTAATTTTATAAATTTTTGATAAATTTAATTTTAATATATTAAAATATCAAAAAAATTTGGGCTATTAAACTACTAAAATAAGATAATTTACTTGCTAATCGCTAATCGCCCCAAAGCAATTAGCAATTAGCAATTTTACTCAAATTATCACATTTTGCTGATAATTCTTTGCAGGATTTCTACGCCTGATACCGCTTGCCAGCCAAACAGCCCCAAGAGCACAATATTCAGAAAGATGTGAGTGTTTCTGGCCAAATCATTGCCTTTTTGCATCAAAGGAGTCAGCGATGCTGCGATCGCAATTATTGCCGTCATTCCCAACCCTGCTAGCAAGTGCGGGCCGACAAATAGTTTGCCGTTGTTGATGTAGGTGACGGCCATTCCGCCGACTGCACCCGTTACCATCAAGGCTAGCAGCAAAGAACCCATCTGGTGATGCTTGATGTTGAATTTACCCTTAATTAACTCTTTTTTGACTTCGCCTTCCGCACTTCTGGTACGGCGGATTTGCAAGCCGAGATACAAAGCATAAAATGAGATGGCCAGCAGTACCCACATTAAAACTGGGTGGAAGAATTGGCTCCAAACTTTCACTGACTGAGGAATTTCGAGATTCATGGTGTTCTGAGGATTAGCAAACATACTTCATAAAACTTAGCATACCAGTCAGGCCGTCTCGTGCGACGGTAAAAATATACGGTATGAGAGACTATTATGGCTGCCACTAAACAAGACGCTGTATTGATTCAAGCCGCCAAGACTGGCAACATTATTCACGTCCAAGCTTTACTCGCTAAGGGTGTTAACGCTAACGCCAAAGACTCTGAGGGGACGACGGCTTTGATGTTTGCTGCCCAAAAGGGCTATACAGAAATCGTGCGTAGTTTACTAAACAATGACGCTAATGTCAACCAGGTGAGCAGGCGTTTTGGGCTAACGGCTTTGATGCTGGCGGCGGCTCACAAACAGGCTGACTCTGTGCGACTGTTGCTGGCGGCGGGTGCTGATGTTAATGCTAAAAATGATGATGGAAGTACGGCTTTGATGGCGGCTTCTCTCAAAGGAGATATCAATGTTGTGCGGATGTTACTTGATGCTAATGCTGATGTAAATGTCCGAGATAAAGATGGAGATTCTGCTCTGAAAATAGCTGCTTTATCGGGTCACGAAGCTGTTGTCAAAGCTTTGGTGGATGCGGGTGCGGTTGCTGAGAATTCTATGCTGTTTTTAGCTGTCCGTCAAGGTAGCGCTGAAATTGTGCGAATTTTGCTCAAGTGTGGGGCGGATGCTAATGTTAAAAATCTAGAGAGCAAAACTGCTTTGATGCTGGCTGCGACGGCGGGAAATTTGGCTGTTGTCGAGGCGCTGTTGGCTGCTGGTGCTGATGTCGAAATTCCCGACAAAAACGGAGAAACTGCTTTAACTTTGGCTGCGGATTCTGGCAATACTGATGTGGTGCAAACTTTGCTTGGTGCGGGTGCTAATGCGAATGTAAAAAATGGAGATGGGGGCACGGCTTTGATGGCGGCTGCTGCTGGGGGAAATGCGCCGATCGCCCATATCTTACTCGATGCTGGCGCGGATATCAACGCTAAGGATAAAGATGATGAAACTGCTTTGAATTTTGCGGTGGTTGAAGGCTGCGAAGATGTGGTGGAATTGCTCTTAAACCGAGGTGCTAGTGTCGGTGCTAGAAATAGGTTGGGCGATACGCCTTTACTGGTGGCGGCTGTTCACGGCCACAGTGCGATCGTATCGGCTTTGCTGCAAAAAGTAAACTCAAATCGGGATGAGTTTCTGAATGCGAAAAACTTTGGGGAGACGGCTTTGACGCTGGCTGCTTTTCACGGACATACCGAGACTGTGAAGGCTTTGCTTGAGGGCGGTGCTGATCCCAATGTCCCGGCGGATTTGGGGAAAACGGCTTTAATGAAGGCGTGCGATCGCGGTTATATGGCGATCGTCCAATTATTAGTCGAAAAAGGTGCCGATGTCAACGTGCTGGATGATTCGGGCGCAACTGCTTTAATGTGGGCCGCACATCGGGGTTATCCTGATGCAGTAAAGATTTTAATTGATGCTGGTTCAGAACTAAACCACAAAAATCCGGGAAATTATACAGCTTTAATGCTGGCTGAGTTTAAGGGTTATTCCAGTGTGGTAAAATTGCTCAAAAGTGCTGGAGCACTGGAGTAAGAATGAAATAGTTTTGAGTAAGATAATTCTGTCATTCTGAGGGTAGGCTTTGGGAAGTGAAGAATCTCCTACCAAATTCATAAAATAGCGCTACATATCTACCCCCCCAACCCCCCCTTATTAAGGGGGGGAGTAAAACTTTCTATGTAGCATAACTTTATGAAATTGGTATCAGATATCGGGACTTACCCATTGTAATGGTGTGGCAATAATTTGAGATTCTTCGCTTCACTCAGAATGACATAATTAGGTGATTAGTGCGTCCCGGACAATGAATTATATCATGTCCGATCGATTAACCATAATATCCCGGTCGGGGCGGGTTTTTGAGATTGTCAATTATTGGCGATTATGGTTGGTGGAACCCGCCCCTACAAAAATCGCGGTAGCTCGACCCGACATGATATTAACCTCAATTTGCTTTACGTACCCAGCCGTTAATAGTAAATCGGCTATCAGCAAAAGCTTTTGAGGGACAGCTAACTCGCAAAACTTCGTGCATATAGCGACTCAGAAAAAATACTATGCTGTTATTGCGAGGTTCAACAGTTCTGAATGTCTTGTCTGCAACATAAAAATTGTTCTCAATTTTGCTGTCGTAAATTTGCAATTCGCCACCTGAAAAAGCTTTGGGTTCTCGATAGAAATAGTAAACGTAAGTGAAAAACCGGGTGGCGGTATCTGGAGAGCCGCTGTCGTTGTGAAGCTTATAAAAGTTGTTGTCATTGTGCATGGTTAACTGAGCTTCTATTTCACCAAGCGGAAATGAGGGAATATTTAATTTTTGCAGCACGTCGGGGAGAATTGCTTTGATGCGATTAACCATCAGTTCGGAAAATTCGGGGAACGAGTGGAGTACCATCGAACGGCGGTAGTCTTCGGCATTAGTTGAGGTGCTGGTTGTCACAAATTCTGATTCTTTTGCTAAGACATATTTAAGGAGTTTGTTTTTTTCGGCAGGGGTCAAAAAGTTGTCTATTTGGGCGTAGCGAGATATTAAGTCGTCATTTACAGGCGGCGCAGGGGCGGGAATTTCGGCGGGAATTTCGGCGGGAATTTCTACAGGAGTTGCAGGCTGCTGCGGTTGCAGTTGCTGCAAGTAAATTGGGGGTTCTGTGACTAATCCGACTAGGTGTTCGCCGGGAAAAGAAAGGGCGGAACGCCCGTCGTCTATGGGGATTTGAAATAAGGGCGAAAAACCCAGTGTTTGTTGGGTGCGATCGACTAATGTTTTGATCAGGCTGTGCAATAATGGTGTATCAGATTTGAGGGTGACGGTGCATTGATGTCCCCCGGTGAGCAGGATTTTGACTTTTATGTCTTGGGGTTTAATTTGCGGTTGAATTGTGCTAGTCATAATTTTTGAAGGACGCAACTGGGAATTTGGTACGACATAACAGTGTTGATTGGTGTCATAGCCTTCCCGATCCCCCCTAACCCCCCTTAAAAAGGGGGGGACAAGAGTGTAAAAGTTCCCCTTGTTAAGGGGGAGACAAGAGTGTCAAAGTCTCCCGTCTTAAGACGGGAAAGGATTCTTCTCAAAGTCCCCCTTCTTAAGGGGGATTTAGGGGGATCGAGACTTAGAGTAAAACCAGAGATACAAATAATTTCCGACTTAAGTTAAGACCAATAAACACTATTGTATCCCTACAATATGGCACACAATTGAAAATTGCTTTAGGTCTTATTCCTAATGCAAGAAGTGGCGGATATCAGTGAAAACCATTGTGATTCCGAGTTGGTTGGCGGCTTCAATGGAATCTCGATCGCGCATACTTCCTCCCGGTTGGACGATCGCAATTATGCCCGCCTCAGCCGCCGTTTTTACGGAATCGTCGAAGGGGAAGAAACCGTCGCTAGCCAAAATCGCTCCTTTGCTCTTTTCTCCTGCTTGTTCCAATGCTAGTTTAACCGAACCCACGCGATTCATTTGTCCGGCGCCGACACCGATTGTAGTGCGATCGCGCGTCACAACGATCGCATTAGATTTGACGTGTTTCGCTACTTTCCAAGCAAACAGCAATTCTTCCAACTCTCCCGCCGTCGGCTGTTTCTCAGTAACAACCCGCCATTTGCTAGTTTCTTCTACTATATTATCTGAGTCTTGCACCAGCAAACCGCCTGCAATAACTTTAACAGTTTGTGGCGGCCCTTGAGTCAAATCTGGCAAAATTAATACTCGAACTTTCGCCTTTTTTTTGATAATTTCTTCTGCTTCTGGCTCGCACCCCGGCGCGACAATACATTCTAAAAATGTTTGAGTTAACGCCGTTGCGGTAGCAGCATCAATCGGGCGATTGAGGGCGACAATTCCGCCGAAAGCTGAGACTGAATCGGTGTCGAAGGCTTTTTGATAAGCTTCAGAAATAGTTGTTCCCAAGGCTGTACCGCAAGGATTTGTGTGCTTCAGAATAGCGGCGGCAGGTGTGTCGGGGAATTCTACGATTAGCCGCCTTGCTGCTTCTAAATCTACTAAATTATTGTAGCTTAATTCTTTGCCTTGCAGGATGGTGCTAGTCGTCCAGCCTGTCGGTGTAGTTCCGCTTTGATACCAGGTGGCGGCTTGATGGGGATTTTCGCCGTAGCGGAGAGTTTGCAACTCTTTTCCTGATAAATTAAACTCGTCTGGTAGCGAAGATTTTTCAGCGGATTGGCTGCTGCTGAGATAAGTTGCGATCGCGCGATCGTAGTTGGCTGTATGTTTAAAGGTTTCTAGAGCGCATTTTTGCCGAAACTCTAAGGATGCTTCGCCACCATTTTCCCGCAGTTCTTTTAAATAAGTATTGTACTGTTCTGGGTCGCACAAAACTGTCAAATGAGCATGGTTTTTGGCGGAAGCTCTCAACATTGCCGGCCCGCCGATATCTATCTGCTCAATTGCGTCTGCTAGAGTAACTCCTGGTTTAGAAATTGTCTCTTCAAAGGGATACAGATTGACTACAACTAGATCGATCGCCCGAATTTGATTTGCGGTTAAATCTGCGAGGTCTTCCGGTACGTCGCGGCGTGCTAAAATGCCACCGTGGATTCGTGGGTGAAGTGTTTTGACTCGCCCTCCCAAAATTTCGGGGGAACCAGTATATTCTGCAACTTTGGTGACTGGGATGCCTGCTTCTTTGAGAGCCGTTGCTGTCCCGCCACTACTAATTATGTCAAATTCAAATTCTTCTACTAGACTGCGCGCTAAGTCGATTAGTCCGGTTTTATTGGATGTGCTCAGAAGTGCTAGACGTGCCATTGGTTTGAAGTTGCGATCGCAAAAATAGATAGGTTATATTCTATACCAAATCGGCCCGCAGGGAGATGATTTGGTCATGGCTAATTATGATTATTTTTAATAATCAAAGATGAGTTCGCTTATTTGTGACCATATTTTTTGTCAAATTTATATAATATTTTATACTGACCAGTGGTTTCTAGATATCTAGAACTTGCGCGTGGAACTGATTATTTTGTGAGTGCGAGGGGGATTGAAGCCATATCCAGCTTCCACAGTTCGTGTCGCTACGTAAGTGTCAATGTTGTTGAAATTACTTAATAAAACTTAATAGATAATTATAGGGCGATCGCTCTTGAATTTTAACGATGTTTTATGATGAATTCTAAAAGTAATGTGCTAGCATCGGGTGTAAATTGCTCTCTCCCTAAATTTCCCGAAAAATAGGGCGATCGCCACACATTAATCTAAACAATAATTTGGTAGGGTTAACATATGTTTTTTCAAGAAGCAGATCCAGAAAATAAGCTCAGTAATATTAGCAGGAATCATAAACAAACTGCTCCCAATCTGACTAATAGAACAGGCTACCAACAGATTTCAAAAAAAAGAATCCAGAATTCACCAGAGACCAATATTTCCGAAGCTTATAGTGTTAGTTTGTGCGAATTGCAGCAGATGGAGCGAGCAATGGAACAGCTAAAGCAGGATTTGAAAGCTAGCGAATCTCGGTTTAGGAATGTGATCGAAAAAAATGCCGACGGCATCGCAATCGTTAACAAGCTAGGACTTGTCTGTTTTGCCAACCAGTCAGCAGAAGCGCTGTTTAACTGCACCGCCGATGAACTTTTAGGGCAAGCATTTTTTGGCAATTTAGTAGTAGAAGTTTCCGCTTGTGACCTTGAGATGGCGACGGATATTATTCCCCAAGTTGGAAAAACAGAAGCACCAGGAACTCGCGTCGTGCAAACAGAAGTTGAAGCTATTCGCAAGCAAAAAGCAAATGCTGTAGTAGAAATGCGGGTGGTGGAAACGGAATGGGACGGAGAAATGGCTTATTTAGCTACGCTGCGGGACATTACCGATCGCAAGCGCGCAGAAGAAATGCTTTGGTTGTACGATCGAGCTATCGCAGCTACTAGCACCGGAGTTACGATTTCTGACGCCACTGACCCCGAAAATCCAATTATTTATTGCAATCCCGCATTTGAAAGCATGACAGGTTATCGGCGGCAGGAAATTATCGGAAAAAACGGCCGATTTTTGCACGGAAGCGATACGGATCCGGCGGCAGTAGAAATAATTCGCCAAGCCTTGCAAGCAGAAAGCGAATGCAAGGTAATATTAAAGAATTACCGCAAAGATGGAACCGCTTTCTGGAATTGTTTCTCCATATCTCCCGTGCGCGATCGAATGGGCCAATTAACTCATTTTATTGGCGTACAGAGAGACATCACTGAGCGCAAACAAGCCGAAGAAGCCTTGCATAATTCCGAAGCACAAAGCCGAGAACAAGCAGCTCAACTAGCAGCCACACTGGAGCAACTAAAAGCCACTAATTCCCAATTAGTTCAAAGCGAAAAAATGTCTAGTTTGGGATTGCTACTTGCCGGCGTCGCTCACGAAATTAACAACCCAGTCAGCTTCATTTACGGCAATCTCGCTCATCTGACCAATTATACTCAAGACTTGTTCGATCACCTCGAACTCTATCAACAACACTATCCTAATCCAGTCGCAGAAATTCAAGAGCAAAGAGAAAAAAATGATCTAGATTTTTTAGCTGAAGATTTACCTAAAATACTATCTTCAATGAGCGTTGGTGTCGATCGCATTTGCCAGATTGTGCAGTCGCTGCGGAACTTTTCGCGGCATGACGATTCACAGATGAAACCCGTTAACCTCCACGAAGGTATCGACAGCACGCTGTTAATTCTCAATCACCGTTTGAAAGGGAACGGAGAAAAGCAGCCAATTCAAATTGTAAAACACTACGGAAAATTGCCAACCGTTGAGTGTTTCGCTGGGCCGATCAATCAAGTTTTTATGAATATCCTCAGCAATGCGATCGATGCTTTAGAAGATGCGAACAGTAGGCAAAATTGTCGAGAAATGCTAGAAAATCCCAGCCAGATTATGATTGGTACGGAAGTTGTCGGCAATTTTGTAGAAATTAAAATTGCCGACAACGGCCCTGGAATAACTGAGGAAGTCAAACAGCAGATATTCGATACATTTTTTACTACCAAGCCCATTGGCAAAGGCACGGGAATGGGTTTGTCAATTAGCTATCAAATTATTGTAGAAAGACACAAAGGCGAATTATATTGTAATTCGGAATTGGGCAAGGGCACGGAATTTGCTATCAGAATTCCGATCGCACCTTAGCGCGGAATGTGCAATCTACACGTTACCAACTTGATATATAGGCAAACAAGCGAGGGGGACTCGCACTCCTACAAAACGAGAAAAATCGTTTTTTCTCGTTCCCAGACTCTGGGTGGGAACGCATACTTAGGATCGCGAATTAAATAACTTACAATTTTAATTGTTATTGTGGGATGGGCGTCCCGCCCGTCCTTTTTGGCCGGGCGGGACGCCCATCCCACTTTCAATAGTGGAAGTTATTTAATTCTGATTCCTTAGAGGCTCTGCCTCCCCATTCTAGAAACAACTTCAGGGTGTTTTTCTGCTCACATTACCCGCATAAAAAGCGAATTAAAAAACCTCCGCACCCTCCAACTTCTTAAAAGTTTCAACCTTAGCCCTCGCCGCTTCCCCGCAAGTCTTCGGCGTCGGAAACATCTTCCCAGGATTCGCTAAACCTTTCGGATTAAACACCTGACGCACCCACTGCATCGTCTCCAAATCAACCTCCGAAAACATATCCGGCATAAAACACTTCTTGTCAGCACCGATGCCGTGTTCCCCCGAAAGACTTCCCCCAACTTTCACGCAAAGCCTGAGAATTTCCCCGCCCAATTCTTCCACCTTTTCCAGCGCACCTTTTACCGAGTTATCGTACAGAATCAGCGGATGTAAATTACCATCTCCCGCGTGAAATACATTAGCAATCCGATAACCGTATTTCTCGCTCAAGCCCTCAATTTCTTTCAAAACATAAGCCATTTGCGTTCGCGGAATTACGCCGTCTTGCACGTAATAATCCGGGCTGAGATGACCCGCAGCAGCAAAAGCAGCTTTCCGCCCTTTCCAAATTTTTAGGCGCGTTTCCGGGTCAGTTGCCGTGGTGATATTTCGGGCTCCGTTATGCTTGCAAATATCAGCAATTCGCTGTTTGTTTGTGGCCACTTCCACTTCTAAACCGTCAATTTCTACGAGGAGAATTGCCGCCGCATCGCGGGGATAACATCCAGTTGCTACCACATCTTCCACAGCATTGATGCTGATGTTGTCCATAATTTCCATGCCGCCGGGAATAATGCCAGCACTGATAATATCGGAAACTGATTCGCCCGCTGCTTCTATACTGGAAAAATCCGCTAGGAGAACGCAAATCGATTCTGGCGCTTTCAGGATTCGCAAAGTAACTTCTGTGGCTATTCCTAAAGTGCCTTCGGAACCGACAAATACACCAGTTAAATCGTAACCGGGCATTTCGGGAATTTCACCACCAACATCGACTATTGAACCGTCGGGAAGTACCAATTTTAATCCTAAAACGTGATTCGTCGTGACTCCGTATTTGAGGCAGTGAACGCCCCCGGAATTTTCGGCAACGTTGCCGCCAATCGAACAAACAATTTGACTGGAAGGATCAGGCGCGTAGTAGAAACCCGCGCCGCTAACTGCTTGCGTTACCCAGTTATTAATTACTCCCGGTTGCACGACTACTTGCTGATTTTCTAAGTCTACTTTCAGGATTTTTCGCATCAGGGCAGTGACAATCAGCACGCAGTTTTCTACAGGCAAAGCGCCGCCGGAAAGGCCGGTGCCTGCGCCTCTAGCAACCCAGGGAATTGAGTTGCGATCGCATATTTTGACCAATTGCGCCACTTCCTCCGTAGTTCGAGGCAATACCACCACGGCGGGTCGCTGGCGATAGCTGGCGAGTCCGTCGCACTCGTAGACAATCAATTCTTCGCGGCGCTGTACGACGCCATTTTTGCCGACTACAGCCTCGAATTCTTTAATAACGGGTTTCCAGTTGCGTTCTGTTTCTACGGCTATCATTAGTGAATTTAATTAGGGAACTATCAATAATATTGTGACAAATTTTACTAAGTTTAGCCAATTATTTTTCTAAGGGTTGCAATATTGACACAGGGAAGGATCGGCAGTCTCTCGACCGTCGGGAAATAGTTTTTCTTTAGTATAACCGCAGTTTTTGCATTTATAGATTGCCGATCGCACTAGCTGAGTCGGAAAATAGCAAAGTTCGCAGGGCAATCCGATTTTCGTCTCAGCAATATCGAATCCCGGCCAACCGCACTCCGGGCAGAATTGCTTAAATTTTTTAACTAAATCCAGAGTTGCATTTTCGATGTTTTTCATCCGAGTTGGATTGTACATCGCCCGCATATCTGTTTCGATGTGAACTCTGCCGGTTGACGATTTTTTTAAGCCTGCTGTCACAGCGTCAAAAAATTGTTTTTCTGTCTTAATGCCCTTGACAATTTCGCCGTTACCGAGGGCAGCATCG
Organism: Microcoleus sp. D3_18_C2; assembly: GCF_036702395.1. Classification (NCBI taxonomy): domain Bacteria; kingdom Bacillati; phylum Cyanobacteriota; class Cyanophyceae; order Oscillatoriales; family Microcoleaceae; genus Microcoleus; species Microcoleus sp. D3_18_C2. The sequence goes on along the minus strand of NZ_JAUBTG010000008.1, from coordinate 21,953 downwards.
CCAACTATAACCACCAGTGCGTGTTCGGGAAATCCAGCTTTTTTAGCAAAATCATCTGCTTCTTCTATACTGGAAACTAACTGGTGACTGTAGTTAGTTTCAACCGAGAAAGAGTCGCCGATGAGTTCTAGATTGTTGGCTCGATCTAATAAAATTACGATTTCTCTGTTAGCTGGCAGATAGGGCATCATTGGGTGAGGGCCGAAAAAACCTTCGCTGGCAAAGGCAAGAGTTTCGCCCGCAATTTCTAGGGCTTTTTGTGCTTTATGGCGAGCCGCTTCTATTTGTGTTCCTAAGCGTTTAACTTCTCTGGTGAATGTGCCGAAACTGTCTGTGTCAAGCGCCGCAGGTACTAGAATATTTACGCCAAATTCTCGTTCCAAAACGGGAGCCATCACCCGTTCTTTTTGGTGCATGGTAGCAAGAACTGCGGTGCGATCTCTCAATAATTGATTGGGATTCACAGGCTCATAAATATTAGACATACAGCAGCATTATTTTAGGAAAAAAACTCACATACACCCTTTCCACCGCCCCACAACCGATAGAAACCCTGACTTAACTTCCGAATCTAAATTTTAGAACTCAGTTAAATATCCGTGATATTCACCTGTGGACTTAATTTAAAATTCTCCAATCGTCAATCGTCAATCTAAAATCTAAAATCTAAAATCGTATTAGTTGCCTCCAGTCACTCCCCCAGCTTGACCTCTGAGTACAAAAATTACTCCCGTCATAATTAGCGCCACGCCTACCAACCGCAGCGGCGGCAAAGGCTCGTGAAATATCAGTTTGCCACCTAAAACAGTAAATAGGTAACTAATTGACAGTAAAGGCGAGACTATGCTAAGGTTTGCCCGCGACAAAACTACAATAAAGCCGATCGAAGAAATTGCATACAAAGAAAGACCAGTTACTATCAACGGCTGAGTAGCCATTGCTATAATTTTTTCTATTAAATTAGCAGCGCCAATGGGCCCTAATATTTTAGCTCCTGCCTTCAGACTAAATTGACCTGCGACGCCGCACAATATTGCGGCAAGCAATAACAGAAAAACGCTTCTATTCATAAATTTACTAACCTATAGTACAATCAAAAATTGCCGTTCCCAAAAACCTGAAAAACTTTAATTAAGTTTGGCTAGGTTTTATTCACCACTAATATTTTAAGCAGAGATACGGGAAAATCAAGTATGGTCGATCGCGATCGAGAGTCGAACAAATATATGGCAGAGCAGACCAACCCAAGCGGAGAATACACTCTAGAACTATCGATAGTCATGCCTTGTCTGAACGAAGCAGAAACTTTAGAAATCTGCATCGAGAAGGCACAGAAGTCCCTGCGCGAACTTGATATTGCAGGCGAGGTCATCATAGCAGACAACGGCAGCACTGACGGTTCTCAAGCTATCGCTACCAGAATGGGAGCGAGAGTCGTGCCCGTAGCAGCCAAAGGCTACGGCAGCGCCCTGATGGGAGGCATCATTGCAGCGCGCGGAGTTTATATTATCATGGGCGATGCTGACGACAGCTACAATTTTTCCAACCTCGGCTTTTTTGTCAACAAATTGCGAGAAGGTTTCGACTTAGTGATGGGAAACCGCTTTCAAGGGGGCATCAAACCGGGTGCAATGCCGCCGCTGCACAAATATTTAGGAAATCCGGTGCTGACATGGGTTGGGCGGCTATTTTTTGCAAGTCCCGTCGGCGATTTTCACTGCGGACTCAGGGGTTTTAGGAGAGACTCAATTTTGAAACTCGACTTGCAAACAACGGGGATGGAATTTGCTAGCGAAATGGTGGTCAAGGCCTCTGTATACAAGCTGCGGATAACTGAAGTTCCAACCGTACTTTCTCCCGACGGCCGCAGCCGGCCGCCGCACTTGAGAACTTGGCGAGATGGCTGGCGGCACCTGCGATTTTTGCTGCTTTACAGTCCTCGGTGGCTGTTTTTGTATCCGGGTACTGCGCTGATGATTTGGGGTCTAATTGTTAGCATTTGGCTGTTACCCGGTACTCAAAAGATTGGGAGTATCAGCTTTGATGTACACACGCTGCTTTATGGTGCGATCGCAATTATCATCGGTTTTCAAGCAGTAACTTTCGCTTTTTTCACCAAAGTTTTCGCCATCAGCGAGAAATTCCTGCCCGAAGACCCCAAACTAAACAAAATATTTCGCTATGTCACCCTAGAGACAGGATTGATTGTCGGAGTCACGCTGATTTTAATCGGAATAGTTGGCTCGTTCTTGTCATTAACTATCTGGAGCGAAACGGCTTTTGGTACTCTCGACCCTTCTAAAACTCTGCGTTTGGTTATTCCCTCGCTCACTTGCCTGACTGTCGGTTTGCAGATGGTTTTGTCGAGCTTTTTTCTCAGCGTGCTGAGCTTGAAGCGTAGGTGATCACATTAAAGTTACTGGCAACATTATTCCTCAAAACTAAATCGCAATGCAGGGGAAGTTCAGGGCGATCGCACTGCAGGGAAAATCAGGGCCGCAGGACCAAAATTTCAGACTATCTGGTATAATCAAACAGGTAGCTTTAATGCTCAAAATTGTTATAATATTAAAAATAAAGAATAGTTGATATTAGCTATGCAGCGAATATTTGAGGCTATATTAAAGGGAAACCTTTTAGAATGGGTTAATGAGGTTCCAACACAGGGCGATAGGCCTGTCAGAGTTTACGTTACTTTACAAGAAGATAGATCGACTTTAAGTGCGGAGTTTCGCCGTCATAGAATAGTTGAAGTATTGGAAAAAATTGCAGCAAACAATGTATTTGCTGATATTAGCGATCCAGTGGAATGGCAGCGAGATTTGCGTCAAGACCGTCCACTTCCAGGTAGGGATGAATAATGAATGTTGCTAGACAGTAATATTATTATCTACGCTTCCCAGCCAGAAAACTCGCAGATTAGGCATTTTATTGGCGAAAATGACATAATTGTGTCGGCAATAAGTTACCTTGAAGTCTTGGGTTATCATCGGCTAACTGAAGAGTATAGATTGTACTTTGAGGAATTCTTTGGTGTGGTGGAGGTTGTACCAATTTCTAACACTGTACTCGATCGCGCAGTGCTGTTGCGAGAGATAAGGAGCATGACACTTGGGGATGCTATTATTGCGGCAACGGCTTTGGTATATGACAGAACTTTAGTAACAAGAAATATAGGGGATTTTCTGTGGATTGCTGAACTCACACTGATTAACCCGTTTGAGGTTTAAGAAAGATGGGCGATCGCACTTTGGGAAGATCAGGGCGATCGCACATTTATTTATTCACTGCTTTTTACGTGATGTTCAACATAAGAGCGCAGCACAGCGTTCATTAGAGATTGATAGCCTTTTCCTTGGCTTTTAAACCAATCTAATACATCGCTATCAACTCTTAAAGAAATAGCTTGTTTGGTCAGTGGTTTTACCTGTTTTGTTTGTGACCAGAAACTCGCATCTAATTCAGAAATATCAGATGTATCGATCGCAGATTCTGGAATATTTTCTAATTCTTCAAGTCGTTTGGGCGAGATAGTCATATTCAAAGTGCCTAAAACTGTATATACAAAGCGTATATACTTATAGGATAGCATAAAGGGCGATCGGATACTCACTCAGGCGGGCCAAAGCGATCGGGCAAGTCAATCGATTTTAGATTTTAGATTTTAGATTTTAGAGGCGACCCCACGGATAAATGCGGGGGCTCTTCTGATTTTCGATACTTCGACTTCGCTCAGCACAAGTTTGAGATTTTGGATTGATTCCACGGATAAATCACGTGGCGGGTACCACCTTTGAAATTCGTGGTCATCAAGAGTTAACCCGCGCGATCGCAAAAAATTTGCCAAAGCTTTCATCTGGGCAATTGTGAATGTCGGCACGTTATCTCCGGCTTCCCAGCGACTCACAGTGCGTACCGATGTCCCAATTTGCCTAGCAAATTCTTCTTGGGACATTCCTAACTCATCTCTGAGCTTTTTCAGCGGTGATTCGCCAGCTTCTTCTTGAGGTTGTCTTCGCTTTGTCATAATACCGGGTACGATCGCCCAGAAAGCGATGGTTTTCTAATCTTCATTTTCCTTCACAGCGATCGGTCCGAAATCATCGGGAATTTCCAGGGCTGATTCAATTTGTAGCAATCGCATCATGGTTTTCCACTGCCGAGGCGTTGGTTTTGCTTCTGTTTCGCCGGAAATCCACCGCTGATAAGTTCGCAAGGGGATACCGCACTGCACCGCAAATTCCGCCTGAGAAAGCTGCGTCCGCTCAATTCTCAGCGTCTCTATTGGTGAATCACTATCTTGAGGCCTTCTGTCTTTTTTCATAAAATTTGGCGCGTCATATTGACATACAATTAATGGCGCGTCATAATGGCGTTAAAGTAACTAAGAGAGGACAAACCACTAAAAGCTAGTTAGGGGTTAACTTGTCCTGCCTTTCTAGTGTCTCATTTTGTCCGCAATCTATTGCAGAACTAGGATGAACTACAAACAACAACTTTACCCGTGGGTGATTTACCGCCACCTGCCCAACCTGCAACGCCTGACTGTGGCGCGTTTTCGCCGCCGAAACGATGCCGAGGAACACTTGCGGATTATCAAAAGATTGCTGCCGCAAGCGGAGTTTGCGATCGCCTTTGAGGTGAATTCGCAACAGCTAACAAATTGTGCAAGATAGTATAAGAGCGATCGAACTTTGGGAATAAAAGGGCGATCGCTTTTTCCATAATTTTAAATGGAGATATAATAGAGAGCAAGCAAAAACTCTTACAACCAAGTCTATGTTTACTTATAGCAAGGTACTGAATCAAGTTAAAAGCCTCACGCTTGCAGACCAACTGCGGTTATTAGAAGACTTGAAAAAGATGATTCAGTTACGGGAAGAAGTTGCCGAAGATGATGAAGTAATTTCAGCAGAAGAAATAGCAGAGAGCGAGGCTGCTTGGCAAGATTACCAAGCTGGTCGCGATCGGGGGATATCCTCCCAAGAACTCAAATTGAAGCTATTTGGAGAAAAAAATTGACTGACTACATTCTCCTGAAAGCAGCAGAACGCTATTTATCGCGAATGCAACCGGATGACCAAGTACGAATTGTCAATGCTTTAGATACTTTAGTAAGTGACGATAGAGGGCTTGACATTAAGCAACTTAAAGGTCGTCCTGAATTAAGGCTGCGAGTGGGTAAATATCGGATACTTTTTGTAGAAGACAGGGAAAACCAAGTATATGTTGTGACTGCGATTAATTCTAGGGGGGATGTTTACAAATAAGGGCGATCGTACTTTGGGAAGATAAGGGCGATCGCTTTTCCCCGAATCCCGAATTGAGATATAATAAATAACCAGCAAAAAAATCAACGAACTTTAGTGTAAGTTAAGATAGCCTATGTTGACTCTTGAACAGATAGAAAATGCGATTCTCCAACTTCCGCCCAACAAGATTGGAGAGTTGTTAGAGTGGTTTCTAAATTTGGATTACCAACGATGGGATGTTCAGTTAGAGAAAGATATTGCTGAGGGTAAACTGGATGCTTTAGCAGCAGAAGCGATCGCAGATTGTGAGAGTGGTAATTATCGAGCGATTTAATGCACTATACGAAGGAGAAAGTTTTGGGATTGTTACAATGCTTTGCCATCAAGTGTACAAGCTACAGCAGATCAGTGTTATGAGTTGCTGAAGGCAGATCCGTCTCATCCTTCTCTGCATTTTAAGAAGGTTGGTAATTATTGGTCTGTAAGGGCCGGACAAGCTTATCGGGCGTTGGGTATTGAAATTAAAACAGGTATTTTGTGGTTTTGGATTGGTACGCACGCAGAGTACGATCGGCTGATTGGTAAATAATGCCACTGGTGAAAAAATACAGGTTGCGATCGCCTACCTGATGACTTAAAATAGAAGAGACATAGAGCTGCGTGGTCAAAATGGACAGAATCTCCGTCAACCCTCAAATTCACTTCGGTAAGCCTTGCATAATGGGTACGCGCATTACTGTACAGAGCGTTCTCGAATTACTAAATGAAGGGCTTTCTTTTGGAGAAATTATCCGAGACTACTATCCCGATCTGGAAATGGATGATATTCGGGCGTGCTTGCGTTAAATGAAGTTCATAAGGAACTAGGAGGAGTTATAGAAAATTACTCTGAAGTAGAACTAAAAGGGGCATTTGTGGTTGTAGAACCTGATGGACATCGGTTTAGAAAACCGCTTAGATAGGGTGTTAATTAGTTTGGTGTTGGAAAGAAAAGGGCGATCGGACTTGAGGAAGATAAGGGCGATCGCACTTTGGGAAAATAAGGGCGATCGCACTTCCCTCGATCCTAAATTGCTATAATAACAATCAGCCAAAAAATCTCAACATAAAGCCTATGTCTACTTATAGCGAGGTACTGAGTCAGGCTCAAAATCTCACTCCTGACGAGCAACAGCAGCTTTTAGAAGTATTGTCAGCATTGATGCGCGATCGGGTAACAACCCAAACTCAGGGTAAACGATCGGAAATTGATGCAGCACTGATTGAAATGGTACAAGATCCAGAGTATCAAGCTCAAGTGCTACAGATGGAGGCTGAGTTTGCGGTAGCGAGTTGGGAAGCGTTGCAATTGGGAGAATCTCCTGTATGAACCGGGGAGAAGTCTATGATGCTAGACTTGAACCTGTTGAGGGTTCTGAACAAGGAGGAACCCGTCCTGTTATCATCGTTAGTCGAGCTACAATCAATACATATAGCCCTGTAGTTTTGGCTATTCCCTGCACTACTTATCAAACTGGTAAACGAGTTTATCCCACTCAGGTATTAATTAAAGCTCCCGACGGTGGATTAACCAATGATTCTATCGCTATGGCAGATCAAGTACGGGTATTATCTAAATCTCGTTTATTGAGTTTACGAGGAATGCTTAGTGATGAAGCAATACTTCTGCTGAATCAAGCTTTATTAATTGCGTTGGATTTGCCTGGTCAAGTTTAATTGCACTTGAGGAAGAGATGGGCGATCGTACTTTGGGAAAATAAGGGCGATCGCACTTTGGGAAGATAAGGGCGATCGCACTTTGGGAAAATCAGGGCGATCGCCTGTGATTTTATTTGAACTACGCAAACATCAATCTACGTTTAGTTTGAGGGACGGATCACCCTATTGAATCTGAAGGTAATTTAGTGCAAAGTCACCTGATTAATTGCTTAATTCTCGAAGCCTTCGATAAGCATCATCTAATCTTCTTTTAGTATCTTCTCCCTGCCTCATTTTTTCTTGAATTACTCGATTAGACACTCCATATATTCTACAGTCAACACCACTGGTTGCAAGGATGTATTCATAGGTAGAACCGACACGCCAGCAAGCATCTGCATGGATAGGGTTATGAAATATAGTTCTCGTAGTGATCAGAGACAATCCATATATACACGCCGTTTCGTTGCAATCAACTATACCTAAAGAATAGCAGCTTTCACCATCACGGCTACAGCGCACACTTGGTCCTAGTTCTTCACTTTTTGGTAGTACAAGATATTGTTTCCCTTGATAATTTACAATTTTGCCTTGAGCTAATACTGTTGTTGCTGAAAAAAATCCCAAACTGGCAAACAGGGAACCTAATATTACAAAAGTTTTAATTTTCATTTAAAAAACTCCTGTGTGGTAAGATACATACGTTTTAAAATATTCTAAACTACATCAACCAAGTACCTGTTTAGGAAACTTCGGGACTTAATAATGACAATTAAATTAGGAAACTTAGGAAACTTAGGAAACTTATGATATAATGACTAAAATTATCACATCTTTTTAATTTATGAACATAGCCCAGGTTGTTGATATTTTAGATGAGCTACTTTTTGAGAAAACAGGGTCACATCTGGATTTTATACAAAAATCTGTTTTAGAAGGTACTTTACAAGATAAAACTTATTCTGAAATTGCTATCAAATCTGGATATAGTGAAAGTCATGTCGGTGATACCGCTTCTGATTTATGGAAACTTTTGTCTGAGTTATTAGGAGAAAAGGTTAGAAAAGCTAACGTTAAAGCTATTTTAGAAAAAACAAATTTTAATCAAGTTTCTGGTGTAATTGTTAGTGGTATTGTAGGGGTTACTAATAACATTAGCGTCTGTAACAAAACTAATCATCCCAAAAATAACTCACCCTCAAAGCAAAAAATATTTAGCCCTAAACTTCACCTCAATAACGCCCCTAAATTTCCCTATTTTTACAGCCGAAATAACGAACTCTCTACTCTCAAAGATTGGGTAATTAATCAAGAGATTCGCCTCATTACCATTTTAGGTATTAGCGGCATCGGCAAAACAACCCTCTCCCTAAGCCTGATCGATCGCATCAAAACCCAATTCGATTACGTCATCTATCGCAGCCTCCGCTTTTCCCCCACCCTCGATCCAACCCTCACCAACCTGCTGCAAATCTTTTCCCAACAATCAGAAATTCCCCAAAGCATCGAAACCAAAATTGCCCAAATCCTCGATTACCTGCGAAAAAACCGCTGTCTGATTGTCCTCGATGACGTACAGATGCTTTTCGGCAGCGGGCAACTAGCGGGACAATATAAAACTGGATATGAAGATTATCAGTTATTTTTTAAACTAATTGCCGAAGTCTGTCATCAAAGTAGTTTGATATTGAATAGTTGGGAAAAACCCAGAGAAATTGCCAGATTATCAAAAGATCATCATCCCGTGCGATGTTTTGTATTGGGAAGTTTGGGAGAAGCAGCTAAAGAAATTTTGAACTCCCAAAAGTTATTCGATGAGGAAACATGGTCAACTTTGATTGACATTTATCAAGGCAATCCTCTGTGGTTGGAGTTCACTGCAACGCTGATTCAAGAGTTATTTGGGGGGAGAGTTTCTGAATTTTTGCACTGCGAGATGCCGATTTTAGATGAAGGGTTGCAATCTCAGTTATCTCAACCTTTTGGGCGTTTGACTGCGGCAGAGTTAGCAGTGATGGTTCACCTGGCTAATCAACTTGAACCCGTTGCTGTGTCGCAAATTTTCAACAAAATACCATTTTCGCCGTCAGAAATAGTAAATGCAGTGCGATCTCTTGGAAATCGGTTTTTATTAGATACGCAGGAACAGGAAGAGATAACTTTGTTTAGTTTGAATTCAGTGGTGAAACAGTATGTGAAAACTCAGTATTCTTAGTCCGCGCACCATCCGGACTTTGTTGGTGTAGAAGCGGTTTCAACCGCCGTCTTTATTTTACCAGACAGGGTTATTCGTGGGGAGTAGGGGACGAGGGCGGGTTTATTTAATCTGTCTGCAATCTTTCAGGCTATTGGCGAACCCGCCCCTACAGGTTATTAAAAATGGTGCAAGATGTCGAGGTAACAAACCCGGATTTAATTTACAGCATATTCCATATATGTGTAGTACAGAGAAACCGGGTTTCTTGAACAGAATCAGTTTAAAGGCTAGAACTGTAAAGAAACCCGGTTTCTGAGGTGTACTTCACAAACCTGGAATATGCTGTAAGTGCGATCGCACCCATTCCCGAAACTCTCTAATTCTCGCATTCTCTCCCTTGTCTGAGTCTAGGTGCATAAACTGTGCCAGTTCTTTGACAGGAAACGAGCCAAATGCCAAACTGGTTTCCGACTCGACATAACCCGTATCATTTAAAATATTAATTATTAGTTTCCCCTTCTTCCAAATCCAAACCTCCGGCACTTTAAGTTCCGCATAAACCGCCATTTTATTGATAGATGAGCTAGTCAAATCCATTTCCACAGCTAAGTCTGGCGGCGGGTCATTTTTGAGATCGATAGTTAACTTTCCCCGCATTAAAGCTTCATTTTGGATATAAAAACATTCATCAGCTTCGTTACCAGCTTTTTTGGGTTCCGAACGCCAAGTAGATGATTTTAATCCCATAATTTCAATCCCAATTTCCTCAGACAGCGCTACAATTAGCCGACAGAGAGTCCAGCTATACCTCTCATGTTCTGGTGAAGGTACCATTAGTTCTAAAGTCCCTTGGTAGTAAGTCATGCGCGGCGTTGAACGTTCCGCAAATATTTCTAACAAGTGTTCGTAGGTTTCCCAACTGATATCATGTAAAACCAGGTGAGAACCTGCAAGCTCTTCTTTACTGTACGCCAGGGTTTGAACCATTGCAAATACTCCACGAGAACTTTAACTCTATTTTACTCTATTGAACATTGGACAGGTGCGATTCCCTGCAGGATAGCTTCGCACGCGCGTACATTACCAGATTGATTCAAGATTCAAAATAAATCCGGGGAGAACATCTTCACCTGATACATTTGCTGGAGATTCTAGCACTTCAACTTCTTGATTCAGACGGTAAATTTCTACTTGCCGCGATTTGCGATTAATTAACCAACCTAAAACAGCACCGTTATCTCGATATTCTTTCATCTTATCCTGAGTTTCTTTCAAACTATCGCTGGGAGACATTAACTCAACGACAAAATCAGGACAAAGGGGGGGAAATTTCTTTTGTTGTTCAGAAGTTAGTGCATTCCAGCGTTCTAATTTTACCCAAGAAGCGTCAGGAGAGCGATCGGCCCCATTGGGAAGTTTGAATCCGGTTGAGGAATCAAACACTTTACCCAATTTATGTGACTCATTCCAAATCCAAATCTGTGCTGTTAATCCTGCATTGCTGTTTCCCGTCTCTCCTCCTGCTGGTGACATGATAATTAATTCTCCTTTCGCTGTGCGTTCCAATCTAATATTTTCATTCTCCTGACAGAGTTGAAAAAACTGATCGTCTGTTAGCTTAATAATTGGATTGAGGTTGAGGGTGAGGGTAGTCATAGCGGTATTTTCTCGTGGCTAAACGACCTTTATTAACGATGGTAACATATCAAGTCAGTCTTGAGGGCGATCGCTTCCTACTCATCAAAACCCTCCCAAAAATATAAGGACACAGCAATGCTGTGTCCCTACAGATTAAAGGCGAGCGTCCGAAATTAGGAGGTTTATTCTACCCCCTCAATCCGGTCTTCCACCTCCTGATACAACTCACGCAACCTGTCCAAATTATTCTCCGAAGTCTCCCAATAACCCCGGCCATTCACCTCAAGCAAAGTGCTGACAATCTTGCGGAACGAATGAGGATTTAAGTTAAGCAAACGCTTCTGCATCTCCTCATCTTGGATAAACGTAGTGTTGACATCCTCATACACCCAATTATCCACAGCGCCCGCCGTCGCACTCCATCCAGTCGTATTCACCAAACGCTTAGAAATCTCCCGCACGCCTTCATAGCCGTGGGACAACATCCCCTCGTACCACTTCGGATTCAGCAGCTTAGTCCGCGAATCTAAACGCACGGTTTCTGATAGCGTCCGCACCTGCGCGTTGGCTGTGGTTGTATCAGCAACAAAGGAAGCCGGTTTCTTCCCATCTGCGCGCAAACTGCCGATCAATTTAGTCGGATCGGAGTCGAAATAGTGCGACACGTCGGTTAGCGAAATCTCCGCAGAATCCAAGTTCTGGAAGGTGACTTCCGCAGTTTTCAAGGATGATTCAAAAATCTTCCGGTCTTGTTCCATTGTTCCGGGATTGTCGGAAGAAAAGGCGAAGGATTTGCGAGTTAAGTACATTTCCTGCAACTCGGCTTCGCTTTCCCAAGTGCTGTTTTCCACCGCCAAGTTGACGTTAGATGAATAGGAACCAGAGGCATTGGAAAATACGCGGGTTGCTGCTTGTCGCAGGTTGATTCCCATTTCTTCCGCTTGCTTCAATGCGTGTTTGCGGACGAAATTCATTTCTAACGGTTCGTCGGCTTCCGCTGCCATTTTCACGGCTTTATCTAACAAATTCATTTGGTTAATGAACAAGTCGCGGAATACGCCAGAACAGTTAATTACTACGTCGATCCGAGGGCGTCCCAACTCTTCTAAAGAAAGCAATTCGAGTTTGTTTACCCGGCCCAAAGCGTCGGGAACTGGCTTCACTCCCACCATCCACATTACTTGGGCGAGGGATTCGCCGTAAGTCTTGATGTTGTCGGTTCCCCACAACACAACGGCGATGGTTTCTGGGTAATTTCCGCCGTTATCAACGCGCTGTCTTTCTAACAGCCGATCGACTACAACCTTAGCAGACTTAATCGCCCCTGTGGTGGGGATTGACTGCGGGTCCAAAGCGTGCATATTCTTCCCAGTCGGCAAAACATCCGGGTTGCGAATCGGATCGCCGCCTGGGCCAGGGATAATGTATTCGCCTTCTAGGGCGCGCAATAATGCGCCCAATTCGTTATCGGCGCAAACTTGCTGCAAGCAGAATTCTAGATACTCAAACAGCGGTTTAATCAGTTCTGGATCGACCTTTTTGTAACCCGCTGCGTGCAAGGCTTCAATCCAAGGTGTTTTCTTGCCCATGTTGAAGAAATTCAACTTGGAAACCAGCGAAACTCGACCCTCAGCATCGGTTTGTTCCTTCACCAAAGCGCCAACAGCATCCCGACAGGCTAAGGTGATGTTTTGTAACAATTCAACATCTGCTAAAATGCCTTTGTCGTTGTTGGTGTATATCTCGTCAATATTGCGATCGAGACTTTGAGCAATAATCCGCGACAAACTGATTAATCCGTCTTCTTCCCGGTCTAAATTGGCAATGTTAACCAAAGTTGCGATCGCCTCTTCAGCAGTCGGCGGCTTACCGATCACGTGCAAACCGCAAGGTAACAACCGCGACTCAATCTCCATCAACTTGCGGTAAACCAAGCCAACTAAATTATCCCGTTCCTCGGCAGTCATATCCGCAGCAACCCCTCGTTCTTGTTCGGGAGGTAACGCGATATCCTTATCCAAATTCACCAAACGGCATTTTTCGACGATCGCATCCACAATCGGCACACCGCGCCCAGTCTCTTTCAAAGTTTGATAAGAAGCAATTAACTCGCTGAGTTCCTGCAAACCTTTGTACAACCCAGCATTTTCAGCCGGAGGAGTCAGATAACTGATTGTTTCAGCATAACTGCGGCGCTTAGCAATTGTTGCCTCACTCGGATTATTAGCAGCGTAATAATAGAGGTTAGGAATCTTGCCGATCAAACTGTCAGGATAACAATCGACAGACATTCCCATCTGCTTACCGGGCATGAATTCTAGCGAACCATGAGTGCCAAAGTGCAGCACCGCATCCGCACCCCAAATGCGCTCCAAATATGTATAGTAAGCAGCAAAACCGTGGTGCGGGCTAGCAGAACGAGAGAATAACAACCGCATCGGATCGCCTTCGTATCCAAAAGTAGGTTGCACTCCGATAAACACATTGCCAAAATGTTTGCCAAAAATCAGCAAATTTTGTCCGTCGCTGTTCAAATGTCCCGGAGGCGGCCCCCAATTTTCTTGCAACCGTTCCGAGTAAGGAGTGAATTCTTCGTATTCAGCTACGGACATCCGGTAAGCAATATTTAATTCGGGACTTTGGTATTGGGCTGTTGCGTCATGGATGACTTCTTGCATCAGTTTTTCGGCGGAATCCGGCAATTCTGGCAAGTCGTAACCATTACCTTTTAAGGCTTTCAATACTTCGTAAATCGAGCCGAAAACGTCCAAGTAAGCTGCTGTTCCGACGTTGCCTTTATCTGGAGGAAAACTGAAAACTGTGATCGCAACTTTCTTATCTAATTTTGGTTTGCGGCGCAGCATTGCCCATTTCATGGCGCGCTGGGAAATTGCTTCAATTCGATCTTGCAGGGCGATCGCCTTGCCAGTTGCGCCATCACGTCCCGACACAATAATCGGTTCGATCGCACCATCCAACTCAGGAATCGCAACTTGCAAAGCAACTTGAATCGGGTGCAAGCCTAAATCGCTATCTTCCCATTCTTCCGTCGTTTGGAAAACCAGCGGCAAAGCCACCATGTAAGGGCAATTTAATTTTTTCAAAGATTCGATCGCCTTCGGGTGATCTTGTTTCGCCGGGCCGCCCACCAAAGCAAAACCAGTCAGAGAAACCACCGCATCAACAATCGGCAGAGGTGTCACACCTTTTGCCCCGACTTCCAAGAAAAAAGTTTCCACAGGTTTCGAGAAGTCCAAACCGCCGGCAAAAATCGGCACCACCCGCGCCCCCATTGCCTCCAATTCCTGCACCATTGCTACATAGTGCGCGTCATCACCTGTGACTAAGTGAGTGCGTTGCAACACTAAACCAATGCAGGGTGCGAGGGGATCTTTGAGATCCGCAGAAATATCTGTACGGGCATTAAACCAAGTCAGATATGCTTTTACATCTTCAAACATCGACGATGCCAAAGGATGCCAAATTCCCATGTCTGGGTAGACAACAGGTTCTTGGAAAGTCGGCTGTGACTGGCCTTTGAAGACATATTTATGTGACAGCATCAGCAAGAAGTTTTCCAAGTTTTCTTGGGAACCTCCCAGCCAATACTGGAAACTCAGCATGAAGTTGCGGGCATCTTGGGCTTTGTCGATGGGCAAATATTTCAGCACTTTCGGCAAAGTTTGCAGCAGTTTCAGCATTCCGTCTTGGAAGGAACTCCCGGATTTTTCCTTCCGTTTTTTCATGAATTCGCCGATCGCACTTTTGCTTTGTCCCAACTGTGCCATCGAGAAACTGCCCATTTTATTGAGTCGCATCACCCCTGGCATCGACGGGAAGACGACGGCGACATCCAAGCTGTCGCGCAGCGGTTCCACCGCCGCTACAACTTTTTCTGCCAAATCTTCGATGAAAATTAGAGAAGCAATAAATACATTGGCATCCGCCACATCCCGCTTGAAGGCCTCGTAATTTTCCGGGCTGCGGAGTTCCTCGATCAGGTAGCCGCTGATTTCTATTGCCAAATTCGGATTTTTCTGGTTTATCGATCGAACCGCTGCCGACAGGGCGCTTTGATACTGCGGTTCCAGTACGACATAGACCACCTTCATGAGCGATCGCCCCTGCAAGTTTTCCGGCACAACGTGGCGAATGGTGGGCTTGACGTGAGTGAACATCCGGTTAGGCTCCTTTAAGATGCTGTTTTCGGGAATCGGGAATTTTTTTATCCCATAAGCATTTTTACCAGAAAACGCTTGCCATTAGGCGATTTGAGCCTGCACATGACACAATTCGACAAATTTAGGTCAAATTTTCGTTACATTTTTTTATAAATTCCTTGAGCAAATACTCCAATTTTTATTTACAAAAGTTTACTTGACTTTATTGTAATTATATGTATACGATTAATTATTAGGATAAAAATAATTTAAAATTAACAAAAAATTGAGAAAAAAATCCTGAAAAAAGTTCCCACTTTTGTAGAAGTGATCACACTTGCGATAGAGCAATTAACTGAGGGGAAAAAGGTATAATTTTTGAAGGCATAATGTAGCCTTCGGATAATTGCTGAGTCACAAAAAGTGATATTATACCAGGAACTTAAAACCATTTTATAACGTCCGTTTGGTGTAAATTCCTGATCGGCGCTCCAGTTCATCGAAAACTAATGAATATTCACGATCAAACTCATCAAAACTTTAGGGGGAAAACATGGCTAACTACGCAATTTTCGACGAACAATTCTACCTGGCTTCATATCCTTGGGTCAAACCAGCCATTGACGCCGGAGTCATCTCATCTGGGAGAGAACACTTTGAAAAATTTGGTCAAGCCGGCGGTCTAACCAAAGTATCGCGTTATTTTGACGAAAATGCTTACCTTGCTGGGAATCAAGACCTCGCAGCCTTTGTCCGCACAGTCAACCCAAACGCACCTTTTGCTACAGGCCTCGATCACTTTATCCAGTTCGGTTACGATGAAGGACAGCGCCGCGCCCAAGTATCACCCGAATACAACGAAAGCTTTTATTTAACAAACAACTCTGAACTCCAACCGTTCGTTCAAAACGGAACTTTCAAATCAGGCTTCGACCATTTCATTCAATTCGGGGCAAAAGAAGGTCGGTTTGGGACTTCATTTTTTGAACCGGAATACTTAAAAGAAAACCCCGACATCGTGCCGTTTGTCAACTCTGGAAACTTGAAAACAGGGCGCGAACACTTTTTCAATTTTGGACAATTTGAGCCTGCCCGCGACGCGACTTTTGTCGGCACCCGTACCAACGATGTTTTAACTGGTGTGGGCGTGGGCGATGTCGAACTTGTGGGAGTGGAAGTAGGTATTGATCCCCAAGGCAATCGGCAGTATGAAAGCTTTGGCACAAATGAATTCGATGTCCTGATTGGTGGTCCGGGAGCTGATAGATTCGTACTCGGAGTTCCTGCTACAGCCGGGAATGTCACCCCGACACCGCTGTATTTGGGTAACGGTCAAGCTACCATTCGCAACTTCGACATAGAAAGCGATTTTATCCAACTGCAAGGAACTTCTTTAAACGGCTACAGCCTGACTCCGGTTGGTAGCAATTTGTCAATCCAGCGTTTTGGAGACGTGCTAGGCGTGATTGAAGGAGGAGCAAGCTTGGGTTTAAGCTTCCAAGAATCTAACGGTAATGGTACTTTCTTGATTGGATAGTCATTGGTCACTGGTCATTAGTCATTGGTCATTAGTCATTAGCTCAGGCTGATGATTAATGATTTTTTATTGGTGGTGGGCGATGGTTTTATAAAAAAGTACGATCGCACTTTACTTTAAACAGCCAACTATGAATTACGATATCTTCGACGAACAATACTACCTTTCGCAATATCCGTGGCTGAAACCAGCCATTGATGCAGGCATCATCAAATCTGGAAGAGAACACTTTGAAAAATTTGGTCAAGCCGCCGGCCTCACAAAAATCTCGCGGTATTTTGACGAAGAAACTTACCTTGAGGGAAATCCAGACCTTAAACCCTTTGTCCGCACTCCTAACAATCCAAATGCGCCTTTTGCTACAGGCTTAGATCACTTTATCCAATACGGTTACGAAGAAGGTCGCACTCGCGTATCGCCTGAGTATGACGAAGCGTTTTATGTAGCAACTAACCGAGATTTGCAGCCGTTTATTCAGAATGGAACGTTTAAAAATGGCTACCAGCATTTCATTCAATTCGGGGTAAAAGACGGTCGGTTGCCTACTTCTTTCTTTGAACCACAATTCTTCAATAACGAGGCCGCTGGGCTGATCATATCTGGAACCTTGAAAACCCCTCGCGAATACTATTTCAAGGTTGGGCAATTCGATCCGACCGGTCGGCCGGTGACTTTTGTCGGAACTTCCGGCAATGACATCCTCACTGGTTTAGGGGTGGGGAAGGTCGAATTAATTGGAGTTGAAGTAGAAGCCCCTAGGGGCCTTCGACGGTATGAAAGTGACGGCAGCAATGAATTCGATACTCTAATTGGCGGTAGCGGTCGCGATACATTCGTGCTCGGCGACTTGTCAGAGTTGCCACTAGGCACGATGGGGGGCTTGTCGAACCTCCAACAGTTCTACATCGGGCCGGGTTTTGCGACAATTCGGAACTTTACCCAAGGTCAGGATAATATTCAGCTAGTAAGGACTTCCTTAGAGGAATTATTGGTGTTTCCCATTAACAATAATCGAGATTTAGCTATTCAAACCAACGGCTTGCCCGTCGTTAAAAATGGAGTTACAGAAATTAGTAGCTTTGACACGCTGGCTGTTATTGAAGGTGGCGGAAATCTCAAGTTGAATCCATTACCAGACTCTAGTTTTTTTAGAGCTTTACTTGGGTAGAAATATCGAAGGTATTCAGGATTTGCCTGATTGCTGCTGGGGAGTGCGATCGCACTTTCCTATGCCAACAACTCGCATTCCGCGATCGCACTTTACTTTCTCCAATAAACAACGATGAATTACGACATCTTTATAGAGCTTAAATGAGATTTGACTGACACTTGGAAAAAATCACCCGATCAGGTAATTGTCTCAGTTTCAGATTATTGATAAATTGCATAAACAGCTCATTAAAGCCGCAGTGGGAAAACATGGCTAATTACGCAATTTTTGACGAAAAATACTACCTTGCTCAATATCCTTGGGTGAAACCAGCCATTGATGCAGGAGTTATCCAATCTGGAAAAGAACACTTTGAAAAATTCGGTCAAGCCGGGGGCTTAACTAAAGTATCGCGATATTTTGACGAAGCTACTTACCTTGCGGGCAACCCCGACATCGCTGCCTTAGTCCGCACCCCCAACAACCCAAATGCGCCTTTTGCGACCGGGCTAGACCACTTTATCCAGTTCGGTTACGAAGAAGGTCGCACTCGCGTATCCGCTGAGTATGACGAAGCGTTTTATGTAGCAAATAACCGACAGTTGCAGCCGTTTATTCAGAATGGAACTTTTAAAAATGGCTACCAGCATTTCATTGAATTCGGCATCAAAGACGGTCAGTTTGGGACTTCTTTATTGGAACCGGAATACTTACAAAAAAACCTCGACATTCTGCCGTTTGTAGAATCGGGAGCCTTGAAAACTGGTCGCGAACATTACGTCAATTTCGGCAAAAACGAGCCAAATCGGTCTGCTACTTTTGTCGGAACTTCCGGGAATGACATCCTGACTGGTTCCGGGATGGGGAAAGTTGAATTAATTGGAGTTGAAGTAGGTTTAGGTACAGGTAATGGCTTTGGTTCCGGTAGAAATTATGAAAGTGACGGCAACAATGAATTCGATACTCTCCTTGGCGGTAGTGGCCGCGATACATTTGTACTTGGTACACCTTTAGTAGGCAGTAAGGGGAACCCGGCCGGAATCGCACAGTTCTACATCGGGTCGGGTTTTGCTACTATTCGGAACTTTACCCAAGGTCAGGACAGCATCCAGCTAGCAGGGTATGATTTAGAGCAATTCTTGATTGTTCCGATCAACAATAATCGAGATTTAGCTATCCAAACGAACGGCTTTCCAACCGATTTTCAAAATGGAGTTACTCAAGTTAGTCGCTTTGACACGATCGCGGTTATTGAAGGTGGCGGAAATCTCAAGTTGAATCTATTACCAGAATCGCCTTTTGCAACACTTTTAATTGGATAGAATTATCGCACCTATTCGGGGGTGGCATTGGTGTGCTGTTGCTACGATCGCACTTTCAAAAAATGGGCGATCGCACTTGCCTATTCCGGCAACTCGCCGAAGCGATCGCGATATTGATCTACCAATTCTTCAGCCGTCAAATACCTACTACCTCGTTCGTCAAACCAGTACAAAACCTCCAACGGTGTTTCCCCATCGCTGTAACGACCTCGACCAATGCCTAAACCCACTTCCGGCATCCAGAAAGGTTCACCAATTTGCTGTTCGTACTCGCCATTTACCAAACGATAAACTTCAAACGGTTGATGTTGGTCTCGTCGCCAGTAGTAGGGATTGTAAATCACATAGTACAGCACGCCCAACCGGGCATAAATATCAATTTTTTTATCGTATTCACCGCCGTAAGTTTGAGAAACAATCTCTAGGGCAAAAATCGGGGGAATATTATTTTCTTCCCACAGGACGTAACTAAGGCGCAAAGTATCGCCTTTGAATCTTTCGACACCCAAACTCAAGAAGCCGTCAGGAACGATTGGAACCAGATGACTTACTCACGTCGTGTGATAAACTCCCATATCCACGGCAAAAAACCAGTCGTTCCGCTGCAGCCAGTGAAATTTGAGCAAGAATAACAGTAAGTTGGGAAGAAAGTTTTGATTTTCGTTATCCACAGGAGTATCATCCGAAGAAGGAAGTTCGGCGCTAGTTGGCAAACGCATTTCTCGATCGAACAGTACCATGATAGGAAAAGGGCAAATTTATTCATTAATTGTACCCTCCAGAAACCGGGTTTCTCGAATAAACCCGGTTTCTAAGTTTTTAATCTATTATATCTGGCAAAAGTCAAATTCACCCCCCTTAGTCCCCCCTTATTAAGGGGGGAAACAAGAATAATCTTGCCCCCTCCCCTTACTAAGGGGAGGGTTGGGGTGGGGTGCATTGTATTTTGGCAATAGTTCTAATGGCGATCGCGCGCTAGCTTCAAAACCTCAACCGCATCTTTGTGACCCTCGGAAGACGCCCAAATTAAGGCAGTCCAAGTATTATTATCATACGCTTTGATATCAGCTCCTTTATCGATTAAAAATTCCACAACTTGAGTGCGCCCGCTACCTGCAGCACTCATCAAAGCCGTCAAACCAAAATTAGTTTTAGCATTCACATCCGCCCCCGCCTCCAGCAAAAGCTGTACAATCTCCGTATGTCCGGCAGCAGCGGCACTCATTAACGGCGTCCACCCGTCATTATCCTGACTGTTGACATCCGCACCAACCGCCAGCAATTTTTTGACGATCGCCGAATTGCCAGCCTCAGCCGCAGTTGTCAAAGCCGTCGCACCTTCCTCATCTTTGGCATTGATATCTGCACGCTGTTCGATCGCACTTTCTACAGCGGCAACATCACCCGTCTTGACGGCATCAATTAAATTTGTCATAAATTCTCCCTTGCATCCTTTCAAATCTTAAATCCTATGGCAGTAGATATTTTAATCCTCTCCAACGGCCCCGGAGAATTGGCAACTTGGGTGCGTCCCGCCGTGCAAGCTTTGCGCCAGCAATTGGCAAACGCGGGCACTCAAGCGCGAATCTCTGTGGTGCTGTCCCCCTGTCCGCACGCCACCGGGAAAGAAGCACAAATCGCATCTTCCTACCCAGAAGTTGACAGAGTGCAAGCACCGGAGCATTTTTTTCCATTCTTATTATCGGGCAAAACTGCTGGAAATTGGGATTGGTATGAAACAGGAGTTGTTTTGTTTTTAGGCGGCGATCAATTTTTTACGGTTGTTATTGGAAAAAGGCTAAAATATCGCACTGTTATTTATGCTGAATGGGACGCGCGCTGGTATCGCTGGATTGATAAATTTGCGGCGATGAAACCACAAGTTTTTGCTAAAATTCCCCAAAAATATGCTAAGAAATTTACAGTTGTCGGAGATTTGATCGCGGAAGTAGGGAACGGGAAATCGGGCAGGGCTGGCACGGGGGCACCGCCCCTACGGAAAATAGAATTAATTGGATTGTTGCCCGGTTCTAAAGCGGCTAAATTAGCTTTAGGTGTACCGTTATGTTTGTCGATCGCCCAATCCATCCATCGCCTTCGCCCTCAAACTCGCTTTGTAATTCCCGTTGCTCCTACGATAGATGTGCAAACTCTAGCACGTTTTGCCGATCCGAAACAAAATCCTTGCCTGCATTTATTTGAGAACGCTAGCGCCGAACTTCATTTAACAGAAACGCCGTTTTTGCAGACAGAAAATAACTTGCAAGTAGAACTTTGGACGCAGACGCCCGCCTACGATTTGCTATCAGAATGCAGCCTGTGTTTAACTACTGTGGGAGCGAATACTGCGGAATTGGGTTCCTTAGCTGTACCGATGATTGTTTTGATTCCGACGCAGCAATTGGATGCGATGAAAGCGTGGGATGGTTTGCCGGGATTGCTGGCAAATTTACCGTTAGTCGGTTCAGTTTTTGCTACGGCGATTAATTGGCTAATCTGGCAATTGGGAAAGGGAAAGCTTTATGCTTGG
The DNA here is from genome assembly GCF_036702395.1 of Microcoleus sp. D3_18_C2. Lineage (NCBI taxonomy): Bacteria > Bacillati > Cyanobacteriota > Cyanophyceae > Oscillatoriales > Microcoleaceae > Microcoleus > Microcoleus sp. D3_18_C2. Next base: position 469 of record NZ_JAUBTG010000008.1, on the reverse strand, counting down.
CCGAATATTTGGGCACAGGAAGAGATTGTGCCGGAGTTGATTGGGAAGCTGGAACCGGAAGTAATTGCTCAATTGGCGATCGACTATTTGAGCCATCCTGATAAATTAGCACAAATGGGCGATCGTTTGCGTGCGGTTCGAGGAGAATCGGGGGCGGCGAAAAAAATTGCTGAATTGGTTTGTGAAGAAATTGAGGTGCAATAATCAATAAAACCTGGTAGGGGCAGGTTCACCAACTATCTCTGACTGTAATTCATAATCTAAATAAACCCGCCCCCACCCAACGGTAAATCTCAATCTGCATTATTCCCGTATTTTATAAATAAAATAGGAAATAATTTGATTTGTATCGTAGGGGCGGGTTCACCACAAATCTCTGACGGTAATTCATAATCTAAATAAACCCGCCCCCACCCAACGGTAAATCTCAATCTGCATTATTCCCGTATTTTATAAATAAAATAGGAAA